>DATMPS010000083.1:0-3079 GCA_035567435.1 Terriglobales bacterium | reverse complement strand
CTGTGCTCGATCATAGAAGAGCGTGTTGGCCGGGGCAAGGCACCAACGTGCGGGTGCCCCATCCTTTTCGCTTAGTTTGCGAATAAGGATGGGGGATGGAAATCACTACTGCACCTGCGTGAGGGGGGCGCCTCGTGACATGAGAAACAATCCCAACGGAGAGGGTCAGTGGAATCCCATCCTTCAAAATCGAAGGGTGGGCAACCGGCACCCGGCTTCCGGGGTCGGGGAGCACGAGCGGGGCGCTCGCGCCTACATACATTGAACCGGCTATGGTCCTACGACCGGCGGGGTGGGTGGACCGTCGTCGCTGTCTTTGGTCTCGGGCTGCGGCGTGCCCGGAGGAAGTACGTTTGCCGTGGTAAGTCCGTCGCCGTCGCCCAAAGCCCGAGTCGTCACCGTCACGCCGGACTGCTTCCGCAGCTCTCTCAGAATGTCTTGACGGTCGTGACCGGCATACTCGCGGGCAAAACGGGTAAGGGCCTCGGTCAGGATATCGTGGTGATGCAGCGTCTCCAATCCCGGCTCGCGTGTAATGTTCAGCCACAGGCGGTGCACCAGATGGACGTCTTCGGTTTTCAATGACGGCGTATGTGGACCGATGTGGAACGTGTCCACTTTGAGGTCAGGATAAACCACCTGGAAAATAAATTGCCGCTTGGGCTCGGGCATCGCCTCCCAGGCATGGCCCAGATAGAAAGCCTGTTCCTGGGCGCTCATTTTGCTCGAGATGCCTGAGACCACGGCGGAAGCTTCCAGATTGTTGGCGGTCTGTACAATCGCCGACCAGGGGTCGCGGGCAGGCACAACCAGCAGCGAAACATGCTTGCCAAAGCCTTCGGCCACCGACACCGCGCGCGTAAACAGCTGCTGCTCGTAGTCACTGAAGATCTGCTCGGTAGAAAGATCGTAGGCCGCCGAGCCGAACTGGCTCACCCGCGCTGACATGACTACGATGTCCTGCTCCTTGGTGTCGATGCGCTCCAGCGCCCACCTCAGGTGGTTCAGCGTGTTGTAGTCGCGGACCGTCACCATCACATTCCCGGCACGGATCCCCAGGCCGGAGCGCTCCACCGTATCACTTTGCAGGAGCTGGAAGTGTTCCTTCATGTGTTGCTCGGCCGCGGCGTGCTTACTGCGGTTGACGCGTTCCGAAACTGTGAAGATCACGAAGAAAGCACCGGCAAAAGAGAGGCCAGCAATCGTGGCAATCGACTTGGTGAACAGGTTCAGGATCGCCGTGCACAACAGCACAAGAAAGACCGAGAACAGTCCAACCGGCAACTCGTGGCCGGCGATGGTCAGGTTGGGTGGCACCTTCCATCCCCGTTCGCCTTTGTACTTGATGCGCAACACCAGCATGGCCAGGCTGTTGAAAGTGAAGCTCCAGATCACTCCGAACGCGTACGCCTCGCCCAGAAGATAGACATTGCCGTGGCTCACCAGGATGGTAAAAATCTGGAGCAGTACCACCAGGTTGACGATCCGGTAGGTGGTGCCGAATCGCGGATGCGGCTGCCGGAACCAGTCGGTGAGAACCCCATCCTCCGAAATGCGGTTGAGGACACCGTTCGAACCGATGATGGCTGTGTTGACCGCGCCCGACAGGATCAGGAAACCCACCACTACCACAAAGGCACGAAACGCCAGCCGCAGCAGCAGGGGCCCGTACTGATACATGGCCAGCCCGGCGATGAGGTTGTCCTTGTAAATCGGGACTCGCACCGAGTCCGGAATAATCATCACGAACAGTAACGCCGTGAGCCCGGTAAAAACGAAACTGTAGACCGCGATGATGATGGCCGCGCGCTTCAGGTTCTTCAGTTTGGGATGGGCCAGTTCGCGGTTGACCTGAGCCAGCGATTCCTCGCCGCTCATGGCCAACACGGAATGTCCAAAGGCAATCAGGATGCCGAGAATGGCAAACTTGGAGGCGAGCCCGTGCGCCAGGTCCGTGTGCTTCAAGAAACCCAGAGCTTCGGCGCTGAACTTCAGGCTGTCGGCGGTGGGTAACGGAACCGACTGGTATCCCTGCTTCAGCAGGGTCAGCGCAGACCAAGCCAGCAGGATGACCACCATCACGGTGGTGATCTGCATTACCCGTAACGCTTTCTCGCTCGATTCCTGAATACCCTTGGTGTTCTGCCACCAGAAGTAAACGGTCACGATCAGAGCGAATACTACGGAAGTCCAATTGACATCGACGTGAGGCGTCCCGTGAAAGATGTTGTGCAGGGCGCGCGGGATCCAGCCGTGGGTATCGGCTGTGATGAAGGTGTCGTTGATCAGTCCGGCAATGTATTGCCCCGCGGAAACTCCCGAGATCGGACCGGTCAGGATGTAATCGAACATCAGGGCCGACACGCTAATCTTAGCCAGCGTCCCGCCCAGAGCCTCCTTAACTACCCGGTAGACGCCCCCGCGGACGAACATGGAACAACTCTCCACGTAAACCGCCCGCACGGCGAAGGAGAACAGCATCACCGCCAGGATGAACCAGGGAGCCGACTTCCCGATGGCCTGCTCCGCGATACCCGCAGCATAGAAGGCGGACGACCCCAGGTCGTTCAACACAATCGCAGCCGCTCGCCAGTACGAGATGAACGTCAGCATCACCGACGTCGCGACCACGATGCGAACGCGGCTGCTGGCTGAGCCTGCGGGTTGTAAAGGAGATGCCATTGCGAGGCGGGCTAGCTGATATGCGATCCAGAATCGTCAGGGTCGAGCAGCGTCAAGTCTCTAACGCCGCCCTGGACCGACACGATCACCGGGCTGAGTGCTCCTGTGGTGCAAAAGAACTGTAGCAGAAGAATTCTATCCCGGAGGAGAGGCCCCATACGAGCCCCACATCTTAGCCGATGGGTTGGGGGTGGCGCAGATCGAAAAATTGAATGCGCGTAATCGCTGGGAGAACCAGACCTCGGACGTCGGACTTCAGACCTCGGACCCCAGACCTGTAGGCACCGACGAACGGGTCTGATGTCCGAAGTCCGACCTCCGAGGTCTGATGTCTGAAGTCCGACGTTTGCTATGCTTGCCCAGTGTGGCGGATACACAAGACCGCGTGGCTGCTGGT
>DATMPS010000082.1:0-7341 GCA_035567435.1 Terriglobales bacterium | reverse complement strand
TCCCAACCCGTAAGGGATAAGAAGGGCCCAGGAAGACTACCTGGTTGATAGGCTGGAAGTGGAAGCGCAGTGATGCGTGCAGCTTACCAGTACTAATCGCCCGTTCGGCTTGACCATAAAATTTACTCGGTGCAGTAAAACAGCCGTCAGTTTTCAGCCGTCAGCTTTCAGTTCGAACTTGTTCGAATGCTGCGGTAACTCCAGAGATCGCCAGAACCTGGGTGAATCTGAGAGTCAGAAGACCGACGGTTGTGCGCCGACGAAAAGCCGATGTAGTGACTCCAAAAGTCACCCAATCTATTCAGTTGTGAGGCTTCGTCCTCATGCTCTTTGAGAATAAGCTCTCAGCCCTCAGCCCTCTGAGAACTGGGCGGGGGTGGAGAACTGATCAAGTTTGCTGGGCATCAGCCAGTAACGTCGGCGCGGCACAAAGTTGCTGAAAGCTGATGGCTGATCGCTGACAGCTACGACTTGTCGGTGATATTACCGCGGGGGTTCCACCCGTTCCCATCCCGAACACGGAAGTTAAGCCCCGCAGGGCCGATTGTACTGCACGCGAAAGTGTGTGGGAGAGTAGGTCGTTGCCGGCATAAAATAAAGGCCGTTGAGAGAAATCTCGACGGCCTTTTCCTTTTGGTTCGCCGGCCAAGTCAGGCCAGCTAGTTCACAGCAGAAGGTCGTGAAGATGGGCGCCTCTGCGGTTGCCGATGGCAAGCATTCTAAATACTTCACCGGGACCAGTAACTACGCCGTCCGCTTACCACCGCGCGCGTAGTAGGTGACGCCATTCGTCTCCAGCCGGCGGCCGCGTGCGTTGAAAATGCGAAAATGTCCCAGGCCCCAGCGCTGCAAGGCGAACGCCAGGGTGGTGGCCACAACTCCCACTCCGTAGACCACGCTGCGGCGGAAGTTGATGGAAGAGGCTTCCTCGAAATACCTCGTTGGACAGGAAACTTCTCCGATGCGAAAGCCGAAGTGCGCGCACTGGGCCAGCATCTGGTTATCGAAAACGAAGTCATCGGAATTTTCGGCCAGTGGCAGCTCCGTTAATACCTGCCTGCTGAACGCCCGGTAGCCGGTGTGATATTCCGAGAGCTTGATACCCAGAAAGAGATTCTCAAACGCGGTCAACACGCGGTTGAAGATGTATTTGTATACGGGCATGCCACCGCGGAGCGCGGCGCCACCAATGATGCGCGAGCCCAGCACCACGTCGTAGACTCCGTACGCGACGGGACTCGCCATGGCGGTGACCAGCAGAGGCGTGTACTGATAGTCGGGGTGCAGCATGATGACCACATCGGCCCCGGCAGCAAGGGCTTCGCGATAGCAGGTCTGCTGGTTGCGGCCGTACCCGTAATTGCGGTCGTGCACGAACACCAGCAGCCCGAGGCGGTGGGCCAAGTCGACGGTACCGTCGGCGGAGCCATCGTCGACCAGGATGGAGGTATCGACCACGTCCGGAATCTCGCGGACGGTGGCCTCCAGGGTTTTCTCGGCGTTGTAGGCCGGCAGCACGATGGCGATGTGCTTCCCGTTGATCATTTCGTGGTCCTCTATCATACCCTGACCAACCAAGCCGTTTGGGCGAAACCCGCGCCGATCGCGGGGTTTGGAAACTTCCGGCCTCCCCGCCGGGGTTGACATTAACAATTTCTCATACTATTCTGGCGCGCGCTGCTGGGGTGCTTTTAGCGTTATTACCCAGAACTGTATCGTTAACAACCCTGAGATCAGATGCTTCGTGGGTGTCGACACCCACCGGGGGAATCCTGTCTCGATTCTGGAGGATCCATGCGTAAGCGGGTTCTGACGTTACTGCTCATGATCGCGTTCGCGACCTGCGGAAATGCGCAAAGCATCAAACATGCAACCCACATGGTGCCCAACGGGAAAGGCTGGGGCGAGCAGTCGGCAGCCCTTGCCCCCGGCGAAGCCGCCGTTAACCAAAGTGTAACCAGCGGAAACGGCATCAGCTATCACGGAGGACCGGTGATGCCGAGCTCGGTCAACGTCTACTTCATCTGGTACGGCAACTGGACGAATGGCCCGCACGCTTCCGACAGCCAGACCACCAAGAGCTTGATCGACATCCTGTTCGACTCGGGTGGGATGGGAGGCTCGGGGTATGCGCTGATCAACTCCACTTACGGCGACAGCACTCACAACGTAACCGGCGATTTTGTGCTGGCTGCTTCCACGACGAACAACTACTCGAAGGGCAAGCAACTCAGCGACAGCGCGGTTCAGAGCGTGGTCAGCAGCGCAATCACCAGCCACGCGCTTCCGTCAGACACCAACGGCATCTACTTCGTGTTGACTTCGTCGGACGTCACCGAGACGTCGGGCTTCTGCCTCTTCTACTGCGGATGGCATAAGCGGGCGACGATTGCGGGAGCCGATATCAAATACGCGTTCGTGGGGAACCCGGACCGGTGCCCGTCGGCATGCGAGGCGCAGACCAAGAGCCCGAATGGCGACAGTGGCGCGGACGGAATGGCATCGATCATGGCGCATGAGACGGAAGAGGCCATTTCGGATCCGGACCTCAACGCCTGGTACGACAGCTCCGGCAGTGAAAATGCGGACAAGTGCGCGTGGAAGTTCGGACCGACCACCGGCACGGTCGGAAGCGGAGCGTACAACCAGACCTTGGGAGGGCATAACTGGCTGATCCAGATGAACTGGGAGAACGCGCGCAAGGGCGGTTGTGATCAGAAGAAGGGTGGGACTTTCTACAATTTCTAGGGTGTCAGCTTCACGTCAAATGGTGGCCGTCCGGGAAGTCGGACGGCCTTTTTCTTGGTTCAGAATCGGGGGATTCCCGGCATCGCTATTGCCCGGGGAGATCTAGAATCGTCAGGGACGCAGACGATGTGCGACGCAGGAGTGGGTGATGAAGAATCTTGGAATGGGTATTTGCTGGGCTTTCTTTTTGGTGGCCGGTTGGCGTGGGCTCGCACGAGTGCAGGAGAGCAATCCTCTCTCGACGAGCGCCTCGCAGCGGGTGGTAACGACCACGCGGTTGGTGACGGTCTTCTCGGAGCTGGAAACCGAGTGGCTACAGGGCGTGCAGCAAAAGGATTCCGCCGCGCTCGACCGGTTGCAGGGTGAGGATTTCCTGGAGTTGTCGCCGAACGTTGCGGGAACCGTTCCTCGCGACGACTGGCAACAGCGTGTCTTTGCGCAGGAACTCCGGTCCTTTCGCATTCGTCAGATGGCGGTGCGCTCGCTGAATGAACAGACAGCGGTGGTCAGCTTTGTTCTGAGCGAGAGCGTACAATCCGGGGGCGCGTTGCAGGAGCGGCGCTCGTTCGTGGTTGACGTATGGACCGGGACCAGCGGTCGCTGGGTATGCACGGGTCGGTACGTCTCGCTTGTGAGCGGCGCCGGGCCATCGGCAGTCGAGGACGCGAAGCCTACCGGCAAGCACTAGAGGGCCGCCTCTCCGGCTACGTTTCCGCGCCGGCGGCAAGCGCATTCAGCTTATGGGAAATTGGGAGAGTGACGTCGCCCGCCGGCCGCTCCTCACGCCTACGGCGATCGCCAACGTGGCCTTCGTTCCAACCGGAATCGTGACTGTGCTGTTGGGCCCGATCCTGCCTACCCTGGCGGCGCGCTGGTCGCTCAATGACACACGGGGTGGCCTTCTGTTCTTCGCGCAGTTTGTCGGCTCGACCGGCGGAGTTGTTCTTTCAGGCGCGCTCGTGCCGCGATTCGGCTACCGGGCGGTACTGGTGCTGGGGCTCACCTTCGTGGCTGCGGGCGTCAGCACGCTGCTGCTCGGTTCCTGGGTGTGGGGCATGGTGTCGGTGGCTGGCTTCGGATTCGGATTGGGCCTGATAGTTCCGACTGGCAACCTGCTGGTGGCCGAGGTCAACCCCGAAACCAAGGCGTCGGCTCTGACGCTGGTGAATTTTTCCTGGAGCGTGGGCGCGGTAGCCTGTCCCTTTTTGCTGGCGCCTTTTCAGCGGGCGCAGCGCACTTCGATGTTCCTATGGGTGCTAGCTGCCTGCGTTCTGGTGGTTGCGATGGCGCTGTGGCGGATCGCCCTGCCGTCGCTGAGCAGGAGCCGAGACGAGTCCGCCCCCCCCGAACAATCGCTGGTCCGCTTGTTGGGAACACCTGCAGCGATCGCCCTGGCGGTATTGTTCTTCACCTATGTGGGGACAGAGACGGCGGTGGGCGGCTGGTTGGCATCCTATGCGAAGCGGATGATACAAGGCGCGGGCACGATGTGGGTGACGACTCCTTCATTTTTCTATGGCGGGCTGCTGTTGGGGCGAATTCTTACGCCGGCACTGCTGCAGCGCATGCCTGAAGTGAAGTTGGCGCGCTGGAGCATGATCGTCGCCCTGCTGGGCGTAGCCGGGCTCCTGGCTACCCCGTCGGTGACTGGAGTGATCGTGGGCGCGGCAGTGGTGGGGGTGGGTCTTTCGCCGGTGTATCCAATCGTAATTGCGTTGCTGTCGCACAGCTTTGGAGCGGCCGCCACGCGTCTGGGGTCGGTGATGTTCGCGCTGGCAGGGCTCGGCGCGGCGTGCGTGCCGTTGATCGTGGGGTTTACCTCAACCCAGATGTCGAGTTTGAAATTGGGGCTGGCGGTGCCTTTCCTGGGGTGTGCCGTCCTGCTGAGGCTGTTGTCGAGGAATTGGTCGGCCCCGGTTGCTCAGAATGGCTGTGGGAATTGATACACTATAAAAGGTGTGAGGATTCAGCCTCCCTCCGGGTGGGGACACTGCGGGGAGTCCAGCGATTCAAGAACCTATGCCAGGCCAGCGAACATTATTTGAGAAGGTGTGGAAGGCTCATATTGTGGCCGAACCGACCGGTCGGTCGCCCTTGATATACATCGACCTTCACCTCGTGCACGAGGTGACTTCTCCGCAAGCCTTTGACGGGTTGCGCGCCGCGGGCCGGAGGGTGCGGCAAACGGGCCGCACGGTCGCAACCGTCGATCACAACGTCCCGACCGAGCCGCGCGGGACGCCCATCACGGATCCGATCGCGGCCAAGCAGATTCAGGCCTTGCAGAAAAACTGCAAAGAATTCGGCATCCAGTTGTTCGACATCGACTCCCCGGACCAGGGGATCGTGCACGTGATCGGCCCTGAATTGGGGCTGACCCAGCCGGGCATGACGATCGTATGCGGCGACAGTCACACCAGCACGCACGGAGCTTTTGGCGGGCTTGCGTTCGGCATTGGGACATCGGAAGTGGAACACGTGCTGGCGACGCAGTGCCTGCCGCAGCACAAGCCGAAAACGATGAAGATCGAAGTGAGCGGCCGCTTGCCGGAAGGGGTCACAGCGAAAGACCTCGCGCTCGGAGTCATCGGGCAGATTGGCACCGACGGGGCGACTGGCTACGTGATTGAGTACGCAGGCGTGGTAATTCGAGGGCTCAGCATGGAAGGCCGCATGACGCTGTGCAACATGAGCATCGAAGCGGGCGCACGCGCCGCCATGGTGGCGCCCGACGAAACGACGTTTGCGTACATGAAGGGCCGGAGATTCGCGCCGCAGGGCGAGGCTTGGGAGAATGCGGTGGCCTACTGGCGGACGTTGGCGTCCGATTCGGAGGCGCAATTCGATAAGGTGCTGACGATCGACGCCGCGGGCTTGGCCCCGTATGTAACCTGGGGCACAAATCCGGGGATGGTGGTGCAGGTTACCGGGCGTGTGCCGGAGCCGAATGGCGCGAGCAGCGACGCCGAACGGCGCGCGACCGAGCAGGCGTTGCAATACATGGGGCTGAAGCCCGGAGCGCAGATCGAAGAGATTCCTGTGGATCGCGTGTTCATCGGGTCGTGCACGAATTCGCGGCTGGAAGATCTGCGGGCGGCGGCCCGCGTGGCCAAGGGCTATCACGTGAATCCCAAGGTGCGGGCGATGGTGGTACCAGGATCGCAGGCGATCAAGCACGCGGCCGAGCAGGAAGGACTGCACGCGATTTTTCAGGCGGCTGGTTTCGAGTGGCGGGAGTCTGGATGCTCAATGTGCCTGGGCATGAACCCGGATATCCTGCAGCCGGGAGAGCGGTGCGCGTCGACCAGCAACCGGAATTTTGAAGGGCGGCAGGGACGCGGAGGGCGGACGCACCTGGTGAGTCCGATGATGGCGGCGGCGGCGGCGATCTCAGGACATTTTACGGATATTCGAAAGTGGAAGTTTCAGTGAGCGATGGAGTTCATGATGCAACCGTTTCGGGTACACAAGGGGCGAGTGGCACCGCTGGATCGGGTGAACGTTGATACCGACCAGATCATTCCCAAGCAATTTCTAAAGCGCATCGAGCGCACCGGCTTTGGGGAATTTCTTTTCTTCGACTGGCGGAACGCTGCGAGCGGAGCGAAGCAGTCTCCGTTCGTGTTGGATGAGCCGCGGTACCGAGGTGCGAGCATTCTGTTAGTGGGCAAGAATTTTGGGTGCGGGTCATCGCGCGAACATGCAGTTTGGGCGCTGGCCGACTTCGGGTTTCGTGCGCTGATTGGCACGTCGTTCGCCGATATCTTTGCGAACAACAGTACGAAGAATGGATTTCTGAACGTGACGTTGCGCGAGGAGGAAGTTGCCGAACTCATGCGCCGGGCCCAGACCGATGGCTACCAGTTAACCGTGGACCTCGAGCAACGCAAGGTGTACGACGATCAAGGCTTTTCCGCGAGCTTTCCTGTCGATGATTTCATCCGCCACTGTCTGCTCGAAGGGTTGGACGACATCGGTCTCACGCTGCAGCACGAAGCGGAGATTACGGCCTTCGAGGCGAGACGTCCGGTCCCGTGGAGCGCGGGCGGATAACAAGGCTGGCCCAAGGCGGATAAGAACGACGGGCGCATCGTGAGGGTCACGACGCGCCCGTTTTGCTTGATGTGGCAAGTGTTTTACTTGTTTTCGTTTTTGTGCTCCGGCTTTGGGGCCGGGTGATTCTGAGTTGGTTTGGGTTGCGACTGGGTTTGGGGGTGTTGCGGCCGCGATTCTGCTGGCGGACGCGGCGACGCGGATCGGGACTGCACCCTCGGAGGCGGAGGTCCCTCCGGTGGCCGCGGGGCGGCCGATGGCTGGTTCACTGGACGCGGGATCGACGGTGGCTTCGGACGCGGCATTTCAGTAGTTGTCGCGCTCGGAACCGGGCGAGGCGAGCTCGGAGCTGCAGGCGTCGACGACTCGCCGGCTGGATGCGGAACCGCAGCGGCCGGCTGCGCCATGCCGCCTGACGTCCGTTCAAGCTGCGGCTGCGGCGGACGCGGGACGGGACGAGACGGGCTCGGAACCGGATTCGCGAGCGGCGTGGGATTCGAAGAAGCCGGTTGCACACCGGGTTGCGGCGGACGCGGAACC
>DATMPS010000081.1:0-9588 GCA_035567435.1 Terriglobales bacterium | reverse complement strand
GGTGCCGCCGATTCCGCCCAGGTTGGTGATGGTAAAGGTTCCGCCTTCCATCTCGTCGGGCGTGAGTTTTTTGTCGCGCGCTTTGGCGGAGAACTGCGAGAGTTCGGCCGCAAGTTCGACGATGTTTTTCTTGTCGACGTCGCGAATCACGGGGACCAATAGCCCGCGATCGGTGTCGGCGGCAACGCCGATGTTGATGTACTGCTTGTACACGATTTCCTGCTTCTCCATGTCGATGGAAGCGTTGAATTGCGGGAACACTTTTAGAGCGGAAGCGCACACCTTGAGCGCGATGGCGGTCACGGTCATCTTGCCGCCGGCTTCGGCGGCACGCGGGGCGAACTTGGCGCGGAGTTGCTCGAGTTCGGTGATGTCGGCGCGGTCGTGCTGGGTGACGTGCGGGATGGTGTTCCAGGCCTCGCGCAGATGCTCGGCGGTCTTGCGGCGAACGCCGCGCATGGAAACCCGCTCGATCTTGCCCCACTTGGCGAAGTCGGGAAGCTTGGGTTCGGCCAGGCGAGCGGCCTGGGGCGCCTGGGCGGCGGCGACGGCTGCAGTCAGAGTCGCTTTGGCGAAGGCCTTTACGTCGTCTTCGCTGATGCGGCCTGCGGGACCGGTGCCGACCACGTTGTAGATGTCGAGACCGAGTTCGCGGGCCAGGCGGCGTACGTGAGGCGCGGCGGGAACGGGCTCGCGCTGTTCTGTGCCGGCCACCTTGCCGAGTTGCACTGGCATGAAGAACGCGGGAACCACGGGCGCCGGCTGATCGGGAGGCAACGCCTGCTGTTCGGTTTTGCCTTCGGCCTGCATGGCCAGGTGGAACGCCAGACGTGCGGCCTGCTGTCCGGAAACGTGCTCGACGGGGGCGGACAGGCGCTTTTCAGGCAGTGCCGTTGATCCGCCTTCAAGCGTGAAGATGACCTGACCCACTTTGATCTTCTCGCCTTCCTTGACCTTGATCTCTTTCACAATTCCGCTCACGGAGGAAGGCACTTCGACGACCGCCTTATCGGTCTCGAGTTCCATCACGGGCTGGCCTTCGGAAACTTTCGCGCCGGGTGTGATCATCAAACGGACGAGATCGCCCTGGTCGATGTTCTCGCCGAGTTCGGGCAGCTTGAATTCGGTCGCGGTGGCGCGTGCGGGGACCGGGGAGGGAACAGGGCCAGCGGGGGCAGGAGTCTTCTTCTCTTCTGCTTTGGGTTTCGGTTCGGTTCTTGCAACCGGAGCTGCCGGTGGTTCGGCCTTCGCTGCTTGCGTCTCGGGAGCCTTGGTCCGCGGGCCGGCGCCATTCTCGACAGTGAAGATCACTTGGCCGACTTTGAGCTTGTCGCCTTCCTTCACGCGAATCTCTTGCACCACGCCACTGATGGAGGACGGCACTTCGATGACCGCTTTGTCCGTCTCCAGCTCCATCACGGGCTGGCCTTCTTTGATGTCGGCGCCGGGCGCGATCATCAGGCGCACCAGGTCGCCCTGTTCAATGTTTTCGCCCAGTTCGGGTAATTTGAATTCGGTCACTGTGCTCAGCCTTTCTTAACTGATGGCCGGATTCGGCTTTTCGGGATTGATGGCCAGATCCTTCACTGCTTGCTGCACGGTTGCGATGGGAATCTGGTTCTGGCGCGCGAGGGCGTTCAAGGTGGCGAGCACGATGTGCTTGGCGTCGACTTCGAAGAAGTCGCGCAGTGCGGCGCGGCTCTCGCTGCGACCGAAGCCGTCGGTACCGAGCGAGACGAGGCGACCGGGGACCCACTGTGCGATGCTTTCGGGCAGCACCTTCATGTAGTCAGACGCCGCGACGAACACGCCGGGACAATCTTTCAACATGGCCGTGACGTAGGGGACCTTGGGAGCCTGGCCCGGGTGCAGCATATTCCAGCGCTCGCAGTCGTTGCCGTCGCGATAGAGTTGCTTGTAGCTGGTCACGCTCCAAACGTCGGCACCCACTCCGTATTTCTCTTCGAGAATCTGCTGCGCCTTCAGCACTTCGAACATGATGGTGCCGCTGCCGAAAAGCTGCGCCCGCAGTCTCGCATCTTTCTTCTCGGTGGCTTTGAAGCGGTAGAGGCCCTTAAGAATTCCGTCACGGATTTCGTGGCCTTCAGGCATCCCGGGCATGGGAAGGGGTTCGTTCGTGACCGTGAGGTAGTAGAAGACTGACTCGCCATCGACGTACATGCGGCGGATGCCATCCTGAATGATGATGGCAATCTCGTAGGCGAATGCGGGGTCGTAGGCCAGGCAGTTCGGGACACTGAGTGCCTGAACGTGAGTGTGGCCGTCCTGGTGCTGCAGGCCTTCGCCGGCGAGCGTGGTGCGGCCGGCGGTGCCGCCGACGAGGAAACCGCGCGTGCGCATGTCGGCGGCTGCCCAGATCAGGTCACCGATGCGCTGGAAGCCGAACATGGAGTAATAAATGAAGAAGGGGATGGTGTTGATGCCGTGGTTCGCGTAGGCGGTGCCCGCTGCGATGAACGAACACATCGACCCCGCTTCGGTGATGCCTTCTTCGAGAATCTGACCGTCCTTGGCCTCCTTGTAATAAAGGAGCGTGTCCATGTCGACGGGTTCGTAGAGTTGTCCGACGCTCGAGTAGATTCCGACTTGGCGGAACAGCGCTTCCATGCCGAAGGTTCGGGCCTCATCGGGAACGACCGGCACGATGAGCTTGCCGATGTCGGGATCGCGCAGCAACTTGGCCAGCAGGCGCACGAAGACCATGGTGGTGGAGACTTCGCGGCCCTCGGTGCCTTTGTGGAATTCTTCGAAGTGGGACGCGGGCACGCTCTTGAGCGGCGTCGCCCGGACCTTGCGTTCCGGCATGTATCCGCCCAACTGCTTGCGCCGCTCCTGCATGTACTTGATCTCGGCGCTGTCGTCGGCAGGACGGTAGAACGGGGCGTTGTGCAGTTCGTCGTCGGGAATCGGAATTCCAAAACGCGAACGGAAGAGGCTGAGTTCGTCGTCGTTGAGTTTCTTCTGCTGGTGCGTGATGTTCTTGCCTTCGCCAGCCTCGCCCAGCCCGTAGCCTTTGATGGTCTTGGCGAGGATGACCGTCGGCGATCCAATGTGCTCGACCGCGGCCTTGTAGGCGGCGTGCACCTTGATGGGATCGTGGCCGCCCAGGCGCATGCGCGCGAGTTGCTCGTCGGACAAGTGCTCGACCATCTTCAGCAGCCGGGGATCGCTGCCGAACAGGTTTTGCCGGAAGTAGGCGCCGCTCTCGACGAAGTATTTCTGGTACTGGCCGTCTGTGATCTCGCCCATGCGCTTCACGAGCAGGCCATCGCGGTCGTTCTGGGTGAGTTCGTCCCAATCGCTGCCCCAGATGACCTTGATCACGTTCCAACCGGCACCGCGGAAGATGGCTTCCAGTTCCTGAATGATTTTGCCGTTGCCGCGCACGGGTCCATCGAGCCGCTGCAGGTTGCAGTTGACGACGAAGATCAGGTTGTCGAGCCGCTCGCGCGACGCCAGCGTGATCGAACCCAGCGACTCCGGTTCGTCCATTTCACCGTCGCCGAGGAAGGCCCACACTCTCCCGCCGGTCGTGGTCTTGAGGCCGCGATTCTCGAGATAGCGGATGAAGCGCGCATGATAGATGGCCTGAATCGGTCCCAACCCCATCGAGACCGTGGGAAATTCCCAGAAGTCTTCCATGAGCCAGGGGTGCGGGTAGGAAGAAAGGCCGCCGCCGGGTTTCAGTTCGCGGCGAAAATTTTCCAGCTTCTCTTTGGGGATGCGGCCTTCGAGGAAGGCGCGCGAGTAGATTCCGGGGGCGGCGTGTCCCTGGAAGTACACGATATCGCGATCGCCATCTTCGGTGCGGGCGCGCAAGAAGTGATTAAACGCGACTTCGTAGAGTGTCGCGGCGGAAGCGAAGGTGGAAATATGGCCGCCGATGCCTTCCTGAATTTTGTTGGCCCGAATGACCATAGCCAGGGCGTTCCAGCGCACCAGGCTTTTGATGCGGCGCTCCATTTCCTGGCTGCCGGGGAAGGGCGCCTGGGTACGCGAAGGAATGGTGTTCTGATAGGGAGTAGTCGCGGTGAACGGAAGGTTCAGGTTGGCGGCGCGCCGGGCATGCAAAGCCAGTTGCTGGAGCAGACGACCGGCCCGATCGGGTCCGCCGCGCGACAATACGTAGTCGAGAGAATCCATCCACTCTCGAGTTTCGAGGACTTCTGATCCATCCGTTTGTATCTGAGCCACGTCTGAGATCCCCCACAAAAGATGCCGAATCCTCAATGATATTCAATTCTTCGGATTTTTGCTGACGGCAGGAGAGATTTTGCTTGGTCGAGTGGGGAAGCTGCGCACGATGCCGTTGCAACCGGAGCGGCGGGATCGAATCTAATGGGAGTAAGGAGACTGACCAGGGGAGTGTGAGGACGATGCCGGACCAGACCAAGAGAGTCGTCGAGATGAAGCAGGCGAGTTTTCCCGCGAAGGTGTGCAAGGTGTGCGGCGATGCGATCGCGTGGACACGGCGTGGGGAGCACGACTGGGAGCATATTCAGTATTGCAGCGCGGTTTGCCGCCGCATCGGTGTGGCGCAGGAGCGAAGCGCGAGTTGAAGGCATGCGCAGGCAAAGAGCCCGAGAGTCGATCTGCTAAGGCAGGATCCGCGCCAGTTCTTTGCGGTATAGCGGATTCCGAGGGAATTCGTCGGCGAGGCCGGCAAGGAGGCTGCGCGCTCCGACGCGGTCATGGTCGCGAAGCGCGGCGACGGCGAGCAGGAGGCGTGCGTAGGGCGCGAGGTAGTGCCCTTTCTCGGCGGTGAGGCGGAGCTTGGCGATGCCTTCGTCCTTGTCGGTCTGAGCGCCACCCAAGCGCAGGAGCCAGCGGATCGGCGCGGGATTGACGCCGAGTAGGTAGTTTTCGACCCCGACCGCTAAGTACGCATCGTAATACGATGGATCTTGCGCGAGCAGTTTTTCGGCCAGAGCGCGAGACCTCTTGATGGTGCTCAGAGCGGCGAAGTTACGCTTCTCGACCAGCGCCATGTAGTCGCCGCGGAGCCCACCGACCATCACCTTGGCAAAGAGAGCGGCATGGTCGCCGGGAGAGCGGGACAGGATGCGGGCGGCCATCTCGTCGCCCCGTTTCAATTCACCTTCAAAGTCGGATTGCACCTTCGCGTCGGGCTCGAACTTCTGCCGCTTTTCGAATTTCTCATTGTCGACAAAAAGTTCAGACTCAAGGATGTGGAGCCGGTCGAATTCGGCGAAAAGATAGGCGGCCGCGTTCGAAGTAGGGCCGAGCGGATCGTCGGGATGCGAACGTTCCCAACTGGCGAACGTCTGGTGAGCCGCATCGAAATCGAGGTTGTACATCTGGTGATAGCCCGTCTCGAGCGTGCCGGGATCGAGGCCGGTGGCGGCCGGGCAGGGAACGGCAAAGAGCAGGAACAGGGCAGCGAGCCAATAAGGCGCTACGAAGCGGCGTTGCGAAAACAGTGTCAAGGTCCAACCTTCAAGGACAATCCCACTCCACCCTGTTGTGCCACAAAGCATGGAGCAGCCCGCCCAGTTATGCAAGTGTCTTTCATGAGATGCCAGAAGCAGGGAAATGTTTGTCAGGGTCTGGGAGGTGGGGCCGATTTTGCGGGTGCGATGGCCGGCGAGTTTGTCGAAGTGTCCGTGGCTTTTGAGAGCGAGTGTGGCCGCAGAAAAAACGAACGACAAGAGCCAAGATCACAACCACTTGTGGACTACGTTACGACAGGCATGGAACCTGGCGGCGGGGCGGAGTCAGCCGATGTGGCGTAGGCCTTCCACGATGTTGCGGCGAGATGCGTGATAGGAGGGAATCACCGCGCTCATGAGGCCCACCAAGGCGGCGACGGTGAGAGCCAGTCCGGCGATCGGAAAGGTAACTTTCATGGAGCCAGGCACGCCAATGGCGGGGGATCGAGCGATCCAATGGAGCAGGCCGACCGCGAGCACGACACCAAGCAACCCACCGAGTAACGCCAGGGTGGCCGATTCGCCCAGGTAGAGCCAAAGAATCTGCTGGCGGTTGAACCCCAAGGTGCGGAGCACGGCAACCTCGCGGGTTCGCTCGCGGATGGACATGGCCATGGTGTTAGCCGATACGATCAGCATGGTGAAGACCACCGCTCCGCAGATTGCCAGAATGAAGGTTTTGACGTTGCCGAGCATGGCGATGAAGTCAAGCTGAAAGGCCTTTTCGCTTTCGCTCTTGGTGGGCTCAGGCAAGTGATGGAACATATCATCGATGCTGCTGGCGACGCGCGGGACGGCAGCGGCCGAGTCCACGCGGGTGAAGTAGAAGCCGGCTCTGTCCTTGAACATGCCGAGGGACTCTTCGAGATACTTGGCGTTGAAATAGAGCGCGTTGATGGGCGGATCGATGGTGTAGATGCCGCGGATGGTCAGTTCGAGGTTGGCCGGGAAAAGGTTTCCGATCAGAACCACGCGGTCGCCGAGCTTCCAGCCATACCTGGCGGCGAGAGCCTGATCAACCATGCAGCCGGTGCGATCCCGCTTCCACGCCGCGACCTGCTCGGCCGGGACTTGCTTGTCGGCGGCTACATCCATGTACTCTTCCGGGTCGGTGGCGAACTGGGCGAAGAAATTCTCGGGTCGGTCGTCCTTATATTTGCCTCCGAACCAAGTCATGGGCACGACGTGCGCGACTCCGGGAACAGCGCGAATTTTGTCGCGATAGTAGCCGGGCAAGAAGAACGTGAGCGAGACGCGATGGCGGGTCATGATACGGAGAGCGGAGTCGGGCGCACCCTGGTCGATGTAGAAGGTGCGCCAGATTGCCATTCCGAACGAGAGCAGCAATAGGAAGACTGTGATGCTGAAAATTGTGAGCAGGCTGCGTCGTGGGTTGCGAAATGCATTGCGGGTGACGAGTCGAGCGAACGTCATGGGGGGGGATCGATCCTGGCGTCAAACTCGTTTTGCGGCTGCCCTGCTGCCCCCCACTTTCGTGGGGAGGACACCGCCACTATTGTACGGGTTCGAGCCGGAAAGGGGTCCGGGGGGCGGGCGATGAACCGTGACGCGAACGTACAGAGGGCCGAAAATGCCCGTCTGGCGCGGAGTTTGGAGCATACAGCCTTACAAAGATTTAACAACTCGTTGACAACTGCTGTGCGCGATTTGGCTTATGTTTGCATTGCAGGAATCGCTCTCCTGCGAACACCGTGAAGCGCGGAGTTGGACCGCACTCGGTTGTGAAGCGATTTTTACAAAGCCTCCCCTGTTTTGAGGACTCTTTTTGGGCGGAGATGAGATAAGGTGCGAGTAAGCGAAACCTCTCCCCCGGCCAAGGAAATGTGAGCAAACCTTTGGCGAAAAGAGGCTGGGCAGTGAGGACCCTGTAAAACGGAAACCCCCATTTCCGTGAAGTGGCAAGCCAACTAATCCCAGGCCCCTGAGTCTAGTACTGATTGTTTGTCGGCGAGAGCTCTGTTTAAGAGTTCGGTCGTCATCGCTCGGGAAGTCACCGTTCGCTGATCGCCGGGCACGCGGGCCGCCACGTATGCGGCTGGCTTGCCAGGTCGTCCTCCCCCAGGAATGGGTACGAGGACAAAAATCGCTTTTGGGCGATGGGGGAGATGTGTGTCTCGCAGCAACCCAGGCTGCGGTTCACGAGTCCCCCGCGAATGGAGAACGTGAAGGCAAAGGGCAGGTGACTGTAGCTCCCAGGCTGACAGTTGCTTGAAACGAGCAGGCTGTGCACGAAGCGCAACCGCTCACTGTGGAGGATGGCATGAACAAGCAATGGCTGATTGCACTTGCTTTGGTTTTGTGTGGTGGGGTGGCTGTGATGGGGATCTCCAGCCGGGGCTGGCAGAGAGCGTCAAACGCGAAGCAAGCGGACGCGGCGTATCGTGACGGTTCCTACCAGGCCAAAATCGACGTCGAGCGCGCGCGCAAGCCGCACTTCTCAAGCGGCCGCTGGAACAGCGATCAGGACCGCGCTTCTTTCATCGCGGGCTACGAACAAACCTACCGGGAAATGGCCGAGACCCGCTCTCCGAAGTTAGTAGAGCCGACAGCGACAGAGTTCACGGGCTTCCGCGATGGCGTGGCCGATGGCGCGCGTGATCGCAGGGCTGCGCAGCCGTTCCAGGTAAGCCGAACCGATAACTATCGCAAGGCAGATCAGGCCGCGGACTACCGCGACGCGTATGCGAACGGCTACCAGGAGGGGTACTACTCCTCCCAGCAGGAGAGCGCCGATCTGCGGACGATCAGCCGGAAGTCGGTTCCGTTCTAAGGGACGGGATCTTTACCTTGAGCAACTGAAATTGGTTGCTCGCACTGAATCACACTTTTTCCCCGGAGACGCTGACCCGTGTCTCCGGGCCGCGGGAGGAGTCTACTGTCATGAAATCGAAATTGTTTCTTACGCTGATTGCAGGTTTGGCCATATTGGTGGTGGGGAGTGATCGTTCCTTGGGTGCGCCGGCTGGAGCCAGTTCGGGTGCGGCGAGGCCGGACACAGGTTCGGGGGCTTCCGTGGTTGGGAAAGTGAAATTTACGGGGCAATTGCCGGCGGCGGCGCGGGTCAGCATGAATGCGGATCCGAGCTGTGCAAAGCTGCACCCGGGGCCAGCGGTGGGCCAGGAATTCATGGCGGGAAGCGATAATACTTTAGGGAATGTGATCGTGTTCATCTCCGACGGCCTGGGCAATCGCAGTTTCGACACGCCGACCGAGGCGGTCACGTTCGAACAGAAGGGCTGCATGTACGAGCCTCACGTGGTGGCCCTGCGTGCGAACCAGAAGCTGAAGATGATCAACAGCGACAATACCACCCACAATATTCATCCACTTCCCGCCAACAACCGGGAATGGAACAAGGCGGAACCGGCCGGCGCGACCATGGAAGAGAGTTTCCCGCGCGAGGAGATCGCCATTCCAGTGAAGTGCAATGTGCACCCGTGGATGAAAAGCTATATCGCAGTCTTCAAACACCCGTACTTCGCGGTCACAGGTAAGGACGGCAGCTTCCAGTTGCCGAACCTCCCTCCTGGGGAATACACCGTGGAAGCCTGGCACGAAAAGCTAGGCACCATGACCCAGAAGATCACGGTCGCAGCCGGCGAGAGCAAGACGGTGGACTTCACTTTCAAAGCTCACTGATCGGGCTGCGTTCAATCGAACTGAAATCAAATGAGTTTTTATTCAAAGCTGAAGTGTATTTAGTCGGATTCATGATGCCTCTTATTTTCTTTATGACTCAGGAGAAGATCACATGCGACACGTTCTCGTCGGTAAGACGGGGAGTGTACGAACGCTGGTGGGTTCGTCATTTCCGAAGTCGATTCTGGTAGGTACGCTCTTTTTGCTTTCTTTTGTTGTTTCCAGTAGTCAACCGAGTCACGCGATTCCAGCCTTCGCACGGAAGTATGGGTTGCCATGTTCGGCCTGCCATATAGGGTGGCCGATCTTGAACACTTTCGGGCAGCAGTTCCGAGACAACGGGTACCAGTTGGGCAACGAACGGGATTCGCCCATCTACCAGAACAACGGGTACTGGCCGATCACGTTCCGGGTGACGCCGCAGTGGCACCTGGAGAGCCAGACCAAGGTAGCGGTG
>DATMPS010000080.1:0-4791 GCA_035567435.1 Terriglobales bacterium | reverse complement strand
ACGACGCTGCGTCGCCCGCGCGGCGAGGGTACAGACTCACCGCAGTTCTGGTTGGCGTTGCTCTGCTGGTGGGAGCCGGAGCCGGATTGCTCGCCGGGAAACCATTTTGGCGGTTGACCATACCCAACCCGCGATATCACGAGATCACGTTCCGGCGCGGCGACATTCGCTCGGCGCGATTTGCTTCGGACGGCCAGACCATCCTGTACAGCGCCGCGTGGCAGGGCAATCCGGTAGAAATCTTCAGCGCCCGCCCCGGAGCGGCTGAATCGCGGTCTCTCGGGCTGGAGCATACCCAACTGCTGGCGGTTTCGCCCACGGGCGAAATGGCCGTCGCCCTCAACAGCCATCGCACCGGCACCTGGGTGAATGTGGGCACGCTGGCCAGCGCCCCGCTGGCGGGTGGGGCGCCGCGAGAGTTGCTCGAGAACGTGCAGTGGGCGGACTGGGCGCCTGACGGCAGCAGCCTCGCGGTCGTGCGCGATGTGGGTGGCAGGAATCGCCTGGAATATCCCATCGGCAAAGTGCTCTACGAGACCGGGGGCTGGATCAGCCATCCCCGGATTTCTCCCAAGGGCGACATGGTGGCGTATCTCGACCACTCCTTACAGGGCGACGACAGCGGCTCGGTCGCCGTTGTAGATCTTTCTGGCAATCGGAGAAAGCTTTCCGGCGATTGGTACAGCGTGCAAGGCTTGGCCTGGTCCGCAGACGGGCAAGAGGTCTTTTTCACCGCCACGGAAACCGGTCTGGACCGCGATTTGTCGGCGGTGAATCTCAAGGGAGAAAAGCGCCTCGTGGCACGCATGCCAGGGACGCTCATGCTGTTTGACATTTTCCGGGATGGACGCATCCTGATGGGGCGCGCCAGCTGGCGGCGGGAACTGATGGGCAGCTCGGCCGACAGCGCCAAGGAACATGATCTTTCCTGGCTCGACTACTCCTACCCAGGGGACCTATCGGCCGACGGGAAGTCGGTTCTGTTCGACGAAGAAGGCGTGGGCGGTGGCGCCCGTTACGGCAAGACGCAAGAGCTGACCTACACTCTGTACATTCGCAACACCGATGGTTCGGCGGCGGTTCGGCTGGGTGAGGGAACAGCGGAAGCGTTGTCGCCCGACCAGAAGTGGGCGATCGCTCAGATTCCGGGCACGCCCGCGCAATTTCGTCTGCTTCCCACCAAGGCAGGAGAAGCCCGGCCCCTGACCGACGACAACATTAACCACAACGCGGCGCGCTGGCTGCCCGATGGCAAGCAATTTGTGTTTTCAGGGAACGAACCGGGCCGCGGAGTGCGTCTCTATTTGCAAGACATCGCGGGTGGCAAAGCCGCCGCCATTAGCCCTGAAGGGGTGGACGGAACCGCGTTTGCGGTTTCCTCGGACGGTCAGATGGTAGCGGCAACAGGGCCAGATCTGAAAGGGTATCTGTATCCTACCTCGGGCCACGGCGACCCTCGAGTGATACAGGGGCTTCAGACGGGTGATCTGGCGTCAAGCTGGAGCCAGGACGACAAAGCTCTTTTTGTGTACCAGTCGGGAGAAGTTCCTGCCAAAGTTTACCGCCTCGACCTGGCCACCGGAAAACGAACCCTGTGGAAGCAACTTGTGCCGGGAGACCCAGCCGGCGTCGCCACCATCGGTCCTATTCTGGTCACGCCCGATGGCAAGACGTTCGTCTACGGCTTCCACCGAACCCTGGCCGACCTGTACCTGGTGGAAGGACTCAACTAATTTGCCGGAAATAATGCAGGCGCGAGCGCCCCGCTCATGCGGCAGCGCCACGAACGTTGCACGAGCGTGAACGCTCGCGCCTGCGTCAAGCTTCCTGCCTGCGTTTATGCCCGTGGAAACAAGCCCGGCGCGAGCCGGGCTCTTGTGAGCACTCCAGATCGATAACTTTGTTTCAAGTCATTTATCGCCCTACGGAGCAATGCGGTCGGTCAGCGTGTCGTTGTGATACGTGGAGTACTCGCGCAGGCCCAGCCATCCACCGTCAGGCTTGAGCGTATCCGCCACTCCATTTTTTTCAGTAGTAGCAAAGTCCTGCCATGAGGCGTAGCGGACCACGGTGAGGTAAGTCCACGGGCCACCTTCCACATGTTGCATCAGCACGGTCCCAGCGGAGGTGTCGTTGCGAGGGTTCTGGGTGAGTGATTTTTCCAGATGTTCGCGATGCCCGGGAGCGGCGCGGTAGACGGAGATCACGTAGACCGAGCCGCCACTCTTCGAAGCCGAGCTCTCGTCAATGCCCAGAGCTTTGGTGAAATCAGGCCAGGACGGGCCGTTGACAAAAGTATCCGTGTGCCACGCATACATGTCGCGCACGGCGGCAGGCACTGCGGTGCCGGCGGCTTCCACGGTGGTCTTGGTTCCCAGATGCTGGATGACCGCGTAATCCCAGTCTTCCCCGTCCTGGTGACGCAGGACGATGTGATGTGCGGACATGGGCACGTTGGGATCGGCTGTCTTCAGATATTCCCCGAGCTCGGCACCCTTACCAAGGGCGGCCTTGGCGAAGTGGACGTGGTAGAGATCGGTTCGAGCCGGAGCATTCTGTGCCGGAGAAACGGAAGCCAACAAGACTAAAGCGAACAGCAGGGTGCAGATTCTCTTCAATGTTTCCTCCAAAATTTCGGTTGGATAGATTACCCGAGGGATAGGCCGGTGGGACTGGCGGATTATAGCGCCGTTTAACGCTTTGTTTAAAGCTCGGTGTTTAAAGTCACCCTTCGACAATCGATATCCTCCGCCTTGGGGACGTTCCGTCCCCGGTCGGGCTTGGTCTTCCGTGAGGTTCTCACTGGTCTTCGGTGACGTTCTCAGGGCAGCAGGGGGTTGCTAACGTGGCAAGTCAGCCGGAATAGAAAGGCCGGCCTCAATCCACTATGGCAAATGCCTCGAAGTCTTCGTCAAAACTAAGGATTCTGTACGCGGAAGGCAATTCAGAAGTCCTTGCTACACAGTCGGTTACGCTTGAAAAAGCGGGCTACGATATCACCCAGGCAGAGGGCCGCCAGCAGGTACAGGACACGCTGAAGCGGGAAAAATTCGACCTCGTCATCCTCGGCCCCACTTTGACCAAGAACGACCGGCACCATTTGGCGTACATGGTCAAGAAGGCCCAGCCCGAGACCCGCCTCCTGGTCACCCACACGGACGGAGAAGGTCATCCCGCGGTCGATGCTACCCTCGAAACCGGCAGAAGCATGAATGCCCTCCTGGAGAAAATTGCCTCAATACATCCCCAGGCGGCAGGAGCAGCGTCAGGTCGATAAGCTGGTTTTGATTCACCGCGGTCCAGTTTTAGTGTGATCGCGGGGCGGCTCGCTCGCGATTCTCGGAAGCATCCGAATAAAGTAGGGCGGCCAATCGGCCGCCTTTTTCATTTTGAGACTTGATCGAGGCCTACATCTCGATACGAATCCCATTAGTAAACAGGTGGGAAGAAATGCCGATTCAAGCCCCGCCTAGGCCACCTGTTCCAACCCGCATGAGCTGTAAAGTGGAACTCCATGCCTTCCCCTCAGCAGAGACCTTGTGGGGACGGTCGGAGCCTACTCTGAGCGAAGTCGAAGGGACCCGTTCAGGCCGAGCAAGGCTCGGCTGGGTCTGCATCACAATTGGCAAGAACCACCGAGGTTACCGTGGTAAAAAGAAGCACGGTCGCCCGAAGTTCTGCCACACTCACTCTAATTTCTTCGCTGCTGCAAGCCCCAAAGTGGAGCGGCGACAGTTAAAATACCAATTCCGAATCAATCTCATTATGAACAGCCCGCAACAAGCTGACAAAGTGAAGGAAAAGAAGGTCTACGTATGCCTCAGCGGCCTGCCCCTCTCTTTCCATCTGGAGTGGCCGTTTCGCAAGTCGACATCGGGCGCAGATTTCTGGGTGTTGCACGCCGACATCGGTCTGGAAAATTCTGAAGGACTCCATGCGCCTGTGTCAGTCAACCTGTCCGCGACCGTGTATGAAGTGATGACCTCGCTGGACCCGAAAGACATTGAAGCTCCGGTGATCAATGCGCTGCGCAAGGAGGTCGATCGCCGGCAAATTGAATTCCTGAAATCGGGGAAGCGAGTCCCGGTGCAGTTCTCCAGCCGCTATTACGATTTCAAGCGCAGCAAGTGGGTGTTTGGCAAAGCGACGGAGGAAAATGTAGCCCTGCTGGTGGCACGCAAAGTCTACTGGCAGACCAAAGTCGCCGGAGGACCGGTTTGGATTGGCGATCCCACCGAAGCTCTGTTTCTGGAAACCTCGCCCACTCACTTGCTCGAGGTGGCACAGAAACTGCGCGACCAGGAATTGTTGACTCTCGAAGGCGAGTGGGCTTCGGCCAATGCGTCCCTGATGGCGCAAGCGGAAAAATTTGAGGCCGACATGCGGGCGGCCCTGGCCGAGCTGGAAGAGAAGCACGCCTTCGAAAGAGGCTGACGATTCAATATAGGCACGAGCGCCTTCGCTCGTGCGCCATTGTTGCTACCCTCGTCAGTTCTGCAAAAGCCGTACCGCCGCCGCACGAGCGGCGACGCTCTCGCCCACATCGCCCACTACTGCTGCTTGCTGATGGTTCCGTTGAGCTCCACGTTGGAATCGTTCTGCACCACGTAAGCGTCGTTGCCCGAGACCAGGTAAAAGATCAGATTGCTGGAGAGGTTGCTGATCGAGCTCCCGGTCCGCCCGTTCGCCGAAACGGCGTAGTGTCCGGACAGCGTGGCCGTGCTGGGGGATCCCGCCGTGTTGGTGAATTCATTCAGGATCAGCTTTCCGGATCCATCCCACTGCAGCGTG
>DATMPS010000079.1:0-15299 GCA_035567435.1 Terriglobales bacterium | reverse complement strand
CGACCGGAACACGATCTTCGGGTTGTGCTTCTGCAACACCTTCGTAATGGCCGCCGTCAAGGTCGTCTTGCCGTGGTCAATGTGACCAATCGTCCCTACGTTGCAGTGCGGCTTATTGCGTTCAAATTTTTCCTTCGCCATAAAATTGCGTTGCCTCTCGCTTGTCGTGCTGCTCAGTAATACTGGTAAAGCTTGCGAAACCTGTGCCGGGTCGCGATTTCCACTTGCTCGATTTTCGACAAGTAGAACTCGCGCATCTGGCCCTGATCCGAAACCGTCAGCCCCTGATACAGCGCCTTCGCCGTGGTCCCGGACTGCTTCAACTCGCCGTCCACGTCCTCGATCGAGCGCTTCTCGAGCACCCCCTCGAAGTCCCGCACTCGGAGACCCCGGCTCTCGAGCCGCCTGAGGAACTTCTCGGCACTGCCCCGAGCGAACACCCGTTCGATCGCTGCTCTGAGTTTCCCGAACTCGTGCTCTTTCTCTACTGCGATAACCGCCCGCTCGAAGGCCATTCTCAATCCCACCCCAAGCAAATTCTGGAGCCGATGACCAGGATTGAACTGGTGACCTCTCCCTTACCAAGGGAGTGCTCTACCAACTGAGCTACATCGGCTCGGTTCGCCACTCAAACTCTGGAGCGGGAGACGGGAATCGAACCCGCGACCAACAGCTTGGAAGGCTGTGACTCTACCACTGAGTTACTCCCGCTCGAAAAACCCAGCTCGCCGCGAATCTGCCTGCCTCAACTATCTTTCTCTTCGTTATCTTCGTTCCGAATATTTACCTTCGTTCCGAATCGTCCTCGCGCTGTGCCTGTAAGTAATCTTTGCGATGCAACCATGTCTTCAGCGCGAACAACCCCAGGATCGCCAGCGTCACCAACCGAATCCGCTCATCCGAGAGCGTGGTCCAGGCAAGTCCTGCGAAAACCGCGAACGCAACAAACGCCACCAAAAGTCGGTTCACACAAAATCCTGGTGCACAGGGAAGGATTCGAACCTTCGTACCTCGCTAGGAGGAGCAGATTTACAGTCTGCCGGCTTTAACCACTCACCCACCTGTGCAGAAACCGCCAAGCTTTCGCTCCGCACCGGGAGCGTTTCTTTCCCGACAGCCCTCTCCGGGGTTTTCGCACACTTGCGGAATGACCGTGCAGGCTTCGCAACCCAGACAACAGCATTGGCGCGAGCACACTCGCGCACGAAATCCACTACCCGTCGGAAAAATTCCTAATGGAGTGTTTTTTGGAAACCTGTTTGCGCCGCTGGACTGCTTCCGCCGCCCTGCCGGATAATCGTTCCTGGAGCTGGCGAAGGGATTTGAACCCCTGACCCTCTGATTACAAATCAGATGCTCTACCAACTGAGCTACGCCAGCAAGCTGAGGGATCGCACCTTCTCAGGCGCAAATCTCCCTACGGATCCCCTTCAGATGACCGGGACAATTTTTAAAGGTACCATAAGCGGCAAATAACGTGCAAGCATAGCGTTACCCTCGGCATCGGCTCCACACCCGAAAGACCCCCACCACTGCAAGTCTGTCATCCCAAGCGGAGTGAGGTGAAAGCCGAACGCAGTCGAAGGATCTGTTGCGTGCATTGCAGTGCCACCGGCCGGGCAGAACTTCTCCACCAAGATCCGCAGTTTTGCTTTTAGGACCTCCCCAAAAGCTTCGCCATTTCCCGCAGTGCTATCATTGTTCCCTTCCCGTGCGCCTAAGACGCCGCGCTCCCGTTCTTCTCGCCGTCCTGGCGGTCGCCGCCGCCCTGGTAGCGGTGGTTCAACTGCGCCGGCGCGCCCCGCCTGAACCCGCGCGTCTTCTGCCCGGCGCCGACGGCTTCCTCTACGTGAATCTCAAGTGGCTGCGAACCCTCAAAGCGATCGGGCAACTGCCCGCAGTTCCACACGACCCTGACTACGAACGCTTCATTCAGGAGACCGGCTTCCAATTCGAACGCGATCTCGACGAAGCCGCCTTCGCCGTGCACTACCCAGCCAGCTGGGGAAACGGCGCCACTGGGGGCTCCTCACCCCAGCCCCGTTTCTCCGAGGTCTTCGTGGGCAGGATTCAGGGTGAGCGCGTCAGGGCTTACTTACAGAAGATCGCGGGCGGCGTGGACGCCTACCACTCCGCGGACATATACAGCATTCCGCTCGAAGGCCGGACGGTCCGGGTCGCCGTCCTGAACGTGGACAGCGTGGCCGTCTCGAACCACGATGATCCCGCCGTCATACGCGGCATCATCGACCGCTCGCACAAACTGGCTTCGCCGTTCGGTGGACCGGCCCTTCTTCGCCAGTACTACAAATCCCTTCCCGTGGTGAGCAAGACCCTGCCGGTCGTAAAGCTGGCGTGGTTCATTGGCCGCGTCCAGCCTTCGAATGAACTGGGCAGCTGGTCCAAGCTGTTCGAGAAGCCGGCGGCGGTTGTGGTATCTGCCTATTACCCCGTCTACTCTCCCAGCCTGCACTTGCGGGCCGAGGCGTTCCCTGGCAATGAAGACGATGCTCAGGGCCTCACCGACAAAGTGTCGAACTATCTGACCCTCTTTCACGCTGCCGAAATCGCGGTCGCCACCCGAGGCACCGATTCGGACGTGAAGTCTTTCTTCGATAGCCTGAGCATCGAACGCCACGGCAATCGGGCGGTGCTGACCGCTGCGATTCCGCCCGGGTTTCTCAAGAAAGTGGTGGCCGAAGCTCAACCCGAGATCTCCCCAGCCGAATCGTCAGCCGGGAAGGAGACCCCGGACGCTCTGCGCCCGTCTGGATCTGGCGCGGACCGCAAAACGAAAAAGTAGCTGGCGCGGGACGGGCGCCCTAAATTGAGTCTTTGATTTCTGTAACATTCCGCCCCTCTGGGACATCAAGTTACCTGGGCCTGAACTCTCGCGGCTTTCACCGTCTCACACCGGAAGCCGCGGCGGCGAAATTTTCCACCAAGGACGGGTAGAATAACCTCAATGTCGACGCTTCCCCTACCCATCGCCGCCTTTGTCGCCGGGCTGATTTCCTTCCTGTCCCCATGTGTATTGCCGCTGGTCCCCGGCTACGTTTCGTTGATTTCCGGCGCGGGCGTGGAAGAACTCAAATCCCAGGACGGCCAGCTCTTCCGCAAGGTGATGCTGAACTCAGCCGCCTTCATCATTGGCTTCAGCATTGTTTTCATCGCCCTGGGCGCGATCTCGACCGAGGTCGGACAGATGCTCAGGTACTACAAGGCCACTCTGGCCCGGGTGGCCGGAGTGGTGATCATCGTGTTCGGCCTCCACCTCACCGGTATCTTTAAGATCAAGTGGCTCTACACCGACGCGCGCCTGCACAGCGTCAAAGGGGGTAGCACTCCCTGGGGAGCGTTCGTCATCGGGTTCGCGTTCGCCTTCGGCTGGACCCCCTGCGTCGGCCCCATCCTCGCCGTGATTCTCGGGATCGCCGCCGCCCAGGACTCGATCGTGAAAGGTATCCTCCTGCTAGCGATCTACTCCCTCGGCCTGGCCGTGCCGTTCCTGATCACATCGCTCGGCATCGGCCGCTTCTTGAAGTTCTATAGCCGCTTCCGCTCCCACATGCACGCACTCGAAGTAGCCAGCGGCGCTTTGCTCATCGTGCTCGGCGCCTTGCTGGTGTTCGGACGCTTTACTTTGCTGTCAAGCTATTTTTCATTCTTGAACCGCTTCGCGCTGTAAAGGTGGACCATGGATAACCCTGAATCGAACCCGATGGAAAACGAAACAGCGGAGCTGGCCGCGATCTCCCCGCTCGAAGAAACGCCGGCGGCCCCGTCTCCGGAAGCGATGCAGGCCCCCGACCCGGCGCCCCGGCCGCCCGCCAAGCGCAACCCGGCGGCCCTGTTCTTCGTAGCGGCGGTAGTCGCTGTGATGCTTTTCCTGGGCTTTCATGCCACCCGTCGTGCCGGTGCCGACGGCCCTGCCGACAGCCTTGACCCCGTGGGTAAGCCAGCTCCCGATTTCACGCTCGCCTCTCTCGACGGCAAGAACGTGACCTTGAGCGACTACCACGGTCAGGCCGTTCTGCTGAATTTCTGGGCCACCTGGTGCGGACCCTGCAAGATCGAAATGCCGTGGTTCATCGAGCTGCAAAAAGAATACGGTCCACAAGGCCTGCAGATCGTCGGCGTTGCCATGGACGATGCCAGCAAAGAAGAGATCCAGAAGTTCGCCCAGGAGATGGGCGTCAACTACACCATCCTGCTGGGTAAAGAGGCCGTCGGTCAGCAGTACGGCGGTGTCGACGTGCTACCCACCACGTTCTTCATCGACCGTGACGGCAAGATCGTCTCCCGCGAATTCGGCCTGCAAAGCCGCACTCTGTTCGTCGACAACATCAAGAAGTCGTTGCGCCAGGGCCACGCGGTACAGGCGCAAAAGTAACGTAGGCGCGGGGTGCGATTGGGTCTACTATTCCCACGGATGCGAGGCCTGCTCAAGATCGCCTTCACCACCCCGGCTCTGTTCACGGGCCTGGTCCTGGCACAGTCCTACGGCAAGAAGGCGCCGTCAGTCAGCATCGCTCCGGTCGCGCCCGTCAGCGTCACCCGCGGACAGGCCGCGCCGGTGAGTCTGCATTTCCGCGTGGCTCCCGGCTTCCACATCAACTCCAACACGCCCAAGTCGGAGTTCCTGATACCCACCGCCCTCAAGATGGATGCACCCACCGACATCGCGCTCACCAAGACCACTTATCCCGAAGGCAAGGACATGGCGTTTCCCTTCGCGCCCGACGAGCCCCTGAATGTCTATAGCGGCGATTTCACCGTGACCCTGACGGTCCGCCCGCTTCACACCGTCATGCCCAGCAAGTACGCGATTCACGGCGAACTCAAGTACCAGGCCTGCGACAATGCCGCCTGCTACCCGCCGAAGAAACTCCCGGTGGACTTTGAGGTGAAAGTCCTCAAGGGCGCCGCGCCCGCCGGAAAGAACCCCGCCCAAAGCCCACACGCGCACCGGTAGCGAGCGGTCCGCCTTCCGGCTTCAACCAGACCCCACTACTCCGTAATCACATGGTCTGCCCACTCGATGAGTGACACGAAAATCGGCGGACTCCCGAACTTCGCTCCGTAGTTGCTCAAGTCCGCCTCAGTCACGCCTCGCGCCCGCGAGCACGCACCGCAGGCATAGATTTGAACGTGCTTGGCGACGATCTTGTTCAAAAACTCGCCTACCGTCGGCCACCCAACCGGTGTCACCGCGTCAGCGACCACCTTGCGCATCAGCACCACGGCTTCCCCCAGCAGGTAAATCTGCACCTCGTGGCCCGCCTCGGCGAGCGCCAAACCATGCGAGAACGGAAACGCCGCTTTCGTGGGATCATCGGAGCCCCACGCGGTCTTCATGAGAATCTTGAGTTGCTTGTGAGCGGTCTGCCCCGGCAGAGCACTCGCCGCTGTGAGGAAAGGGAGCGCAGCCCACTGCGCCATTTGTGAAAGGAACGCACGACGTGCCATGACTCCTCCTCAAGTTGGAAGTCCAACTGAGAAACGTGAGGAGTCTACGCTGCCAGTCGAAAACAGCCAAGGGGCGCGCGGTCCCTGACGGGATTAGGCCCTTCCCTGTTTCTTCTCCACCTTCGCCCAGGTATCTTTCAAAGCCACCGTGCGATTAAAAACAAGTCTCCCCGGCCCCGAATCCGGATCGACACAGAAGTATCCCAGCCGCTCGAACTGGTACCGGCTTCCCGCCGCAGCGCCCGCCAGCGACGGCTCGAGCTTTGCCTCGGGAATTACCTCAAGGGAATTGGCATTCAGGTTCGTGGTAAAGTCTTCCCCCTCGTCCGGATTCTCTTTCCTGAACAGCGTGTCGTAGACGCGCACCTCCCCATCCACCGCGTGCCCTGCCGAAACCCAATGAATGGTCGACTTCACTTTGCGGCCGTCGGGTGTATTGCCTCCGCGCGTGGCCGGATCGTAGGTGCAGCGCACCTCGATTACTGCACCGTTCTCGTCCTTGACGACGCCCGTGCAGGTAACTAGATACCCGTAGCGCAGGCGTACTTCGCGTCCTGGCGACAGTCGGAAGTACTTGGGCGGCGGCGTCTCACGGAAATCGTCTTCCTCGATGTAGAGCACTTTCGAGAACGGCACCTTCCGTGTACCCGCGCCTGCGTCCTCCGGGTTGTTCACGGCTTCCATATCCTCGACCTGATGCTCCGGATAATTGTCGATTACCACTTTCAGCGGCCGCAACACCGCCATCACACGCGGCGCGCGTTTGTTCAGGTCCTCCCGCACGAAGTGTTCGAGCATGGCCAGATCGACGATGCCGTTGGTCCGCGACACCCCGATCGCACCCACAAAGTTGCGGATCGCCTCCGGCGTATATCCCCGTCGGCGCAGGCCGCCGAGCGTCGGCATGCGCGGATCGTCCCAACCCGTCACATAGCGCTCCTCCACAAGCCGGCGCAGCTTGCGCTTGCTCATGATGGTGTAGGTGAGGCTCAGCCGGTCGAACTCGATCTGCTGCGAAGGGAAAATTCCCAACTCCTCGATGAACCAGTTGTAGAGCGGCTGGTGGTCGGCAAATTCCAGCGAGCACATGGAGTAGGTAATCTTCTCGATCGAATCCGACTGCCCGTGCGCGTAATCGTACATCGGATAGATGCACCACTTGTTCCCGGTGCGGTGATGCTCCGCGTGCAGGATGCGGTACATCACCGGATCGCGCATGTTCAGGTTGGGCGAAGCCATATCGATCTTGGCCCGCAGCACCCGCGAGCCGTCAGGAAACTCGCCCGCTTTCATGCGCTCGAAAAGATTCAGATTGTCTTCCCCCGAACGGTTCCGGTAGGGGCTGTCCTGGCCGGGCTCGGTCAGCGTGCCGCGATACTTGCGAATCTCGTCCGCCGTCAGGTCATCCACGTACGCTTTGCCTCCTTTGATCAGCCGGACGGCCCATTCGTAGAGCTGGTCGAAGTAATCCGAGGCGTAGAACAGGCCATCCCAGTGGAAGCCGAGCCACTGGATGTCCGCCATGATGGAGTCGACGTACTCGGTCTCTTCTTTCTCGGGGTTGTATCGTCGAAGCGCAGGTTGGTGTGACCGTTGAATTCGTCCGCCAGCCCGAAGTCGATACAGATGGCCTTGGCGTGCCCGATGTGCAGGTAGCCGTTCGGTTCGGGAGGAAAGCGCGTCTGCACCCGGCCCTGATATTTGTTCGTCTTGAGGTCTTCGAGAATCCGGTCGCGGAGGAAATTCGACGGACGAGGTTCGGCGGGCGGGGTGGCAGCAGCTTCAGCGGGAGAGTCGGTCGGCGTCATTTCGAATTTCATTGTATAACTTCGGGTTCAGCGAAGTGCCCGTCCAGCGGCGAGCGGCCGTAGGGCTTTCCCGAGTCTCTGTATGGCGGACCGGGTTGCCTCTCTTCCATACGCCGCGTAACCCAGAATGAGCCCGCCGCGTGGTACGCGTCGCAGGTAGTAGTTCGAAAGCGCGATGGTCTCGATGTCGGCCGCGGCGGCCGCTCCAGCCCAGACCGCATCCTGAGCCCCGGGAGGCACGAATCCAACGAGGTGCGTACCAGCCGGGGCCGGCTTCAATTCGAGCAAGCCGTCCAGTTCGCGGCTGGCCGTCTCACAAAGATAGTTCTGCCGTTCCAGATACAACATGCGCATGCGCCGGACGTGGCGGGCCAAGTGCCCCTGTTCGATGAAGTCAGTGAGGATTAGCTGTTCAAAGGCAGGCGGGGTGCGGTTCATCAGTCCGTTGAACGCTGTGAATGCCTCCACAAGCTGAGGCGGGGCCACCAGAAATCCGATGCGGAGCGCGGGGACCAGGAGCTTGCTGAAAGTTCCAACGTAGATCACGCGGTTATCTTTCCCTAATCCCTGCAACGCGGCGATCGGGCGGCTGTGATACCGGTACTCGGAGTCGTAATCATCCTCGATGATCCAGGCGCCCGAGCTTCGAGCGAGTTCCAGCAGCTCCAGGCGGCGGGCCAAGCTCATGGTGACCGTGAGGGGATACTGGTTCGAAGGCGAGACGTAAATCACCCTCGGCTGGGTCCCGGTGCGAATTCCGGTTGCCACTCGAATACCCTCGTCGTCGACCGGGATCGGCACCAGCTGTGCACCCGCCGCCAAAAGCGTACTGCGTGCTCCGAGGTATCCCGGCTCCTCGATCCACGCGGTGTCACCCCGCTCCAATAACACCTGTGCCGTGAGGAACAATCCCTGCTGCGAGCCGCCGCTGAGGATGATGATCTGATCGGGGTCGGCCTGTACAGAACGAGAGATGGCGAGATACGACGCGATCGCTCGGCGAAGAGGCGTGTATCCGCCGGTTGCGCCGTAGCCCAGGAGCTCCCGCGGCAGGTGCCGGTAGCGGCGAGCCGCGATCTGTGCCCACAACTTGATGGGAAATTCGTCGATCGCGGGCAAGCCATGGCGAAAGGGAACCGGTTTGACTCGCGGGAAGTAATTCGGTAAGCGCGCCCATTTCCGCACTCGAGGCAACTCAGAAACCCCGCTTTGAGCAGGCGCTCGCGGCGAATTTCGCGGTCCCGCCCGCAAGAAAAAGTCAGGCAACGAATTTGCGACGAACGTACCGGAACCGACCCGGCTGCGTAGATAACCTTCGGCGGTGAGTTGTTCAAAAGCGTTGGCCGCCGTATTGCGAGAGATGCCCAGATCGGAAGCCAACACTCTCGTGGACGGGAGTCGAGTGCCGCGAGATAGACGTCCGGTGACGATGGCATCGCGAAGCTCTGCGCAGAGTTGCAACTCCAATGAGGTTGTCCTGGAGCGGTCGAGAGACTTTGCGAGAAAGACAAAATGTCCGCTTCTTCGACCCATGTGATGGCGGCTCCCGCCGGGGGGAAGTGGCGCCATCGTTGCCAGCAAAATGGCCCTTGTGGGCAGCCACTTCGAAGTGCTTGAATTGTCTCACGGCGCGGGTCGCGCGTCCCAGCGAGAGCCCGACAACTCGCTGGCCGCGATCTCCCGTCATTTCCGCATCCGAGCAGACTTATGTATCCCGCCGCGAACTCCATCCGTCCCCTTGAAGTGGTCATCGCGAAGGCGCACCGCGAACTGCTCGCTTTGCTGGGGGAACGATCCCGCATCATGGAGCGCATCGGAACGGTCAAGCAAACCATCGCCGGGCTTGCGAATGTGTTCGGCGAGGACCTGCTGAGTGACGAACTCCTGGCCCTGATCGATCGCAAACGCGGAGTGCGTCATTCCGGACTCACCCGGACCTGCCGCGCCACCTTGATGGAATCGGAGGCGCCCCTGACGCCACAGAACATGTGCAACGAGATCCGACGTCGGCAGCCCAGCCTGCTTGCCCATCACAAGTCGCCGTTAGCGTCAATCACGACGATCATGAACCGCCTGGCCCAGTACGGAGAGGCCAGGGTGATAACCACACCAGCGGGCAGACGTGCGTGGCAATGGGCCACCGGCCATCCCGAAGAAGCGGCCCCAGTCCCAGAGAACCACGTGGCCCGAGTAGAGCCGTTTAGGCAACCAATCGCCCGATAGTGTGTGCGCCCGGCAGACCTCACCGAGACCACCCCAGGGCAGACAATGCGCCTCATGTGAACGGTCGCGAGATCCGAGGGTTCGCGCTCACACTCCTGCAGAAACCACTTGGCCTGGATTTGTGCCCAGGAAGTCCCTCTCCGCCAGCCTCCTCCGAAACCGCACGTGCCGCAAACGGGTCAACTCCACCAGCGGACTCCAAACGGTGTGCACCAGATTGTGCTTGATCAGTTGGTGCCAGAAACCGTTCGACCGCTTGTACAGGTACGACATCGCTAGATACAGCGGCACGGCCCGCCAGTCTTCCGGCCTCCTCCGCCAGATCGAAGCGTGCGAGAACAGCCGCTGGTAGATCCAGGCGTACCCATACTCGAGTTCCTCCGGCGTCATGTGCTTCGGCTGGAAGACCGCGTGCGACGTATCGTAGAGCGACCAGTCGCGGTGCAGGATGCGCCCCTCGCCTTCCATCTGTCGAAACAGCGGGGTCGCCGGATACGGCGTAAGGATGTGGAAAGTCGCGCATTCCAGCCGGTTTTCCTCGACCCACTGTGCGGTGCGCGCGAAAACGTCCTTGCGGTCGTGGTCGAAGCCCAGCACGAACGATCCGTTCACCTGGATCCCCACTTCATGCAGCATGCGCACTCGCCGCGCGTAGTCTGACGTGCGCGGGGTTTTCTTGTGGGCCGCGGCCAGGTTGTCGTCGCTAAGCGACTCGAAGCCAACGAAAACCCCGGTGCAACCGGCGAGCGCCATGTTCCGAATGAGGGAAGGATCGTCGGTAACGTCGATGGTCACCGCCGCGCTCCAGATCTTATTCAGCGGACGCAGCGCCGCACACAGCGCCTGCAGGTAGTCGCGCCGCGAGCCCAGATTGTTATCGATGAACACGGCATACGGCTGACCGTCGGCGGCGAACTCGTCCGCTACCTGCTGCGGGCGGCGCATGCGATACGGCATGCGCAGTCCATCAGTCGCGAGATAGCAAAAACCGCAGCGATTGTGGCAGCCTCGTGTCGCGATCAGGCTCGTTGTAGTCAGGAAGCTCCTGCGAGAGAGTAGCGAACGCCGCGGCGGAGGATCATCGCAGTAGTCATTCTCGTAGGCCGCAACGTAGCATGTCCGCAGCCTGCCGGTCTCGACGTCCTTGAGTATTTGCGGCCAGAGCTGAACCCCATCGCCGAGCGCGAGCGCGTCGGCCTGCGCAGCGCACTCATCCTGGCAGGAGAGCACGTGCAATCCCCCCATGATGATCTTCGACCCCCGCCGCCGGTACCAGTCGGCCAGTTCATAGGCACGCCGGGCGAAAGTCAGGTGCACCGTGATTCCGACCACCTCAGGCATGGGGTCGCAGGGCGGACGCCCGGCAAGCAGGTTCTCGTCCCAGTATTCCACCCGCCAGTGCCCGGGGGTGGTGGCCGCAAAACTGGTTAACGCAAGGGTCGGCGTAAGCACGTGCTTGCCGAAGCTAGCGTTGGCGTCCTTGGCGTAGAACGGATTGATCAGCAGCGCGTAGCGCGGCTCAACCTGCGCGGCGGGAGCACCCGGATCAAGCGCCGGGGCGGTGAGCATTTCGGGAGGGATCCAGCGTTTCTTGAGAGGCCGGCAGAATGGGTCGGCGGTTTCCATGGATGTACTTTGCAACACAAAGTACATTTAGTCAATATTGCCGGCGGCATTTTTGGGCAAGATCCCTCCGCCGGTTTGCGCCCTCTTTACTGAATCTTTGGAATCGCCTGGCCGATGCGCGCCAGCGTCTTGTCCTTGCCGAGGACTTCCAGCGTTTCGAACAACGGCGGCGCGTTCTTGCGCCCGCACACCGCCACCCGGATGGGCTGGAACATCTGCCCCGCCTTGATCCCCAGTTCCTGCGCGGCGGCGCGCAGCGCCTGGTCCAGCGGATCGTGCTTGAACTCGATCCCCGCCAGCACCGCGCTCGCCGTCTCCAGCACCTGCTTCGCCATCGCGGCGTCGCCCTTCTGCGGGATCAGCTCCGCCGGGTCGTAAGGCGGAAGCTGGTCGACCAAAAAAAAGTCAGCGGCGGCCAGCACGTCGCGCAGTAGTTTGATGCGCTCGCGAATCAGCGGCGTGATCTTGAGCATCTGCGCCGCGTCGACGCTGAAGGCGGCGTCCTGCACGATCGGCAGCAATCGTGCGCTCAGATCTCCGATCGGCAGGCCTCGGATGGTTTCGGCATTCAGCCACACCGCCTTGGGGTCGAACATCTCTTCCGCCGTTGCGGCTGGCTCTTTGAAGTTCACCACTGCATTCGCGCGGTTGATCCCTTCGAGCGTAAACAGCTCTTGCAAGTCCCCTAACGACAGTTGCTCGCGGTCATTCTTCGGCGACCAGCCCAGCAGGCAGAGAAAGTTGATGAACGCCTCGGGCAGAAACCCGGCGTCCCGGTAGGTGGTCAGGCTCACCACCGGCCCGTGTCGCCGCTTCGAGAGCTTGGTGCCATCCGGCGCCACCAACAGCGGCAGATGCGCAAATTGCGGACGCCCCGCGCCCAGCGCCTCGAAGATCAGCACATGCTTGAACGTGTTCGTCAGATGATCCTGGCCCCGGATGATGTGCGTGATCCCGAGATCGGCATCGTCGGCGCAAGATGCCAGGTGGTAGGTCGGCATCCCGTCGCTTCGCAACAAGGCGAAGTCCTCGATGTCGTCCGCCGCCTTGCGCTGCTCCCCGTATACCGCGTCCGCGAAGCGCGCTTCCTCCCCCCGGCCGCGCGGTACTCGAAATCGCAGCGCGAAAGGTTCCCCCGCCGCAGCCCGGCGGTCGCTGTGCTCGGGCGTGAGCTCACGCACTCCCGGATTGAACAGCCATGTACCCTGGGCTCCCGATTTCTCGGCGTCGCCCGTGTGTGCGGGCGTGAAATCCCGGTAAGCCAGTCCCCTTTCGAAGATCGCCCACGCCGCTTTCTGGTGCAGCGCCAGCCGCTCGGACTGCTTGTATTCCTCGTCCCACCCCAACCCCAGCCAAGTCAGCCCTTCAAAGATCGAATGGACCGACGCCTCGGTATTGCGTTCCACGTCCGTGTCGTCGAGCCGCAAAACCATGGTGCCCCGGTTCCGCCGGGCGTACAGCCAGTTGAAGATGAACGTGCGGGCGCTGCCCACGTGCAGAAACCCGGTGGGGGAGGGCGCAAAGCGCACCCTCGGGCCCGGCACTAAGTCGTCTTTTTTGAGGGGAGTAGGAGAATCCGACATGAAGGCCTCATGTTATGGGGCGGTGAAGAGCAGCGTCAAGCGAGCGGCCGCGCTGGTAACCGCCCCCTTGCTCGCGCCGGCCGCGTTTTCCTCAGCCCCCTGTACTGAAATCGTGTTGAATTCGTCGCTCCGCCTGTGAAACGATTGTAGAAACATAACTTCTCAGGGATTCGCTGGGTAGGCGAAAAGTTGAGCTGTCGTTGCGCGCCATGAACAGCCTTGCCTCGAACGTCGTCATCATTCCGGGGATCGTCGCCCTGCTGCTTTTCCTCGTCTTTACCTACCTTTACGAGCAGAGCCGCCAGCCTTATTTCCGCGCCTGGCAGTTGGGCTGGGGCGCCTATTCGCTGCATTTTGCCCTCGACGCCTGGAATTCTTACCACGGACCGTCCGCTTGGGTGTACCTGGCCGGGTCGCTGTTAGTCGTGGTGATGGCGCTTTGCCTGTTTGTCTCCACCCGTCTGATGCGGGAGAGGTTTCGGCTCCGCTGGTATGACGTGCTCATTGGCCTTACCGGGGTCGGCCTGGTCTTATGGAATCTCCGCGACCACTTGGTCAACGGCGTCTTCCGCAACGATGCCGCTTCCCCGATTCACGGTCACCTGGAGTTCGGCACCGCGGCCCTCTTGCTGTATTGCTCGTTCACTTTCTACTACTTTGCCCACCAGCGTAATTCGCTGGCGTTCCGCATGCTCGCCTTGTCGCTGGGACTCTGGGCCGCCCTCATGGCGCAGGGCCAGCTTCTCAGTCCCTACTCGGAGGTGCTCGGCAACGCCGGCCACCTGCTGGGTCCCCTGCCGCAAATGCTCCTCGGAATCGCCATGGTCATGGTTTTGTTCGAAAACGAGCGCAACGCCGTGCAGGAAAATGCCCTCGCGTTTTCCACCTTGGGCGTCGACCCGCGCCGCCTGCTCTCCGCGGGCGACCTGGTCCCCAGCATGACCGCCGTCCTCGAACGCCTGGTGAGCCCGCTGCCCACACGACGCGCGGTCCTCTGCATCTCCGAACAATGGCGCAGTATTCTGCCCTCGGTACAGCGCGGCTTTTCTCCGGAGTTTCTGCACAAACTTGAAGCCAACGGTGCTGGCGAGTACATTTGCGAACTGGCCTACCGGCGCGGCGGTTTCTTCACCTTCCGCAACCTGCCCGAATTGACCGAGCCTCTGCCGGCCTTTCCCGGTGCGCGATTCGAGGAGTTCAAACGGGTCCTGGCCGGGGAGAACATCCGTCACCTCACCGCAGTCAGCCTGCAAACTCGCGAACATAACTTCGGAGTCCTCCTTTTTCCGCACGCCGAGCTCAGGGTTTTCGGTGCCTCCAACTTGCGGTTGTTGATCGGACTGGCGCTGCAAATTGGCTTGACGCTCGAAAACTACGTCGTCATGCACGACGCCCAGCGCCGCACCAAGGAATACGAGTTGCTCACTCAGATCGGGCAGGCCATCAGCTCGCGCCTCGACCAGGACGAAGTGCTGCATACGATCCAGAAGGAGCTTGGCCAGATCTTCGATACCAGCGATTTCTATATCGCCTTCCAGGAACAGGACGAAATCCGCTTCGAACTGGAAACCGAGAACAACAAGGTCCTGCCCAAGCGCTCGCGCAAGGCCGGCAACGGGCTCACCGAACTCATCATCCGCACCGGGCAGGCCCTGTTAATTCGTTCCGACCTCGAAAAAACGCGGGAGCGGCTGGGGGCAGCCCAGGTCGGCGGCACACCGGCCAAATGCTTCTGCGGAGCTCCCATCCTGCTGGGCGGCAAACCGGCGGGGGTCATGGTGGCCTTGAACACCGTGCGCGAGTTCGTGTTCCAGCAACGCGACCTGGATGTCATGCAGACGGCCGCCGGTCAGCTCTCCGTCGCCGTGGAGAACGCGCGCCTGTTCGCCGAAGAACAGCGCCGCTCGAAGCAGCTGAGCTTCCTCAATACCATCTCCAAAACCGCCATCTCGAGCGAAGACGCCGAGCAGATGCTCGCTGACATCGTTGCCGAAATCCAGAAGAACTTCCACTTTGATCACATCGGCATTGGCATTCTCGACTACGTGACCAAAGACATCGAGATCCGCGCCGAGGCCGGCACCACGGCACAGGCGAAGGGCAAGCGCATTCCGCTTGGTACCGGCATTGTCGGCCGTGTGGCGCGCACCGGCGAGCGGGCCCTGGTGCAGAACGCCGGAGAAGGACACGTGCTAGGCGTGCTTGCCGAATCGAAGGCCGTACTCTGCATCCCGATCACCTATGGCGATTCGTTGCTCGGAGTCCTGAACGTCGAGAGCCGCCAGGAGAGCGCTTTTTCCCCGCAGGATGTTCTGATCATGAACACCCTCGCCGACCTGCTGGCCACCGCGCTGCATAACGCCTTCGTCTTTCAAAAGCTGCAGCAGCAGTCCATCACCGACGGTCTCACTGGTATCAAGACGCGGCGCTTCTTCTGGGAAGCACTCTCCTCCGAGTGGAAACGCGCTTCACGTTCCGGACGTGCCTTCTCCGTCGTGCTCATCGACCTCGACAAGTTCAAAGAGGTAAACGACACCCACGGCCACCTGGAAGGCGACCTGGTGTTGGCTCGGGTGGGGCGCCTGCTCGA
>DATMPS010000078.1:0-36161 GCA_035567435.1 Terriglobales bacterium | reverse complement strand
AGACTTTTCCACCGCGCTTGGAAATCCCGCAAAGAGCGCGGGATTCCCACTTTCCCACAGCTCCGGCTGCTGCGGGAGATTAACTAAACCGGACATTTCACTTGCTATGAAAAGCGGACATTTTAATTTGCTACGAACAGTAGACGTGTGGCGCGGACACTCCTGCCCGCGAACGGCTGAGTGATTGGGGTGCCGCGCGCACGATATTCCAAACATCCCGAATACTGCTCATCCGGTTGGTAATCACATGCTCAATTGGCGAAGTCGGCGCATTCGACCTCCTCGCACTTCTGGTACCGAACGCACGAGACCCAAATGAGTTGCACCCAACAATGCCATGTCTTTCGTTCGCGAGCTGCCCACCCTACTCCGTCACCGCCCTCAAATAGCGGTCATAAAACTCCACCCCCCGATAAAACGACTCCACTCCCAACCGCTCGTCCTTGCCGTGCAGCCGGAAATCTCCGCGATCAATCGACGCTCCGCTGATTCCATACGTTGGCATTCCCGCTGCGTTGGTGTACACGCCGTCGGATGCGCCGGTAGCCATCGTCGGAATCACCGGCGTCCCCGGCCACATTTCTTTCACCACCTGCTCCAGGGGTTCAAACACATCGGGCCGCAACGACGGCGGCGGGTACGCCAGCCGCTTCGCCGGATGATCCGTCACCTCCCCGATCGCCCCGATGTAGTTCACCGTGATCTTCGGATCGGCCAGGATCTCCATCAGCTTCTGCTGGATCTCGTCCGGGGAATGGCCCGGTACGATGCGGCAATTCACGATCGCCCGCGCCATTTGGGGCAGAGCGTTGTTTGCGTGCCCCGCCTCAAGCCGCGTAGCCACGCACGTGGTCCGCAGTTTCGAATGATCGATCGGATCCTTCGACAGCCGCTCCACCGCTGCCGGATCCGGAGGTGTCTTCAGAACCGCCTTCATGTCTTCGGCCCGCTGTCCGGTCGAAACCTCGGCCATGCGCGCGTAGAAAGCGCGCGTCACGTCGTTCAGATTGATCGGAAACTCGTAGCGCTCCAACCGCCCCAGCCCATCCGCCAGGTGATAGATCGCGTTGTCCGGCACCGGCAGCGAGCTGTGCCCCCCGGGATTGGTCACCATCAGCTGGTAGTCGGCATATTGCTTCTCGGTCGCGTCGACCTCCATCATCTCGGGCTTGCCGTGGTTCGCCGTCAATCCGCCACCGTCGGGATTGAGCACGAACTCGGCATCGATCAACTCGCGATGGTTCTTGAGCAGCCAGTCGACACCGTTTGACTTTCCGCCCTCTTCATCCGCGGTGAGCGCCAGGATGATGTCCCGGTCCGGCTGGTATCCTTCTTTCTTCAAGCGGATCAAGGCGGTCACCATCATGGCGTCGCCATCTTTCATGTCCTGTGTGCCGCGCCCGTAGAAGAATCCGTCTCTTTCGACGAGTTGAAACGGGTCGGTCGTCCAGTCTTCGCGCCGCGCTTCCACCACGTCGAGGTGCCCGATCAAGAGCACGGGCTTGTGTTTCCCCGTTCCGTGCAGCCGCGCCACCATATTCTTCTTGCGGTCATTAGGCCCCACCACCTGCACATCGCTGTCCGGAAACCCCGCGTCCCGCAGCCGCTTCGCCATCGCCTCCGCAGCAGTGGTCACGTTGCCGACCGATTCCGTGGTATTGATCTCGATGAGTTCTTTGAAAATGTCGCGAGAAAGCTGACGAGTCGCCTCGTCGATCTGCGCGAAGGCCACTCCTGTGATGACAAGAAACAGTGCTGGGACCAAGAACAGTGCCTTGCGATGATTCAACTTTCCCCTCCTGGGTGGAAAACGAGGATCAAAGTTAACAGAAGCAGTTTGTCACGTGAACGCCTGGCGACAGCCGCAGACTACCTCTCTTTCCTCTGCTCACAACCTGTGACAAGGCCGAACAATTGTGATCCGCGGCGAATCCGCACCTCGACGCAGCTGCAAAGCCGGGCCACGGACGGTCCCCCTGATTTCTCTCCGTGCAAAATGAAACGAAAACCTGTCGCTGCGCACGATAGGAGCGAGCCAAGGGCCCATGCGCTACTACTGGTTCATACTCGGCGTTCTCGGCGCGTGGCGGGTAACCCACCTCTTGCAGGCCGAAGACGGGCCTTGGGACGTCGTCATCCGCCTTCGCCGTTTCGCCGGACAGTCAGTCTGGGGATCGTTGCTGGATTGTTTCTATTGCCTGAGCCTCTGGGTCGCCGTGCCATTTGCGCTTGGGATCGGAGAGACCTGCAGAGAAAGAGCGTTATTGTGGCTGGCACTTTCAGGCGCAGCGATCCTGCTGGAGCGGTTGACAACGCGAGAGGACAGCCGGCCACCCAACACTTCCTTTCAGGAGGACGATCATGTGCTGCGGCAACAAGAGGATGAGTTTCCCGACCAACTCCCGGAATACGAGCCGATTCCGACCGTTAACTCCGGCTGCACAGGCTAGGGTCACTTACTTCCAATACCTGGGCAGCGAACCTATGACCATTCGCGGAAGCAACACCGGCGCCTCTTATCAGTTTGCCGGATACGGTTCCAAGGTTGCGGTGGACATGACCGACCGCGCTTCCCTTGCAACTGTAGCCGATATGCACGAGATCACGAAGGAACGAGGTGCTCCACCTTTCCCTATGGTTCTCTGGACTGCACTCGGTCGTCAGGTTCCGAAGAATTCGAAGCCGAGTAACTAGTTGCTGCGCCTGCTACGACGGGCGCGTTTTCATTGCAACTTTCTTACAAAATCTGATATTTTCCTCTTGCACAAATTCTGAAGTCATGGCATCTTCAGAATATCTTTTCAAGAAAGGATGCCCATTGCTCCGAATTACAAAACATCTCGCACCTAAGCAATGCCGGCCGCTAGACGGCTTGGGTTGCACGTGGGCGTCGTTTCGTAACGTCAGTTACTAACCCCTCTCACAAGCAATCCAAGTAAACCAAAACCCCGCTGGGTGGCGTAGGCCGCGGTTCCTTCGACTGAACCTCGACAATGCCGCTGCCGCATATTCCCCCAGCTATAGCTTCACAGGGTCGGTGGTGTAGGACCACGGTTACTTCTCTCGGCAGAAGAGTCCTTCCGGACTCGGGGTTCGACTCCCCAGGGCGCAAGCCACACCGTGTCCGCTGTTCCCCGACCAACTTTGCAGAGGTACCACGGACCCACGTGTTCACGCTGGACAGGGTCCATAGGTCGACGAAGCGAAAGCCAAGCCGGCCCGCAGGTGGACCTGTGCGTCTTTTTTTAGTGTAAGCGAAATTCGGCCGGTGGTGAAGACACAGGGCTACTTCGCCTCGTAAGCGGGTGGTCGCAGGTTCGAGTCTTGCCACAGGGAATTGTGCCCGTATAGCTCAGGGGTAGAGCATTTAACGTGCTTTGTGGCCTGTTCCCGGCTGCTCTCTTCATTTGGTCAGGGCAATGCTGCCCCCGGCCCATGCGACGTCAACTTACTAACTCCCGACCAAAGGTCGGTTAGAAGAACAGAACGATGTTGGAGCTACTAAAACGAATTCTGACCGGCCAGAACCAGTTCGCTTCTGGTGGCCTGGTTCTGATGATCATCGGCGGCATCAGCGTTTATCTGCGCGCAATGCCCGTGAGGATCTGGGAATGGATCGTCGACCAGTCCACCATGAGCCTCACCATCAAGGACGATGACGCTGCTTTTATCTGGGTAAAGGAATGGTTTCTCGATCAGCGATTCTTGAAGCGCGTTCGCCGGCTAGACGTCGATACGACGCTGCAGGGTCGGAGCGTTGCATTGATTCCAGCGCCAGGGCGTCACTGGTTCTGGCGCTCCAGCCGTCCGTTCCGGGTCGATTTGTACCGGAGCGAGGAGGCCAATGCCATGCGGCCAAGGCGCCACGAGTTCTTGTGCTTCCGAACCATTGGCCGGCAGCAGAAGATTGTGTGGCATTTCGTAAACGAGATTGTGGATTGTCATCGCAAGAATGCGGTACGGTCCTGGCTGTATGTCTACGACGATGGCTGGAGTCGAGTCGCGGGTTACGTGCCGCGTGGGTTGGATTCGGTGATCCTTAGGCCTGGAGAGAAACAGCGTTTGCTGGATGACGTCAAGAAGTTCAGGGGCTCTCGGCAGCGTTACCGTGGCCTCGGAGTGCCTTACCACCGAGGGTATCTGTTCTGTGGCCCACCGGGGAGCGGCAAAACATCCCTGGTCTCGGCTGTCGCTCAGAGGTTTGGCATGTCGATCTATGCGATCAACCTGGCCCACTTCAACGATCGCTCGCTGGTGAGCGCGATGAACGACGTAGACCAGAACTCGGTCATCCTCTTTGAGGATATTGACTGCATGAAGAGTGGTGATGCTCGCCCGCATCCGGAGTCTGCGCCACGAGAGACGCAATCGAAGAGTGGGGGCGCGAAAGAGGATCGCTCTGGTATCACGCTATCGGGTTTGCTCAACGCGCTTGATGGGTTCGGCGCTCCCGATAACGTGCTGTTCGTTATGACCAGCAACCGGATTGAGGTGCTCGACCCCGCACTGCTGCGACCGGGGCGCATTGATTACCGCCTGTATCTGGGGCGCGCGACCGAGCAACAGAAGGCAGAACTGTATCGCAGGTTCTTTCCGCAGGCGTCGATGGTCGAAGCGCAATTGTTTGTGGAGAGCCGCCCCCAAGCACAGACGATGGCAGAGTTCCAGGGCCTGCTGCTTGGATTGGAAGAGACACGAAATACAAGCGGCGAGCGGGTCACGTTCGAGTTGGAAGTCCCGGAACCGGTTGGACAGTAGACTGGCATGCAGGAAACGGGGAACAGGATATGACGGTCATCCGAATCCGATCAGGAACTGCTCAGGGGACGGAGTCTCCCTGCAACTCGTGCTACTGGGCGCCCATTCAACTGGGCTTCGCCGAAAGTGAAGAAAGTCGTGCTCGGTGCGTTCCTGCGTGCGGCGCGATTGGTGCCTTTCCAGGTGAGCCAGCGCACCGACGATAACGACCAGCGGATCCCCAGCAAGCAGGACACGGAAGAGATCGCCTGGATCATCCCTACGAAGGACGTCAATCGGGGTAGGGTTTGCAGGTAAAGGCGACCGAACGAAGCGAAAGACGGCGAATTCGAGATCGTGCCGGCCGAGTAACTCAAATCGCTTCCACGCCCTCGACTTCGGAATGACGCCCCGACGCCCTCGGCTGCTTCAAAGGACCGGGCAATCCCTCCGGGCGCAAGGCCGGGCGCAAGGTACCCAGGTTCGCCGGTGGCGCAGGGGATGGCTACTTCGGAGGCCGAATTTGTCTGCGAGCTCGTGGACGTCGGCGGCAGGTCAAACTGCCAATGCCGTCACCGCTCATTCCCCGGCGATGTTAGAACGACAACACCACTTCGCTCGTGGAGCGGAGAAACGACCAAGCCAGCCGCCAGAAGCGCGCAGCTAGGAGTTACTTATGGCCCGTCTGAACATCATGAATCTTGCTCGTGGGCTGCGCACCCAGGAGGGTGCGCCCGCTCGCCACATCTCGACCGAACTGCAGCTGCGCCGTTCGGTGCTCGCCTGCCTGCTCTGGGAGAGCCAGTTCTACGAGGACGGCGTTGAGATCGCCGGCCGCTTCGCGGAACTCGTTCCCAAGGTCGAGGCCGAGCGTGTTGCCGCGCTCGCGGTCGAGGCGCGCGGGCCGATGAAGCTTCGTCACGCACCGCTGCTTTTGGTGCGCGAGATGGCTCATCACAAGACCCATCGCGGTCTGGTGGCTGAGACCCTCGAGCGCGTCATCCAGCGCGCTGACGAGCTGTGCGAGTTCGTCGCCATCTACTGGAAGGACGGGCGTGTGCCGCTCTCGGGCCAGGTGAAGAAAGGACTGGCCGCGGCCTTCCCGAAGTTCGACGAGTACCAGCTTGCGAAGTACGATCGCGGCGGGCCCATCAAGCTGCGCGACGTCCTGTTTCTGTGCCATGCGAAGCCGCGTGACGACAACCAGGCCGCCCTGTGGAAGAAGCTGATCTGGGGCCGTCTCGCGGTGCCTGATACCTGGGAGGTTGCTCTGAGTTCGGGCGCCGACAAGCGCGAGGCCTGGACGCGTCTGCTCGCCGAGAGCAAGCTGGGCGCGCTCGCTCTGCTCCGCAACTTGCGCAATATGAAGGAGGTAGGTGTGGCGGACGAGCTCGTGCTTTCGGCACTCCGAGACGCGAACACGCAGCGTGTGCTCCCGTTCCGTTTTCTCGCTGCGGCTCGTTACGCGCCGCAGTGGGAAGAGGCGCTCGAGCAGCTGATGCTGAAGTCCGTCGCCGACCAGCCGAAGCTCGTGGGCAAGACCGTCGTACTGGTCGACGTCTCGGGCTCGATGAACTGGGCGCTGTCAAAGCGTTCGGAGATGAAGCGTACCGACGCGGCTTACGGTCTCGCGGTGTTGCTGCGCGAGATCGGCGAGCGCGTGGCGGTGTTCTCATTCTCTGATCGCCTGGTCGAGGTTCCGGCGCGTTGTGGCTTCGCACTGTGCGACGCGATCGAGGCCTCGCAGCCTCACAGCAGCACTCGTCTCGGAAACGCCGTTGAGGAGCTGAACGAGAAGGAGCGCTACGACCGCCTGATCGTCATCACCGACGAGCAGGCGCACGACACTGTACCCAATCCGAAGGGAAAGGGCTATGTGATCAACGTGGCGAGTTTCAAGAACGGCGTTGGCTACGGCAAGTGGACGCACATCGACGGCTGGTCCGAGTCGGTCGTCGAGTACATCCGCACACTGGAAAATTCAGGTCTTGGGTCTTAGGTGATAGGTCTCAGGGCCGGAGAGATTTTCCAGAATGCGACGTGATCGTGGGAGGGGTACCCCCCCTCTCCCTAGTCTTCTGGAACCAGGTGCTTACGGGTGAGACAAGGCCAAAATCTTTGAGTTCAAATAACTTATGGGCAAAATATTCCGGACATAGGACTTAGCGTCAGGAACACTGGTGCTCGGGAGATGCGCCCGGCGCGTCTTCATAAGTCATCCAGGGGGCTCAGAAATAGGAGCCAGGTCACGCATAAGGTTTCAAGGTTTTCCGATAGGTTCGCGGTAAAGCGAACCGGGTTGCCTGATGTCTTGCGGATTTAGGAGGCAGAAAAGAATGCGTACCAATCCTTCGATTCCGCTCTACCGCGATGGGAGGCACTACGACGCGCTGAACAGCTTTCTGGTTGCCGATATTCCGTTTTACGTCGAAGCGGCGCGGCGATCCGGCGGTCCGGTTCTTGAACTGGCGTGCGGTACCGGCCGGCTGGCGATTCCCATCGCGCAGAGTGGAGTCGAGATCGTCGGCCTCGATATTTCCCCGTCGATGCTGGCGCGGGCGCGCGCCAAGGGGGAGGCGGCAGGCGTTAAGATCGAGTTCGTCGAGGGCGATTGCCGTGACTTCGGTCTGGGGTCGAAGTTCGCGCTCATCTTCATGGCATTCAACTCGTTGCAGCATTTGCACGACTATGCTGCACTCGCCGCGTTGTTCGCGAGCGTATGCAATCATCTCGCAGAAGGTGGACGATTTATCTTCGACGTCTTCAACCCGAAGCTCGAGATCCTCGCCCGCAACCCCGAAGACCGCCGGGTCGAGCGCGAGTACCAGGATCCCGACGGGCAGGGCACGATCGTCTTTGAGCACACCATGGACTACGACGACGCTTCACAAGTGAACCGCATCAAGTGCTACTTCAGCCGCCGCGGTCCGAATGGCGAAGAGCGCGACTTCCGCATCGAAGAGCTGCACATGCGTTGCTTGTTCCCTCAGGAACTGGACTTGCTGGTGCGCTCGCAAGGCTTCGAGATCGTACACAAGTTCGGCAACTTCGAGCGGAAGCCGCTTGCAAGCGGGGATCCGAAGCAGGTGGTGGTGTGTCGGGCGAATACCGAGTTGAGAGCAAACGCGACGGCGCCCTAGGTGACGGTGAGGGTCAGCGTGGCGCTCTTGCCGCCGGTGGAGCAGCCCAGGTTTCCGGTGGTGCCAGCGGGGGTTTGTACCTGGATGTTGTAGCTGCCGATGGCGGGGATCATGTCCGAGGTTATCGTCACCGTGAGCTGGGAACTGCTGTTGACCGCCGTGATCAAGGTAGCGCCATTGAAGACCACGACCGACGAGGAAACGAACTGGCTACCGGTCAGGGTGAGAGGGAAACTGGGCGGCAGCTGGGTAAAGACCGCTGTTTTCGGAGAGATCGAAGTGAGGATTGGCGCGGGGCGGGCACTCCCGCACAGGGGATTTAGCGCATTGCATCCGGGCAGGAACAAGAGTAGGGCGAGCAGCGAGCCGATAGGACCGATCCGATGGCACGAGGGCATGAGGGCTCCTGATTTGAGTGTAGGGGGTTTGGGATGAATGTTGGGGAAAATGAGCGGAGATGGCTGGCCCGCGCAGACCAGCAGAGGGTTTTGCAATGGTGGAGGTGATCGGGAGCGAGGGGCGCGAGGACCATGCCGATGATATGGTTGTACCCCCAAGAGAGCCACAAGTCGCAGAGGGGCCAGGGCGCGTCCATCGCTGCCTCGTTCTTTTCCTCTCAGGACCGAGCTGCCGACCGCGGTCCGCAGCCTCGAAGGGTCTCAACGTACTGATTACAAAGCACTAAATTTGCTTCCCTGGAGCGTCGTTATGCGCGAAACTTTCCCGCATCTGGGAAGTCCAATCCACAGACACAGGTTGGATCGTTTCTACGGAGGGTGGGGTTATGTCGAGATCTTCGTTCTTTCCGGGATTAACCGGCGCGCTGGTGTTGGTTGCACTTGCCTGGTTCGTGGCTTCGGCTCAGGGGATGGGAGGGGGCGGAGGCAAACCGGTGATGGTTCCGCCGCCAACAAACGACGCCGCGATCGCGTCGGTCCCAGGCCAGCAGATGGTGGTCTTTGCCGGCGGATGCTTCTGGGGGATCCAGGCAGTGTTCCAGCATGTGAAGGGCGTGATCACCGCAACCTCGGGATATTCGGGCGGCCAGGCGAAGACGGCGGAATATGAGCGCGTCAGCACGGGCATGACCGGGCACGCCGAGTCGGTGCAAGTGGTGTTTGATCCGTCCCAGGTGACGTACGGACAACTGCTGCATGTGTTTTTCTCGGTCGCGCATGATCCCACGGAGAAAAACCGCCAGGGGCCCGACGAAGGCACGCAGTATCGGTCGGTGGTGTTTTACTCGACCGAAGAGCAGCACAAAATCACCGAGTCCTATATCGCGCAACTCGAGAACGCCCACGTGTTCAAGCACAAGATCGTAACTGAGGTCGTGCCGTTGAAGGCATTCTATCCGGCGGAGGCACATCACCAGAACTATGCAACGCTGCACCCTGACGAGCCATACATCCGGTACAACGATGCGCCCAAGGTGGAGCATTTGAAAGAAGAGTTCCCCACGTTGTACGCAAGCAAGTAGAGTCGCCGAGCCGCGGCAGACGCCCGGGGAATTAGAAGAACGGCCGCAAAGAATACAGCCGTAAGTCCGGCTATATCCTCCTGCGGGGAGCGGCAAGTTCGGAAATCAGAGATTGGAGTGGACTATGTTTGAGCCACAGTTGAATCAGGAAACAGGGGCAGCGAAAGTCGGTCGGCGTGTGTTCCTGGTTGCCTCAGCGTCGGCCCTTGCGGGCGCTGCCCTGTGGTGGCTGCGCCAGCCGGCGGTGGGGGAAGTCTTGGCGCACGGATCGGAGAGCGTGCCCGGGGAAGTGACCGTCGTCGAGTTCTCCGATGACGGCAAGCGCCTGAAGAAAGTGCACGAGGCGAAGGTGACCAAGACCGAAGCCGAGTGGCGCCAGCTGTTGTCCGCCTTGGCCTTCGAAGTCACGCGGCACGCCGACACCGAGAGGGCATTCACGGGGCAGTACTGGAACCTGCACGACAAAGGACTCTACCGCTGCATCTGCTGCGACAACGCTCTGTTCAAGTCAGACACGAAATTCGAGTCAGGCACGGGCTGGCCGAGTTTCTGGGCGCCCATCGCGGACGAAAACGTCAAAGAAGTACGGGACACAACGTTCGGCGAGGTGCGGACCGCAGTCAACTGCAAGCTATGCGACGCCCACCTGGGGCACGTGTTCAACGACGGTCCGCAGCCGACCGGGCTGCGTTACTGCATGAATTCGGCTTCGCTGAAGTTTGTGAAGACAGGGAAATGAGTAGTGACGAACCGTCGCAGAGAGCCTCAACTACCCTACAAAACGCGGTATCCGCAGGAGAAGCGCTGCATCCGTTAGATAGCTATCTTTCGATAAACGACGCAGTGCGAGGATGTTATCTCCCGCCGGCCTGTTTCATCCCGTGCAAACTTCGCATCTATGACAAAGCATATAGTAGTGTTCCTAGGGTACAGTTTCCTGTAAATACACAATACAAATGCTCCTAGTCTGTCAATGAAGACAAAGGCGTTGTATATGTTGTTTTGTTTGGGCAACCGATTGCTCTAATTAGCTCCGAGTTGTTGGTACGACTCACCCTGGGTTCGGAAGGGGCTGGTCATGGGGCGTGACCGCGCTGTTCTTCCCACTGCCATCCTGCCTTCGTGTCCGGAAGGCCCAATCCAGTCTCAGACTTCAAAGAAAAGCTATCCAGCTCACCCTGTAGTTTGTTTGAAAGGCGTTTCTGGCCGTGACCGGGCTGACTGCGCACAATCCGTCCTGCTTTCATGTTTCGAAAGGTCAATCCTCGTTTCTGATCTGCAATATTTGCGGTGCAAATCATTTTGGGAGGCGGTACTAACAACAATGAAAAACGCACGCCTGGTTCGCTTTGTTGCGGTGCTCTCGCTGGCATTGCTGGTGGGCGCGATCTCGATCCCTGCGCTGTTAGGACAAGAAACCACGGCAGGAATCCAGGGATCGGTGAAGGACTCCTCTGGCGCGGTCGTCGCGAAGGCCACGGTTGAAATTACCGGCCCCGCGCTCATCGGGATAAAAAAGGCGGACACCGATTCCGCCGGCAATTTCCGTTTCGCGAGTCTGCCGCCTGGTGACTATTCGCTCACTGTCAACGCAGCAGGTTTTCGGACCTACAAACATAGTGGAATCACGCTGGAGGCAGGTCGGCTGCCCTCTCTCGATGTGATTCTGTCGGTCGGGTCAACTTCCGAAACCGTGGAGGTAACGGGGGAGGCGCCCCTGGTGGATGTCACCCAGAGCAAAGTTGCGGTGACCATAACCCAGGACGAATTGGCGAACATCCCCAAGGGACGCTCATTCCAGTCCGTGATTCCGTTTGCTCCCGGCGCACGGCAGGAGCCTATGCAGAGCAGCCGCACCGACTCGGGCCGGCTGAACGGCTTCCAGATCGATGGTGCTTCCGACGCCGAAAACGTGTACATGAGCGAAGGCCTGAACACCACCGCCATCTATGGCGGCGGCGTGGGTGCCAATGTTCCCATGGAGTTCGTGCAGGAAGTTCAGGTAAAGAGCTCCAGCTTCGAGGCCGAATTCGGCGGCGCCACCGGTGGCGTGGTGAACGTGATTCAGAAGCGCGGCGGGCCCCAGTGGCACGGCAGCGTTTTTAGCTACTATGAGGGCAGTAAGATGAACGCCAACAACATGTGCGCCAATCGAGCCATCCTCTCGACTCAGGCTGCCGCCTGCTTCCTCCGCCTTCAGCCCGGATTCAGTACGAACCTGGGCGATCCGAATATCTCGTGGGCTGACCGCCTGGATGCTCCGGCGCAGCAGTACGTCCAGAAGCAGGACAAATGGAGCATTATAGAGCCCGGATACGAAATCGGCGGCGCCCTGCTCAAAAACCGTTTGTGGTTGTTCAGCAGCTACGTTCCTACGCTGTCGTCGGTTACCCGCCCCGTCAACTTCACCGGCACTAACCCCGGCCCCCGCGACATGAAGCAGACTAACACGATTCAGAACTTCATGAACCGAGTGGACTATCGCCTCACCGATTCGGTGCGTCTGTTCGCAGCATGGCAGAGCGGCTACCAACGCGTCGTCGGTAATGTCAACCTGCCAACCCCGGACTCCGCCCTGGGACAGGTGAACCTGAGTGCCGGAACCGATCCAACCACATTGCGCCCGGACACCGGATACGTGAGCCCGACGACCCTTCTCAACTTCGGCGGCGACATTACTCTGGGGTCGAAGGCCGTGATTACCGCGCGCTACGGTTCTTTCTACACCAACTCGGAGGATCGCGGGAAGCTTACGGGCACGCGTTATGTCTGGCAGGATGACACCACCTGCGATCCAACCAAACCGATCGCTTTTAATTGCGGTTTGCCTGCGACGTCTCAGCACACGCAAAACTTTGCCAACATCGGCAACAACCAGCAGTCGGCGTTTGACGTCTTCGACCGCAAGCAGTTCGCCACTGACTTTTCGTACTTCGTTGGGCACTTCGCTGGAACCCACAACTTCAAGGCGGGTTACTCCGTCATGCGCCAGGCGGAAGACGTAGTCAACACCTTCAACACTTCGAATATCCTGATCTTCATGAGCGCCTCCGACCACTACACTACAGCAAGCGGTCCGACGTCGACGGTGTGCGCTTCGGTCATTACGAAGTATGGCAACTGTTCCGGTCCAGACGGCTACTACATCCTGCGTGACGGCGTTCTTACCAACGGTAATGTCTCCGCGCTCAACCACTCCATCTATTTTCAGGACGGTTGGACGATTAAGGGCCTCACGATCAATGCCGGAGTCCGCCTGGATAAGGAATTCCTGCCACCGTACCGTCCGGGCGCGGAGTCCATTTCCTTCGGCTTCGGTCAGAAGATAGCCCCACGGATCGGCGGAGCCTACGACCTTTTCCACAACGGAAAGGTCAAGCTGTACGCTTCCTACGGCAAGTTCTTTGACATCATGAAGTACTCCTTGCCGCGCGGTTCCTTCGGCGGTGATCGCTGGCACGACTGTGTCTACTCGCTCACCACCACCGACGTCAGCCAGATTGTCCCCGACAACATCGGCGGCAAGTTCTGTCCCGATTCCGGTCCGGCCAGCGGCACCCTGCCGGGCGACTTCATCGAGAACCAGAACTGGCGCGCCAGTGCTCCGGGCAATCCGCTAGATCCGGTCGTGGATCCGCATATGCATCCCATGTCAACCCACGAATACGTGGCGGGTGCGAATGTGGAAATCAGCCACAGCCTGGCGTTCGAATCGCGTTACGCGCGCAAGCGACTTGACTGGACGATTGAGGATATGTCGCTCGATGACGGGCAGTACTACATCGGCAATCCAGGATCGGCCTACAGCCAGTTGTTGCATCGCGCTCTTCCGAGCGCGGCAGCCAGCGAGAGTAACCCGGCCCTCGCTCTGGGAGGTGTTTGTGTCACTTGCCCAAACCTTCCCAAGGCCATCCGCGACTACGACGGACTGGAATTCCGTCTCGTCAAGCGCTCCAGTGCGAAATGGTTCGGTCAGGTTCAGTACACCTACAGCCGGCTCTATGGCAATTATGCTGGCCTGAACAATACCTACTACCTGGATGGCAACGGAGGCCGTCACGAGCCTAACAACGGCCGCGCCTTCGATTTGCCGCAGATGCTGTTTGACGGCCAGGGACACGCGATCGGTGGACCGCTTCCTACCGACCGCCCGAACGTATTCTCCGGAGTCGGCTACTACCGCATAAAGTGGTTCGGTATGGAAACCATGATTGGCGCCAACCAGTCGTTCGCTCAGGGTGCGCCCCAAAGCACGTGCATCGGGACCGTGGATAGCACCTCGAGCTGCATGTTCATCGCCGGTCAGGGGAACTGGATCAACTTCCACCAGGACGCAGCGACCGGCGACATCATTCAGGACAGCATTACAAAGGGCAAGCGTACCCCCTGGTTGACGCAGAGTGATCTGAGCGTCACGCATGAGCTCAAGGTCAGCAAGTCCAACGAGGCTCTACGCCTCGGTGTCACCCTCAATGTCTTCAACGCGTTCAATCAACGAGCCCCGATCACGCTGTACAATGCACCGATCGCAGTGAACACCTATGTGACACCGACCGCGGCCTCGGGCTCCGCGCTCGGCTGGGACTATCTGTCGTTGATGAACAACTTCGACTACATGGGGCTCATGAACGATAAGACCAGAGTATTCGTGCCCCCGTCGGCAACCGACCCAACCGGACACTGGGCTTACGCTGGTCCAAACACCAACGGCAGTCCGAACACTTTGGCTTCGCGGTATGGTCACCCCGTCTACTATCAGGATGCGCGCGCCATGCGCCTCCAAATCAAGTTCACCTTCTAAGTAATTGTAGAGTCTCATCCTTCCCGGGCCGGAGAAATCCGGCCCCGTTTTTTTTCAATCCCCGACCACCCAGTTTCGCCGCCGACAAGGCCGTTTCCTTTCTTCCCTTACTGGATTACCTCGTCTGAACGCTTCCGGCAGGCAACCTGGGCATCGGGTGTAGAATCGGAGGCAAAGAGAGTGCTTTATGCGACCTGAGGCCCTTTCGCTGGCCACCCTACTACTTGCCCTGGGGCTAAACGGCGTCCCGGTCAATGCTCAAAGCAACGAATCCTCATCTTCCACCGCCGCCACGCAACACGATTCCAACCCTCCCGGACAGGCGACGACATCAAAATCTCCGGCCCAGGAGAACGCTGCCAGGGACGCCGAGATTCCAGTCGAGAACAGCAGGATCCGCTGGCACCTGGGGACGATTTCGGTGGGTGCGGGATACTCCTCGGGTCCTTATTACGGGCCTTACGGGTTCTATCCCTACGGCCCGTACGGGATTTACCCGGGCGATTGGGTTTACTCGTCGTTGTGGTATCCGATGTGGGGCAGGTATCCGTACTATGGGTTGGGCTCGTTCAATTACAACAGCGGGCGGGGCGAAGTGCGCCTGACGGCTGATCCGAAACTGGCCGAGGTATACATCGATGGGGCTTACGCCGGAACCGCGGACCGGTTGAAGAGCATGTGGCTCGACCCGGGAGCCTATGATCTGACGGTGTCGGCGAAAGATCGGGAGTCGTTCCACCAGAGAGTTTACGTCCTGAGCGGGAAGTTTTTGAAGATCACGGCGAAGCTCGGTTCCGAGGGAACGAAGGACAAGCTATGAGCCGGAGAATCGCGTGGGCGGCATTCGTGGTTTGCAGCGCGGCGTTGGCCGTGGCCGGACCCAAAGGGACCGTGCCGCGCGCAACTGTCGAGCGGTACACGGTCCACAGGGTACGGGAGGGTGTGGGCGTAGGTGTGGTCCTCTTGTCGCGGGAACAGGTTCGCAAGACGTTTGTGTCGGACCTAGACCGGTGCTGCGTGGTGGCGGAGGTCGCGTTGTACCCGGCAAAAGACAAGGCGCTAGAGGTGTCGTTGAACGATTTCGCTCTGCGGGTGGGCGGATCCGACACGGCCACGAAGCCAGCGAGTGCGAAACTGGTTGCCACGAGCCTGCAGCGAAAAGCGGGATCGGGTCGAGACATTACGGTCTCGCCCTCGGTCGGAGTCGGCTATGAGAGTGCTGGGTATGATCCCGTCACTGGCGGACGAACCGCGGGTGGGATGACCCGATCGGCCGGCGTCATGGTCGGAGTGGGCGGGAGCGGTCCGAAAGCGGGGTCCACCGACAAAGATCGCGCGGCGATCGAAATCGAGCTCAGCGAAAAAGGGTTGCCTGAAGGTTCGACGTCGGCCCCGGTTTCTGGCTACGTGTACTTCCCCTTGGTTTCGAGGAAGAAGGGGGCACCCCTACAAATGGAATACATTTTGAACGGGAACAGAGTGGTTTTGAACCTGCCGCAGTAAACGACCATGACGGCCTCTCTTTTCATTTGGAAATCTTATTTTGCGGCGCTGCCTCTTGGGTTTCACTAGGCCCGGTCTGAGGTGCGGCGCCGCCTTGCGATCGGCCGTGACATTCGTAACCTCCCGAAAGTGCCTGTGGATGGAATGGAGTGCCCACGGATTGGTATCTTGTCCGGCATCTGCTTTGGCTGTGGACCGGAACGGAAAGAACCATCGTCAAACCATTGCTTTGCCTCCTTGCTGCTCACGGGCTGCGCACTTGCGCAGGCTGGAAGTCCCGACGCCGTGGTTCAGGAAGCCAAACTCGTCGTCTGAGCACCTGTGGAACGACGCGCAGATCCACAGGGATTCACACGCGCTCGAGGCGCTCATCGCCGACGGCTTCGTCAATACTGAATACGACGGCGAGGTCAGCGAACGCGACAAGTTCCTGGCCGACATCAAGAACCCGGAACTCAAGCCGAGCGCCGATGAAGATTCGAGACGTGAAAGTGAACGTCTACCGGGGATACGGCCGTAGTCACAGGGAGCTATCCCGCTAAAGGGATGTGCAGCGACAAAGGGTACGAGCACACCGGGCGCTTTACGGATACTTGGATCTTTGAGAATGGCAAATGGCTGTGCGTGGCCAGTCACTCAAGTTTGCTGAAGAAGTAGCTGTCAGATCTCAGTTCTCCGCTGTCAGTACTCGTTGTTCTCGCGTCTCATTCCTGCCTTCGACGGTTTATTTCTCTATTCCAGGACGCTGTCGTCGAGTTTCTTTCTGCCCCAGTCTCCCGCCGCTTGCACGAAGGCCAGAACCAAGGGGTGTGGTTTCTTTGGCTTGGAGCTCAGCTGCGGCTGGAACAGCGTCGCGATGAAGAAGCGGTGGGTGGGCGACTCAATCGCCCGAACCTCGCCGTCCGGACCGCGCGCCGCCACAGGGAATCCGGCCTCGATCGAGCACCACTCGTAGTCGGGGTTCAACTCAAAATTGCAGAAGAACTCCTCCTGGATGGTGTCCTGGCTGTAGAAAGTCTGCAAATAAGAGCCGGGACGGATGCGAATCTCGGGAACAACGCCCGAGAGTTTGGGCGCATCCCCGGACCGGTTGGGAACCGCGCAGGCCACTGGGTAAATGATGATGTTTTTGGAGCCGGAATTGTTTTCGGCGGTGTCGGCGTCCTTGATACCCAATACGTTGCGAGCGCACTCGATCACCGCGTACTGGAATCCGCCACAGGTGCCCAGAAAGGGCCAATCGCGGCGACGGGCGAACTCGATGCCTTTGAGCATACCCTCCATGCTCTTGTAGGGGCTGCCGGGCGCGGCCCAAAGACCGTCAAAACTTTCGAGCACCTTTTGGGCACCGGGTTCGGCCAACGACGGAGTGGGCAGCCACTGGGATTCGACCACCAGATCGAGCTTAGCGGCGGCGTGTTGCAAGGCGTCATTGGTCGCGTGATGGGAACGGAATTCGGGATTGAAATCACCCAGGATTCCTATGCGAACGGTATCGGCCACACTCTCATTCTAATCAATGGGGCGAGAGCACGTGGAGGAATCGCGGCGGGTGGGTTAGAAGGAAGGTGACAGAGAGGCTGTCAGCCCTCAGCGATCAGCGTTCAGCAAGCGTGCCGAGCAGCCTATGTGGGCGATTCAGAACTGACGGCTGATGGCTGAGACCTTATCTACAGCCAGCCGAAGTGGGCTGCGAGGATGTAAAGGCAGGCCAGAGTGAGGACCGGGCCTCCCCAGACCATCAGTGCGGGTTTCCAGCCAAAAGACGGACCGGCGGAGTGCGGGGCGGCTGTTCGAATCCGCAGCGCCGGATGGCCGCCGGCTTGTTTCAGGGTCTTGAAGGCATTGAGGTCGAGGGCTTGCAGCGCGCTGATCGAACGGCTGCCGTTCTTTGCTGGCGGGTCGGCGACGCCAACCGCGCCTTGGAACGGGTCATCGGTGGTTGACCAGGACGCCAGGTTGGAGATGCCGGCTTTCAGAAGAGCGGCGGCGATTCGTCCCTGCTGCGTGACAGGTGCGCCACCGGTGGACTCGCCGTCCGGCGTCAGGCGAATGACTTCGCTGTTCGAAGCGCGGGCCAGCGTATCACTTCCTTCGGTCATGAAAGTGGTGGTGAGGGTCGTGATTGCGGGTTGCGTCTTCGGAGCGCTGTCTCCGAGCGCGTGAGCTTTGTGTTGCAGTAGCCAGAATCCGCGGAAGAAAAAGTACAACCCGGCGACGGCACCGAAAGCCACGGGGATCATCAAAGCATTGGAGACCGGGAATGCCAAATGGGAAGTCACAGTCTTCGTCCGCCCCTCGTCGTTACACACCGGGGTCTGAAATCCAGGATAGAGGCGTAAGGAGAATGGGGTCAGCAGAAAAACGAAAAATCAGGCTTACGTCGGTAATGTTACCGTGCTGGCGGCCCACCATAACGACTTCGGTTATCGCGTAGTCACTGCACGTTCTTTCAGGATCTCTTCCACCGCGGCGATGGCCGCGTCGATCTCTTCGTCCGTGTTGTAGAAGTGCGGGGAGAAGCGGACGCCCGCCTGGGGGCGCCAGTCGACCAGAATGTCGCGCTTGAGAAGTGCCTGACAGACTTCCTGGGAATCGAGCATATCGATCGAGACAGTGCCGCCGCGTTTCTCCGGGTCGCGCGGCGTGTTCACCCGCCAGCCGCGCTGGGCGGCCAGGTCGATCAGACGGGTAGTTTGACGCTTGGATTTCTCGCGGATTCTCTCCACACCCACTGCGGTGATGATTTTGATCCCGGGCCGGGCGGCTTCGAGCGCCGGGACATGCGGGGTGCCGTTCATGAAGCGGTAGGGCGGGTCGGTGTATCGCGTCGGTCCAACTTCGAAGTTGAACGGCTGCTGGTGTGCCGTCCAACCCGTGAACTTTGGTTGCAGTTTCCAGGCCAGGTCCGGGCGCACGTACAGGTAGGCGACGCCAGGACCTCCGCACATCCACTTCAACACACCGCCGCATGCAAAGTCCGCGTTTAGCGCCTGAACATCGAACGGAATTGTGCCCAGCGAGTGGAACGTGTCGAGGACGACGTACGCGCCCACCTGGTGCGCCCTGTCAATGATGGCCTGCGCGTCGTTGATGTAGGCGCTGCGGAAAATCACGTGCGAGATTGGGACGACCAGGGTGCGCTCGTCGATGGCTTCGAGGAGGCGCTCGGTCGGCACGCTGATGCCGTCGGTCTTCACCATGTGAACGTCAGCCCCGTAGGCTCGCTGGGCTTCCCAGAAATACATCACCGAGGGAAAGTTCAGGTCGCTGTAGACGACCTTGTTGCGCTTGCCGGAGAAATCAAGACAGGACGCGACCACTGCCTGGCAGGTGGTTACATTTTGATGGGTCGAGACGCTCCCTTTGGGAGCGTTCATCAACGCACCGAGTTCGTCTCCGACCTCGCCTCCGAGCATCCACCAACGCTCTTCCCAGGCGCGCACCCCGCGTGTGGCCCAGGTGTCGGCGTAGCCCTTCATCGCGTCATAAACTCCGCGCGGCATGGCGCCGAGCGAGTTGCTGATCAAATAGTTGGTGCGCTCGAGAATGGGGAACTCGGGGCGGTAGCGCAGCAGGGGGTCGGACATGGGGACATTGTAAGGGATGGGGGGATTGAAAATTTTGGCTGAAGCCGAGGCAAGTTCGGCGTAGTCGCAAAACCAAAGGCGCTACTGCAACAGCACTACTGCTGGCTAGGGCTCTTTTGCGCTGCGACGAACCGCACCTTTCAGGACCCGAGCACCTAGCACAATGACAATCACGGCGCCCGCGAGAACTAGGGGCACGACGAAAAATCCGACAATGACAGCAGTAACCTCCGAATGAAGATGAGTTGTTAAATCGGCCTTGAACCAGAACGTTGATGCCATACCGATAACTGCGCTAATGACGCATATCACTCCGATTATGACGGCTCCCACCCTGTGTACGTTGTTAGTCGGTACCCAGTCCTTTGACCCCATACCGCGCCGCAGACTACCCGAGCGAAAGAGGTTTGGAGGGAGTCCTAGAATCTAGCGCATCACACCGCACAGTTTAGCCTGAGGTGACTCTTGGGTGCATTGTCGCGGCGTCACCCGCTGCGTTGCTCTGGCGATCAGGCCACCGCATAGCGACCTCATGCTACTCGACAAATTCTGGCGTCACGCCGGACTTCTTCTGCGCGACGACCTTATCACCCACCACGCCAATGTCAAAAACAGCAAGTAGAACACTCCGCTGACGAAGTTCACGCGCGAGTCCCACCAGCCCTTCAGGATCACCGCGCATATCACCGTGAAACCCAGCGCCGAGCCCCACGCGCCCAAAGGAGAATGCAGGGGTAAGCATTTGAGGTCCTCCGGCCTCATACGGCGGCGGAAGCTCACGTGGGCGGCCAGCGAAACCACCGAGGAGAGGATCATTCCGAAGAACGCGGCGCGCAGAATGAATTCGAACGCGTTGCGCGGAGCCCATTTCTCTAGCACTAGGGCGACCACGATGCCGTAAGAAGAGACCAGCAGGGCCAGGTTCGGGGAGCCTTGTGCGTTCAGGTGTCCGAGACGCGCGGGTGCCCAGCCTCTGCGCGCCATCGAGAAGAGCATACGCGAGGAGACATACAGCGCAGCATTCGCACCGGAGAGCGCAGCGGTGAGGACCACGAAATTCATGAGATGGCTGGCCCCCGGGATGTTGACGGAACGGAAGACTGTGACGAAGGGGCTCTCGCTCACGCCGGCGCGGTTCCACGGCATTACGCCGACCAGGATCGCGATCGCACCCAGGTAGACAACGGTGAGCATCACAAAGGTGATGCGGGTCGCCTTGGCGATTTCCTCAAGCGAACGGGATTCCCCCGAAGTCACGGCTACAAACTCGCCCCCTCCGAACGCGTAGATCGAGAACGTCATGGCCAGCAGAGGGGCAAGATATCCGCGGGGGAAGAATCCGCCTTGCGCGACGTATTGAGGGGCGACGCGCCCGGTGATTAGAAGAGACGCGCCAAGGACTACGAACGCCGCGATGCTGACGACCTTCACCATGGCAAACCAGAATTCGAAGCGGCCATACGACCCGACCCCGCGAAGATTCACCAGCAAGAGCAACAGAGAAAACAGCACGACCCAGACCAGGGGAGGGACGCTCGGGAACCAGTGCCCCATGTAGACAGCGGAGGCAACCATCTCGCCTCCGATGGAGAAAGCAATCGCCGCCCAATACCCCGCTCGCGACAGGAATCCGGCCCAGTCGTTGAGGTAGAGGTCGCCGTAGACGCCGAAAGATCCGGCGGCGGGGTGGGCGCAAGCCAGTTCGCCCAAGGCCAGGGCCACCGTCAGGTTGATGAGAGCGGCGAGCAGGAAGCTGACGATGACCGCAGGACCGGCCAAATCGAGGGCCGGGGCGGAGCCCAGAAACAGTCCGGTACCGATCGAGCCGCCGACCGCGACCATGGCCATCTGGCCGGCGGTCAGCTGGTGGCGAAGTCCCTGTTCTTCGTTGGGGTTGCGAGTCTCGGACATGCTGCACATATACCAGAAACCCAGGCAAAGTCCCAACGGCGGGCAGCCAGAATGACCTTCGTAACGGCAGCGGGGTGGTACTTCGTTGCTGCGCTATCGGGGTGCTCCTAGAATTACTCTGCAGGTTACTCCGCACATTACCTCATGCCGGACCGGGCCGAAATCGCCAAGCGCGTTGCGCAAGCCGAGAAGCTTCTCCAAAGAGGCAAGACCAGCGATGCGTTGAACGAATATCTTCAAGTTCTTCAGCAAGATCCGGAGAATGACAACGTTCGCTCCATGGCGGCGGATTTGTGCCTGTCGATGAGCCGGACGGCGGAAGCGGTTGCGCTCCTGGGAGATCTGTTCGAGCGGCAAGTGGCGCTCGGGGATGCCATGAAGGCCAGTCTCACCTACAAAAAGCTGGCGCGTCACGGGAGTCCAACCTGGCAACAGAAATTCCGCTTCGGCCAGTTGCTGGAAAATTCCAACAAGAAGCTTGCCGTCGGCACTTACGAGAATGCGCTGGATGATCTGGCGAAACAGCGCAAGCAGAAGGAGTCGCTGCCGGTATTGACTCGCATCGTGACTCTGGAACCGACCTCAGGAAACTACCTGAGGATGGGGGAACTTTGCTCCCAGCTTGGTGAGAGCAAGGCCTCTGCCGCCTCTTTCTACCAGGCTGCGGAACTGGCTGGGGCGGCAGGATCGGATGCATCTCAGTACTACGAGCGTGCGTATTCGGAAGACCCGAGCGATCCCAGGATCGCCTTGGCATACGGCAAGTCCCTGATGGCGCAGGGGCAGGTCGGCGCGGCGATCTTCATTTTTGAGCCGCACGTCATTGCCGGGAATCCCTCCCTGGAATTGCGCGACTACTACAGCCAGGCTTTGCTCACGGCGAACCGGCTGCCCGAGGCAGAACCGCTGATCTGGCAGCTTTTTGAGCAGAATCCGGGCCGGTTGCCACAGGTAGTGGCGTTGATCGGGCAGATGATTGACTGCCAACAGGACGCTGAAGCCGTAGCCCTGGCGCGCAAGCTGGAACTGTTTCAGCGGCGGCGGGGCGAACGGCGCGCGTTCGTGGCAACGATGCAGGACCTGATTTCCGGACACCGGTCATCGTCCGAGATGCTCGAGTTCCTGAGCGAACTCTTCAATTCCTCGAACCGCGAGACCGACTACTGCCAGACCCTGCTGAAGCTTTTCGATCTGTACGTCGGCACGGGAAACTTCCAGAAAGCGGGGGAGTGCCTGGATCGCGCCGCCGACGTCGACCCGTACGAACACGGTCATCAACGGCGTCTGGAAAGCTTGCGCGGAAAGATTCCCGACGACCGTTTCAAGGTCATTGCGTCTCGTCTAAGCCAGCTCAACAGGTCCGTGCCCGAGCCCATGCGTGCGGAAGAACCTACGCTCGGCGCAGCCGCCCTGCAGGATCTGATGTTGCAAGCGGAGATCCTAGTGCAGTACGGCATGCGGTCGAAGGCGGTCGAGCGGCTGCAGCGTATCCAGGAATTATTTCCCCGCGAAGAAGAACGGAACGAAGACTTGCAGCGCCTGTACCTGGCGGCAGGAATCACGCCGCGGTATGCAGGTGCGGCCCCGGCGCCGCCGGCCCCCGTCAACCCGACTGCGGCGGCGGGTACACAGGCACCGCCGCTGGTGGCGCCCGCGCCTGTAGGCGGGGAGCAGGCGGATGTCAGCAGCTTCACCCGCGTAGCCGAGATTACGCGGAAACTCTATCACCAGAACAACGCCAACTCGGTGCTCGCCACAGCCGCCATCGAGATGGGGAGCCAGTGGAAAGCGACACGCTGTGTGGCCGCCATGCGGAAGCCGGGATTGCCCCCGACCGCCCTACAGGAGTATCACGCGGATGGCACGCCGAACGGCGAGTCGGCAGCTCTGGCTGCGGTTGTGACCGCTTGTCAGGACCTTGCGGTGAGCCGCGGGACGGTGAATATCGTCGACACGCTCACTGCGCCCGACGTTCAACCCATCCGCCGAGCCCTGGCCGAGCTGGGAGTGACTTCATTGCTGGCGTTGCCCCTCGCCGACGGCGACGACCAGATCGGGGTTCTCATCTTCATGCAGAGCTCGGAGCGTAACTGGCATCCTTCTGAGATCGTGGTGCTGAAGACGCTGGCCGAGCAGGTTGTGATCGCGTTGAACAACGCTGGACTCCGGCGGCTCGTCCGAAACCTCTCGGTGACCGACGAGAAATCAGGATTGCTGAAGCGCGCTTCCTACCTCGATCTGGTGCTTGCAGAGGCGCACCGGGCCTCGCAACAGGCCACGCCGGTTACCATCCTGCTGATGCATTTTGGGCGCAGCGCGGCGATGATCAAGGAGTTTGGCGAGCCAGCGGTCGAAGCGACCATGGAGCAGGTCGGCCAACTCTTCACAGCGAACATCCGCTCGAACGATCTCGCCTTTCGCTATGACACCACCACGGTTGCCATCATCCTGGGGGACACGGCGGAGAAAGAAGCGCTGCTGGCGGTCGAGAAGCTGCGCAAGCTGCTTGCGGACGTACGGCTGCCGGGCAAAGATCAGGCGATTCCATTCAGCGCCGGTCTGGCGGAAGCGGTGATCCGCACCGGGTACGACCCGGTGGATGTCGTCACCGAAGTGATCAACCGCGCCGAACAAGCCCTCCATGATGCCCTGGCGCAGGGGGCAGGAAGCGTGGTGGCGATGGCTCCGAGCCTGGCCTCGGCGGCCGTGGCGTAGATCTGGCTTTCAGGGCCCAGCTGTCAGCTTTCAGCCATTCCGCTTTAAGACACTGCAGGTGACAGTCATTCACAAATTTCCAGCCTAGCGATGCACGAAAAGCGGCCGCTGCAGGGGGCAACGCCGAAGAGGGAATGCCGAGCGCCGCTAAGAGCTGATAGCTCGCTCGGTTGAGTTCCCATCTTACCCGCTGATAAACTAATTGGTTTCGCTTCCCAAATCGGACCTCTTCTATAAGGATTCCATGCTGAAACCGGGTGATATTGCTGTCGTAAGCGGCGCGCGTACGCCTATGGGGCGCTACTGCGGCAAACTGAAGGACTTCACGGCGCAGGAACTTGGCGCGGTAGCTGCCAAAGGGGCGATTGAACGGTCAGGGATCGATCCCAAAGAATTCGATCACGTTGTGTTCGGCAACGCGCAGCAGACCTCGGGCGACGCGCTCTACGGAGCGCGCCACGTGGGACTGCGGGCTGGGCTGCCCATCGAGACGCCCGCGCTGACGGTGAACCGGCTATGCGGGTCAGGGATGCAGGCCATCGTCAGCGCGGCACAAATGATTCAAACCGACGAAGCCAAGATGGTGCTGGCGGGCGGGATGGAGGCGATGTCGCAGGCGCCGTTTGTGATCCGCGGCCGCGACGGGTTTACCCTGGCACCGGGCGGAAAGCTGGAAGACTCGCTGATGGTGGCCTTGCTCGACTCTTACTGCGGCCTGTACATGGCGAACACGGCGGAGCTCTATGGCGAGCAGCAGGGCATCACACGGCAGATGCAGGACGAATTTGCCCTGCGCTCACAGCAGGCGGCGGAGGCAGCTTACAAAGAGGGCCGTCTGCCGGAGGAAATTGTTCCGGTGCCGCTGAAGAATGCGAAAGGCGAGCTGGCGGGGGAGATGTTCACCGAAGACGATCACCGGCGCCCGCAGACGACGATGGAGGGGCTGGCGAAGCTGCGTCCGGCGTTCGGGAAGAGTGGGACGGTAACAGCAGGGAACGCCAGCGGCATCGTCGACGGCGCTGCGGCCGTCGTCGTGATGTCGGTCGAACAAGCCCAGAAGCGGGATCTGAATCCGCTGGGCCGGATCGTGAATTGGGGTGTGGCGGGCATCGACCCAAAGCTCATGGGGCGCGGCCCGGTCCCGGCCACGAAACTCGCGCTACAGCGCGCCGGACTAACCCTCGACTACATCGATCTGATCGAAGTGAACGAGGCCTTCGCGGCCCAGTATCTGGCGGTTGAGAAAGAGTTGGGCTTGGATCGCAACAAAGTCAACGTCAATGGCGGAGCGATTGCGCTGGGACATCCGCTCGGCGCGACCGGGGCGCGGCTGGTGATCACACTGCTATACGAGCTGAGGCGGCGAAAAAAGAAGTATGGGCTGGCGACCGCGTGCATCGGAGGCGGGCAGGGGATTGCCATGGTGGTGGAGAGTTTCCAATAGTACTTCGGACCGACTCGGAGGAGCCTTTCTCGATGAAAGGATTGTTCTCAAAAATCTTGCGGCATGGATCGCCAGCTGAAGATACGAGTCCAGGGGAGTCGGTATCGCGTGCGTACGTCGAGAAGCACATCGAAACTTATCTGGGGAGACCCAGTTTGGTCCTTCACGAAATTGCGTCCCGATACGTTCACATTGATGTGCACGTCATTAATCCGCAACCGGGTCGCGACTTCTACACGCTCGTGACTTCCGGCATGAGCGACAAACCGATGAGAGCACCAAAGCAGGCCAAGGGCCTGGAATATGCTGAGCTGATGCTTTGTCTACCGACGGACTGGAAAATGAAAGAGTATGAACGGATGAGCAGTGAGACTTGGAACAAAGATTGGCCTGTCATTTGGCTGCGCCAACTTGCGCGTTTTCCGCACCAATACAAGACTTGGCTGTTCTGGGGACATTCTGTGCCCAACGGAGATCCGGCGACACCATTTTCCCCAGAGACAAAGTTATGCGGTTGGGTATTGCTGGAACCCCGGCTCGCGAGCGATCGGTTCAAAGTCATGACCAGCGATGGCGGCAGGAAAACTCTGTTTCACGCAGCCGTTCCCGTTTACAAAGAGGAGATGGACCTGAAGCTATCGGAAGGCGCGGAACGGTTGCAGGATCTTTTTGTAGCGCACGAGATTACTGAGCTCGTGAACTTTAAGCGCATTAATGCAGCATTGAAGCCATAGCGAACTGCGACGAGCATGAGGGAAGCCAAAGGGTTTTGAGCCTTGATTCCTTGGGTGCTCCTTCGTGCCCTGGTTGGTCAATTGGAAACTTATATGGATATCCGAAAAATAGGTGTTTTGGGTTGCGGCCTGATGGGTTCCGGCATCGCGCAGGTTGCCGCGACCGCCGGGTTTGACGTAACGGTGCTCGAAGTCGAGCAGAGGTTTCTCGACAAGGGTTTTGCCGGAATTGAGAAGTCGCTCGCGAAATTTGCCGAGAAGGGCACCATCAAAGAAACACCGCAAGCCATCCGCGCGCGACTGAAAGGCACAACCAACAAACAAGACCTCGCCGATTGCGACATCGTCATCGAGGCCATCATCGAGAACGTCGAGGAAAAGAAGAAGATGTACGCGTCGCTCGATCCCATCGTGAAGAAGGATGCGATCTTTGCTTCGAATACTTCTTCGATCTCAGTGACCGAGTTGCTGACCGCGGTGAAACGGCCGGAGCGGTTCGTCGGTCTGCACTTCTTCAACCCAGTGCCGCTGATGAAGCTCGTGGAGGTTATCAAGACCATCGCCACCGCGCCCGAGGTCTACGAGTCGGTCTATCACTTCGCGAAGCGGCTGAGCAAGGTTCCGGTGCGCACGTCCGATAAGACCGGCTTCATCGTGAACCGATTGCTGGTGCCGTACATGCTGGATGCGATTCGCGCGTACGAAGAAGGCGTGGGCTCGATCGAAGACATCGACAGCGCGATGAAGCTCGGGTGCGGGTATCCGATGGGGCCATTTACACTGCTCGATTTTGTCGGGCTGGATACAACCTACTACATCACCCACGTGATGTATGACGAGTTCAAGGAGCGCCGCTTTGCTTCGCCTCCGCTGCTGAAGCGGTTGGTAATGGCGGGCTGGTACGGCAGGAAAACCGGGAAGGGCTTCTACGACTACGCCGACCCGGCGAAACCGGTGGCGAATAAGCTCTAACTCTGCGACGACGGGTCAGAGGCGTCTATGCAGCGTCCTGTTTGGGTGACGAGCATCATCATTCTGCAACTGTTGCTAGGCATGCTCTTCGCGGGGATCTGCACCCATTTGCTCTTTCTGATTCGTTCACCCGAGATGAAGCAGGCAGCGGATTCGGCCGAGGGTATCGCGGGGCTCAAGATCGCCGTCGGCGTGATTGCACCGATGGGGCTGCTTTTGATCGTTGCTGCCTTCGGCATGTGGAAAAACAAGCGCTGGAGTTGGTGGTTCGCATTGCTGACCAACCTGGGCCTCGCGATCGTCTTCGTGTACAGCTCGATCGGTGATGGCTGGGCCGACTGGGAGATGGTGGCTATGACGGCGGTTCTGGTCGCGTTGATTGTTTTCCTGCTTCTCCCCCCAGTGCGACGATTTTGTCTGAGGGACGAACCCCACTTGCCGTCCGCAGCCACGTAAGCGATTGAGGAAAGATAGATTCAAGAATCAAGGAATGCATTCATGACCTTCGAAAACATACTCGTCGAAAAGAAGAACTCGATCGCTTACGTCACCGTCAACCGTCCTAAGGTCCTTAACGCACTCAACATGGCGACGATGGAAGAGCTGCGGGCGGTGTTTGCCGACATCAAGAGCGATGCGGCGGTTCGGGTCGCCATCCTGACCGGAGCGGGAGAGAAGGCGTTCATTGCTGGTGCCGACATCGGCGAATTGGCCAAACACGACGCTGTCTCCGGCAAAGAGTACACGCACCGCGGGCAGTCGGTGCTCGACCTCATCGAGAACCTGGGGAAGCCGGTGATTGCGTGCATCAACGGATTCGCGCTGGGCGGTGGGTGCGAGATTGCGATGGCCTGTACCATGCGGCTGGCTAGTTCTAACGCGAAGCTCGGCCAGCCGGAGGTAAAGTTGGGAATCATTCCCGGTTACGGTGGTACGCAGCGGTTGCCGCGGCTGGTGGGAAAAGGCATCGCGATGCAGCTCGTGCTGGCGGGGGAGATGATCCCGGCCGAGGAAGCGCACCGGATCGGCCTGGTGAACGAAGTCACCGCGCCGGGCGAGCTGATTCCGCGTGCCGAAGCGATTGCGCAGAAGGTCATCGCTAATGCACCGCTGGCCATCCAATATGCCATGGAAGCCGTGAATCGCGGCCTCGACCTGCCTCTCGCGGACGGGCTGTATCTCGAAGCGACGCTATTCGGTGTCTGCTGCGCCACGGAAGACAAGACCGAAGGCACGACGGCGTTTCTCGAGAAGCGTGCGGCCCAGTTCAAAGGGAAGTAACCAAGCCGATGCTCAAATCCCTCCATATCGGGCGCTACGTTACGCAGCCGAGCGACCTGCGCGCGCTTTCCGATTTTCTGGAGGCAATCGGTTTTCAGCGAGTCGCGGGTGGCGACGGGCGCTCCGCAATCTTCTCAGCTCCGGTCGGACTCCTGAGCGTGAACGCGCTGCCCTCGGAATATCCGCAGCAGGTGCTCGATCACTTGAAGGATGTCAACCGGATGATTGTTCTGGAAGTGACGAATCCGGATGACGTGTTCGCGATCGCGCACAAGAAGAAACTGAAGGTGCTCGCGGACTCAGCCTCGTCGAAGACCGGTGAGCGTAGTTTCTCGCTGGCGTTGCCGGGTGAGATCATCGTCACCGTGCATGGCAAGCCGGACGAAACGCCGGCGGGGCTGGAAGGAGAGCTAAAGGCAGAAGGGAAACGGTTCGCCATCGTGGTGAGCCGCTTTAATGCGTTCATCACGGAACGTCTTCTGCAGGGGGCGCTCGACGGACTGCGCCGCACCGGTGCTCGCAACGAAGACATCGAGATCATGCGCGTGCCCGGCAGCTTCGAACTTCCCTCCGCGGCGCGCCTGCTGGCCGAGTCCGGCGAGTACGATGCGGTGATTTGCCTGGGATGTCTTCTGCGTGGCGAAACCGCGCACTACGACGTGATCGTAAACGAATGCGCTCGCGGCATCGGCCAGTCGGCGCAAGACACTGGAGTGCCGCATGCGTTTGGCGTGCTCACCTGCGATACGCTGGAACAGGCTATCGACCGTGCCGGACTCAAGATGGGGAACAAGGGCTTCGAGGCGGCACTGACGGCGGTGGAGATGGTGAGTTTGAAAACAGCCGTCGGTCGCAAGTCCTCCGTCGTCAGCCAGGGCGGTGGCAAGTCACGTTCCGGCGCGCGCAAAACAAGATCGAAACACTAGCCCATCTCGGAATTCCGAGCGATAACCCTGTCCATGTGGTTACTTCATGCATATCCTTTCCTGTAGACTGAAGCCAGTAAACGACTGCCGAACCAAAGAACAGCTAGCGACTGAAGACCGGCGACTGGCGACTGTCATCCATGGGGACTCGAAGAAAATCCCGCGAACTCGCTTTGCAGATGCTGTTTCAGGCCGACATGGGCCGACAGGGCGCCGACGATGTTCGTCGCACCTTCTGGGCGGAACGAAACGAAGTGGGCGACGACGTCCGCGGTTTTGCCGATGATCTGTTCCGGACGGCCACCGATCGCACCACCGACATCGATGCCCTGATCGAGGGCCATGCGCAACATTGGCGCATGGAACGCATGGCAGCGGTCGATCGCAACATTCTTCGCGCAGCGGTAGCGGAATTTCTGGGCTATCCGCACACGCCGCGAGCCGTGGTCATCAACGAAGCCATCGAGATCGCCCGCAAATTCTCCAGCCCCGAGTCAGTGCAGTTCATCAACGGAGTGCTTGACAGCGTGGGGCGCGACCTGGAAAAAGCACGCGCCTGACTTATCACTTCTCGACGTCTCCGTCGTGGAGTGCTAACACCACCCCTTTCGTCTGTCAGGTGCGAATCCCAAAGATTTCAGATCGAATGTGCAACCGACCGAATCTGGCCGCAGGCCGCCGATTTCTGCCCTACTTCGGCTGCACCGCAACCACGTCGGGATTGCAGAATTGCGGAATATTGTTGCAGAGACTGCCCTTGTTCGTGGCGTTGTTGTTGGTGAAGGTGATCTGCTGAAGGTCCCCGCCGGAAACGGTGCTGACTACGTGGACCGAGCCGTCAGAAGTGCCCACGTAAAGCAGTGTTCCATCGGAAGTCAGGCTGGCGTCCAGCGGCACCGGGCTTCCGGTCAGAGGGACCGCGGAGACGGTACCGACGCCGAAGTCGTAGATGAATATGCTGCTCAGGTTGCTGGCCAGAATGTAGGCTCTGGAGTTATCGGAGCTGATAATCAGCTTGAGAGGGGTAAAGTTGCCTTGGCCAAGGTTGGCAAAAGAAAACTCCTGATCCGGTGGATCGGGAGCGGCCACTGAGAATGGGCAGGTGGTTGAGTTCGGTTGGGTCAAGGTCGCGGGAGTGGGCGCGAGAGTCTTGATCGCGAACACGTCGACGCCAGGTGGGTCGAAGCCGATGGCATGAACGCCATCCGGCAAGACCTGAAACATGGTAGGCAGGCGCGGCACTGGGATCGATGCGGCGATTCCGTAGGTCGTATCGCAGGTGTTGAACAGGTTGATCGCGGGGCTGGCTGAGCCTCCGGACAAATAACCGAGGGCTCCATTGGCATAAGGTGCAACCGCGTTGGCAGTCCCGGCGAGTTTCTTCGTGACCAACGGGAGCAGGGGCGAATAGACGTACAGGGTGTCGCCCAAGTTGGGATCGCTGGCGGAAGCTTTGCCAACAATAAACGCTTTCAGCCCTTCCGGCGAAAAGGCCGCCGTGGTCGCTCCCGGGATAAAGAACGACGTGACCAGCGTAGTCGCTGATCCGCCGACGCCGACGATGTAAACCTGGTTCGGTACCGAAACGGTGTCGGAGACGATAACTGTGTTTCCGTCGAGCGAAATAGCAAGCACCTTTCCCGGAATATTCGTCGATTGAGGAACCGTGGAATTGCCGGGAGTGAAAACCATCAGCCCCCCCCGGCTCCCCAGGAAGGCCTTAGTCCCAGTCGGGGTAAAAACAAACGAATTGGGCGAACTAGGCAGGACGACACTGCTGCTGACTACGTTATTGCTGGTGCTGATGGGATAGAGCAAGGGCTGGCACCCGGTGACAGGCGTGCCGGCCGCGGTGTCGCACTCTGTGGTGGTGGCATAGGCGTTGCTGTTCACCGCCGGACCCGAAACTGTGCCGATAATCGGAGTTCCTTCGAACTGACCGCTGCCGGTTGAAGAGAGGGTCGAAGAGTAAACCGGATTGATCGGCGTGACACCGGGAGTGTTGACGTTGCAACTCGGAGGTTTGCATGAGGCGACGATACCCACGGCGCCCGGAGTCTTGCTGGTCGTGACATCCCCGGTGTTGCCAGCCTGGCCAATGACCGGCGACAGCGACGTCCAAGTCAGGGGAGGGTTTGTCAACGTGTATCCGAGACGGTCCACGACCGTCGGGGTTACGGTCACGCTGGTTGTGCCACTGCTGGCGAATGTAGTGTTGGTCTCGGCGTTGCCGACCTGAAGATTAATGGACTGAACCCGGCAAGTCTCGAAATAAGGATTTCCGCCAATGACCACCGGCAGGCTACTCACCCCAGAGACGGTGGCGTAGATCTGCGTGATGCCGGGCACGGCGGCCGTGACTCGCGCTTGGGTGACCTGGTTCCCATTGTTGTTGGCGAGTTCCGAGTCGGTCGTCGACACTCTGGCCACGCTCGAATTGGTCAGCTGGAACGTAAATGAGCCCACCGTGTTGGTCACGTCCATGCCATGGCTAAACGCTTGTGCCTGGAAATCCAGGTAGTTCAGGATCCCCGGCGCGGTGCCCAGGGTTACGCAATTTCCCGGAGGAATCGGGGTGAGCACAGGGAGCAGGCTGAGCGAGATCGTGTCGACGTGCTCGTGAACCCAGACGGTGACTGGGGGACTGGTGACCCCGTTTACGGTGGCCGTGACTTGGGCGACGCCGACGCTGTGCGGACTGCAGACCTGACCGGTCGAGTCCCACTTTCCCGCACACGCCAGGCCGCCGGCCGCCGGTACGAAGCTCAGCACGCTGGGGTTGCTGGAGCTGTAGGCGGCCGCCGTAGCAACGGCAGGACGGGAGGGCACGGCGGTGAACTGAACCGTCGTACCCAGGTCGACACTGGTACTCGGGGCCGAGAGGGTGACGGTGCCCGGCGTCGGCAATCCATTGAAAGGCGTGCTACTCCCGCCGCAGCCGATCAGGGCGCCTAAGAATAGGGATATAAATAGGATTGCAGGTACAACCGAAGCAAACCGACGCATGCATCCTCCCCGTCCGGCCACCCGCGTGGCTCGCGGACGAGTATGTCATGATCCTGGAAAACCCCCAGTGTAGAGGCCAGCCCGGTTTTGAGCAAGGGGCCGCCAACCCGGGTGCTTGCCATGAGATGCGCAAAGCGGTGGTTGACGATGCGTGCAGGGAATTGTTATATTTAAAAGGTTCCGCGAGTTAATTCTGGCTTGCCTGAGTAGCGGGAGGGTTTTAGCCCCCGCGCATTCTGTCGTGTGCGTGGTACCTCCAGAAGATGTAAGCGCTGAGCTTTAGAAGCAACCAACGCTCCTGGAAGTTTGGGGAGCTTTCCTCGCTGAAATGCTTCGCGCGCACCTCTCGCCCGTCGAGAGGCTATGCGAAGCAAGGCTGACGAAACGGAGTACCTCCGAAGTTGGGCTTGGTGCCACCGTCGCCGGCGTTAGTCTGATTAGGAAACCAGGAATCCTCTCTCCGGCGGAGTTGTGCACGGGTGAGAAACATGGTTGGGCAGCTGTACCAGCCAGCCCCGGAAACGGGAAAGCAGGAACAGCGCAGGTGCGCGTGGGCGCGCCATTTTGGCGTGTGAGCGCAGCAGCGCGCTGAAGGAGCGGCAAAGAGTGCCTACGTTCAATCAATTGGTGCGTTCCGGCCGGAAGAAGCCCCGTTACAAAACGGCGAGTCCGGCACTGCAGTCCTGCCCGCAAAAGCGTGGCGTCTGCACCCGTGTCTACACCCAGACGCCCAAGAAGCCGAACTCGGCGCTCCGCAAGGTTGCGCGCGTGCGGCTTACGAACGGCATCGAGGTGACGACGTATATCCCCGGCATTGGCCACAACCTGCAGGAGCACTCGATCGTTCTGATCCGCGGGGGCCGCGTGAAGGATCTGCCGGGCGTGCGCTATCACGTGGTGCGCGGAACCCTCGACGCGGTGGGGGTTGCGGGCCGGAACCAGGGCCGCTCGAAGTATGGAGCCAAGCGGCCGAAGAAAGCATAGAAACAGTTCTCGGTCCCCGGTTCTCAGTTCTCAGTTGGAACTGCTGCCCGGTGGTGAACTGAGAACTGGGAACTGAGAACTGAGAACATGCCCCGAAAAGGACATATCGCAAAGCGTGGCGTCGCCGTCGATCCCGTGTACGGATCGGACCTGGTGACCAAGTTTGTGAACTCGATGATGTGGCAAGGCAAGAAGTCGACGGCCCAGGGCATCTTCTACGAAGCCCTCACGCAGCTGCAGTCCAAGGGCGGCGACGAGGCCTTGAAGCTGTTCAAGAAGGCTGTCGAGAACGCCAAGCCGCTGCTCGAAGTGAAGACCCGCCGCGTGGGTGGCGCAAACTACCAGGTGCCCGTCGAGGTGAATGCCGACCGGCGCACTTCGCTCGCGATCCGCTGGCTGATTACATACGCGCGCGGCCGTGGCGAAAAAGGTATGGTCGACAAGTTGACGAACGAATTGCTCGACGCCGCCAACAACCGCGGCGCCGCCATCAAGAAGAAGGAAGACGTACACCGCATGGCGGAAGCCAATAAGGCGTTCGCACATTACCGGTGGTAGAGACGGGGCTTGCCCGTCTCAAGACGCGGCAAGCCGCGTCTCCACGAAAACAGTTGTTGATCGAGCCCCAGAAAGAAGAGTTGAGAAAGCCGTGGCCAGAACAGTCCCATTAGAGCGTTGCAGGAACATCGGCATCATGGCCCACATCGATGCCGGCAAGACCACTACGACGGAGCGCATCCTTTTCTACACGGGAAGAACGCACCGCATCGGAGAGGTCCATGAAGGCACGGCCACGATGGACTGGATGGAGCAAGAGCAGGAGCGCGGCATCACCATCACGTCCGCAGCCACCACCTGCACCTGGCGCGATATCCGCATCAATATCATTGATACCCCCGGCCACGTCGATTTCACGGCGGAGGTGGAGCGGTCGCTGCGCGTGCTCGACGGCGCGGTGGCCGTGTTTGACGCAGTCCACGGCGTACAGCCGCAATCAGAAAAAGTCTGGCGCCAGGCCGATAAATACGGCGTCCCGCGAATTTGCTTCATCAACAAGATCGACAAGATGGGCGCCGACTTCGAGCATGCCATCGACACCATCCGGAAGCGCCTCAACGCCAAGCCCGTCGCGATTCAGATTCCCATCGGCCAGGAAGACAAGTTCAAGGGCGTGATTGACCTGATCAACATGAAGGCAATCGTCTGGAACGACGAGACCCTGGGCGCTGAGTACGTCACGGAGGCGATCCCGGCCGAACTACAGAAGAAGGCCGAAGCCTTCCACACGCAACTGGTGGAGACCGTTGCCGAGAACGACGACGACATTCTGCATAAGTTCCTCGAAGGCGAAGAGATTAGCGCCGCCGAACTACGCGCCTCGCTGCGCAAATCGACGATCGGGTTGAAGTTGTTCCCGGTTGTGCTAGGCACAGCGTTTAAGAACAAGGGCGTTCAGCCGTTGCTCGATGCAGTTGTGGACTTCCTGCCGTCGCCTCTGGATACCCCAGAGACCAAGGGCATCAATCCGGAAAACGGTCAGCCCGTGACCCGCAAGGCGGACGACAAAGAACCGTTCTCGGCGCTGGCGTTCAAGATCATGGCGGACCCATTTGTCGGCCAGCTGACCTTCATTCGGGTTTATTCCGGACAGCTGAAGTCGGGCGAGTCGGTATTGATCTCACGCACGCAAAAGACGGAGCGCATTGGGCGTTTGCTCAAGATGCACGCCAACAAGCGCGAAGACATTCAGGAAATTCTCGCCGGCGATATTTGCGCGGTGGTGGGACTGAAGAACGTGAGCACGGGCGACACGATCTGCGACGAGCGCCATCCGATTACGCTCGAGTCGATCACATTCGCGGTGCCGGTGATTTCGGTCGCGGTTGAGCCCAAGACCAAGGCCGACCAGGAAAAGATGGGCATGGCGCTCGGCCGTTTGGCCCAGGAAGATCCCACCTTCAAGGTTCACACCGATCCCGACAGTGCGCAGACCATCATCAGCGGCATGGGCGAGTTGCACCTCGAGATCATCGTCGACCGCATGATGCGCGAGTACAAGGTCGAGGCCAACGTCGGCAAGCCGCAGGTGGCGTATCGGGAGACCATCCGCCGGCACGCCGAAGCGGAAGGCAAGTACATCCGCCAGACCGGTGGCCGCGGCCAGTACGGCCACGCCAAGATCCAGCTCGATCCGAACGAGCCGGGCAAAGGCTACGAGTTCATCAACGACATCGTGGGCGGCGTGGTTCCCAAGGAATACATCAAGCCGATCGACCAGGGCATTCGCGAAGCCATGGAGGGCGGCGTCCTCGCCGGCTATCCCATGGTCGACGTGAAGGCGACGCTTTACGACGGCAGCTACCACGAAGTCGACTCGAACGAAATGGCGTTTAAGATCGCGGGATCGATGGCGTTCAAGGAAGCCGCGCGCAAGGCGAGCCCGGTGATTCTGGAGCCGGTGATGGCGGTGGAAGTGGTCACGCCCGAAGACTTCGCCGGAGCCATCATGGGCGACTTGAGTGCGCGCCGCGGGCGTATCGAAGGCATGGAGCACCGCGCGGGTTCGCAGGTGATCAAGGCCATCGTGCCGCTCTCGGAGATGTTCGGCTACGCGACCCACATGCGTTCGTCAACGCAGGGCCGGGCCGAGTACTCGATGCACTTCGCGCGTTATGAAGAAGCCCCGCGCTCGGTGGCGGAAGAGATTATTGCCAAGGTGCAGGGGACGGCGAAGTAATTCACGGATACGTTTGGAACGAACAGTCCCGCAGGGACTGACGACGGAGCAAAACGGAAATGGCGAAGGAAAAATTTGAACGCAATAAGCCGCACTGCAACGTAGGGACGATTGGTCACATTGACCACGGCAAGACGACCTTGACGGCGGCCATTACGAAGGTGTTGCAGAAGCACAACCCGAAGATCGTGTTCCGGTCG
>DATMPS010000077.1:0-5716 GCA_035567435.1 Terriglobales bacterium | reverse complement strand
CTACACCGAGCCCGACCCCAACGCCCACTCCGGGCTCAACGCCAACGGTGACCATTACCGCTCCCCAAGCGGGTGTCACACTGACAGGTACAGTCACCGTGACGGTGAGCGCATCGGAAACAGGCAAGACCATCATTGCCGTAGGACTTCAGATCGACGGCGTCACATTAGGGACAGCGACGAACACAAGTCCGTACACTTTCTCTTTGAATACGGCGCTATTCGCGAATGGCCCTCATTCCCTTAGGGCAACGGCCTGGGACGCCGCGAACAATACCGGGAATTCGAGCCCCGTTTCAGTCACCTTCTCGAATTCCAACCCGGGTAATCCCGCCCAATCCGGAGTGATGTCCGGAACCGTTCCCCTGCCATGCGTGTCTGTCCACGCGGCGCTGCTGCCAGGCGCCAGAATCTTCATGTCGGATGGTCAGACTTGCGGAATGAATGCCTATGTCTGGAACAGCACGACCAATATCGTTGACACCGTCACAGCACCGGCGAACATTTTCTGTAACGGGCTGGACCAGATGTCGGACGGTCGGCTCCTGGTTGCTGGAGGGCATCTCGGGTCCGACACCGGCCTTCCGATAGGGAATATCTTTGATCCGAGCACCGAAACGTGGACGGTGCTGCCGGATATGGCCTATGCGCGCTGGTACCCCCAAGCGAACATTCTTCCGAACGGAAACATCCTCGTTACTTCGGGTGAAACAAATTGCGCCGGATGCGATGCCACGGTTCAGGAAATCTACAATCCAACTACGAATTCCTGGAGTCAGCTCAGCAGTGCGCCGTTCTTTTTCCCGTACTACCCGCGTGTATTGGACTTGTCGGACGGACGGGTTTTGGTCGCGGGAACTTCAGAAGATCCCATCGTCAGTGAGGTGCTGGATCTCAATGCGCTGACGTGGACTGCCGTCGGCGGAGCCGCCGTAGACGGCGGGAGCGCTGTGATGTACCAGCCCGATAAAATCTTGAAAATGGGCTCCAGCGCAGATCCGTCGACCGACACCTTTAACTCAGCTGCCACCGCCTATGTGCTCGATATGACTCAGCCGACTCCCACCTGGACCCCAGTGGCTTCAATGTCATATCCGCGCACCTACCTCAATTCGACTATTCTTCCGGATGGCACGGTTCTGGTCACGGGCGGTGGTCTGTACGCCTATCCAACCTATCTTCCGGGCGCTGTCTTTCCAACAGAACTATGGTCGCCGGTCACCCAGACCTGGACGACGCTCGCGTCCTTAAGCGCGCCTCGTCTGTATCATTCCGTAGCGCTGCTCCTGCCGGATGCGCGGGTCCTGATCTCTGGCGGCGGACGCTCCGTGGGCTGTCCCGACGTGCAAAATACGGACCAGTTAAGTGCTGAATTCTTTGAGCCACCGTACCTCTTCAAAGGATCAAGACCGACTATCACTGCTGCTCCGGCGCAGCTTTCGTACGGACAGGTTTTCACCGTACAAACGCCGAACGCCGGGCAGATCGCCTCCGTCTCACTGATCCGCTTTGGAGCCGTGACACACGCTTTCAACGTGGGCCAGCACTTTCTTCCCTTGGCGTTTACGGCTGGAAGCGGCTCTCTAACCGTTACAGCCCCGGCGAATTCGAACCTCGCGCCTCCGGGCAATTATATGCTTTTCATCGTTAATACTAACGGCGTGCCGTCTATCGCGGCTATTCTGAACCTTTGATTGGGTTTTCCACCTGAAACGCATCTATCCCTACATGGATCGACGGCACATCTCCATTCCAATCATTCTCTACGCGGGAATGTTTATCTCCACGTTTATTTCGTGTGCGCTCGCACAGGAGATTCCCGGCGGCTTCAAGGTCGAACGTTACAGGCGGCTCTGGGAGCACAATCCATTCACGGAGGCGAAAGCGGCCGCTCCGCAAGGGCGCTCTTCGGTGTTCGAAAAGCTGTTCCTGACAAGTTGGCTGATTGATGCCGGCAAACAAGTGATCTGTGTTCAAAATTCGGAAACGAATGAAGTACAAACGGTCACTGCCGAGTCGAATCAAAACAACCTGCACCTGGTTGGAATGCATCTGAACTCGAACCCGCAGTTTGTCGAGGCTATCATTTCGGACGGCAAGGAACAGGGGACAGTGAAGTACCGACTGGGGAACCAGCAGCCTGTCGGACCGACGACTTCGACAACGGCCCAGACACCCAACTACAACGCACCTTTCGGTCGGCAGTCGAACTCGACCGGAACTGCTCCCCAGCCGGCGGTGAATCTGCCAAATGCCCAATCTCCAGGTCCTCCAGCGAGTGCGCCGGTCAATCAGCGGCCTCCGCACCGGGGGGTCCAGGTGTTTCGCCCAGGGGTTGGCTAGCCTCAATACTGTTTTAAGCCGGATTCCGAAATTTGGCCTCGTTCTCGTCTTCGAGAATCCTGATGTTTGACAATCAAACTAGCTAAAGCCTGTTGCGAAATGTCCCGGAGCGACGGTGCGATCGTAGCCTGGCACGAAGTGCCTGGGACAGCGCCACCCCAAAAGAGCCGTCCCGTAGGGACGCGCTTGCAGACATTTCGCAATAGCATCTAACTAGCTTGACCTGCAGTCCTGAGTTTACTACCAAAAACGGGGTGATGCTGCGGTGAACGGCTTTCTTGGAAAGCTAAAAAGATCATGAGCGAAACTTCGAACCCTACAGTTGACCGCGCTTCGAATAGTTCCCCCAGCGTCAGCGACGCTCACGCCTTGCAGGCGGATGATGTCTTGAACAAGTTGCGCAGCCGTCGCGACGGTCTCTCTGCCGCCGAGGCGGCAGAGCGGCTCAAAGTCGTCGGCCCAAACCGCCTTCCAGCACCGCCGAAGGAAGGGTTGCTAAAGCGCTTCTTCAAGCACTTCAACGACATCTTGATTTATATTCTTCTTTTCGCCGGCCTGGCGAAGGCCTTTCTCGGGCACTGGGTTGACGCCTGCGTGATTCTTGCCGTGGCGGTGATCAACGCGATAGTGGGCTTCCTCCAGGAAGGCAAGGCTGAACAAGCTCTAGAAGGCATCCGCAAGATGCTGTCATTGCGTGCCCGTACGCGGCGGGGGGCCGAATGGGTCGAGCTCGACGCCGCCGAACTTGTGCCAGGCGACATCGTGCGACTTCGCTCCGGCGACCGTGTCCCAGCTGACGTCCGGCTCATCGAGGCGGTTAATCTTCGGATCGAAGAGTCTGCTCTTACCGGGGAATCCGTGCCCTCGGACAAGAGACCAGAACCCGTGGACGCCAAAGCCGGTATCGGCGACCGACGCAGCCTGGCCTACTCCGGTACGCTCGTGGCGGCCGGAACCGGCATAGGAGTAGTTACCGCAACCGGAGCAGGGACCGAGTTGGGCCGGATCAGCCGGATGATGGCGGAGGTAGAAACCCTGGCGACGCCGCTCACCAGGCAGATGGCTGCCTTCGGCAAAGCTTTATCCTTTGCGATCCTCGGAATGGCCGTGGTGATGTTTTTGATTGGCTGGCTGGTGCACGGCTCTAGCATCGACGAGCTTTTTTCGGCGGCCATCGGTTTCGCGGTCGCCGCCATCCCCGAAGGCTTGCCGGCGATCATGACAATCACACTGGCGATTGGCGTGCAGCGGATGGTGCAGCGCAATGCAATCACGCGTAAGCTCACGGCAATAGAGACCTTGGGCTCCGTCACCGTCGTTTGTTCGGACAAAACCGGTACGCTCACCCGTAATGAAATGACGGTCCGCCATCTGGTTACGCGCGTTGGACAATACGATGTTGAGGGCATCGGCTACGCACCCGAGGGTCGGGTCTCGCGGGACGGCCAGGAGGCTTCGCTTGCAGCGTACCCGGATCTGCAGGCATTGGTCGAGGTCATGGCCGTTTGCAACGATTCGGAGATCGCCCAAGAGGACGGCCAATGGAAAGTGATCGGGGAACCCACCGAAGGCGCGCTCCGCACTCTAGGCCAAAAGGCGAACTTCGATAGAGCGGGCTACCAAAGATTGGCAGTCGTTCCCTTCGAGTCGGAGAACAAGTTTATGGCCACACTCGACCGAGTGCCGGGAAATGGCCTGCGGATCCTGCTCAAGGGAGCTCCGGACCGGTTGCTCAGCCGCTGCGCTGAGCAGCGCGCCGAGACCGGTGGTACGGAACCACTCGATCTCGCCTTTTGGGAGAAACAGATCGACGCACTTGGCGGTCAGGGTCTGCGCGTCCTTGCCGCCGCCACTCGGCAGGTCAAGGAAGACAAAAGCGACCTGAGACTCGGAGACCTCGATAAGGATTTGCAGTTTATGGGGCTGGTCGGGATCATCGATCCTCCCCGGCCCGAGGCCATCGAAGCCATCGCCGCCTGCAAGCAGGCAGGTATCCGCGTCAAGATGATCACCGGTGACCACGCAGGCACCGCTACCGCCATCGGTCGCGAGATGGGCATTACCGAAAATCCTAAAGCCGTCACCGGTGCCGAACTCGAAGCCGCCTCGGACGAGGACTTGCGCCGGATTGTCCCCGACAGCGACATCTTCGCACGCACTAGCCCTGAACATAAATTGCGGCTAGTCCAGGCGTTGCAGGCCAACAACGAAGTTGTGGCCATGACCGGCGACGGCGTCAATGACGCGCCGGCGCTTAAGCGCGCTGACGTCGGTGTGGCGATGGGCATCAAAGGTACTGAGGCGACGAAAGAGGCTGCCGAGATCGTGCTGGCCGACGACAATTTTGCCTCGATCGAACGCGCTATAGAGGAAGGGCGCACCATCTACGACAATCTCCAGAAAGCCATCCTTTTCATCCTGCCAACCAACGGCGCCCAGTCGTTCGTGATCTTGGTCGCGATCCTTTTAGGGCTGGACTTGCCGCTGTCGCCGGTGCAAATCCTCTGGGCCAACATGGTAACCGCCGTAACCCTGTCGCTGGCGCTAGCGTACGAACCTGCAGAACCGGGGTTGATGCGGCGTCCACCACGCCGGCCGGGAGCGCCGATTCTGGGGGAATATGCCCTTTGGCGAATTGCCTTCGTCTCGCTGCTGATCGGTGTCACAACCATCGCTGTGTTTCTGTTCGAAGAGCACCGGGGCTATTCGAACGAAATGGCGCAAACCATGGCGGTGAACACTCTGGTGCTCGGGCAGGTGTTTTACTTGTTCAATAGCCGCTTCCTGCGAGAATCAAGTTTGCGGCTGGGTTTGCTGTTTACGAACCGCGTGGTTTGGACTGCCGTTGGCGTACTGGTGTTGCTGCAGGTCTTGTTCGTCTATGTCCCCTTCTTGAACGTGTGGTTCCACTCCGCTCCAATCCCCGCCCGTGACTGGTTGTTGCCGATTGGCATCGGCCTTGCCATCTTTCTGACAGTCGAGGGCGAGAAGGCGGTGTTCCGGACGCTGAAGCCCGCAACCGGCGCGAAGGCGTAGGAGGGAAATTTCCCGCGGCACCGTCGAAAAACGTGCGGCGTTTTGCCAGTAAACAGGCCTTTGCAGGTATCTGCTTTTTCTCACTCCTGTCCAAGAAGCGTTCTAAAAAGGAACCGATACGAAGGCCTTTGCTTCTGTTAGAGTTGAATCGTTGGTATACACGGTAGGAGTGATAGGACCGAACCACTTCGCCGGCGCCGGTAGGGACGCGCTCCCGCGCGAGCCGCCGTAGATTGTCCGATAACGACATCCGGTGCAGCGCCTCTGATCGTCGATGGTTTCCGGCGCGTCCGGCGCAGCACGTTCACAGAAAGCGCAATAATGGAAAGGGCTGAAT
>DATMPS010000076.1:0-3264 GCA_035567435.1 Terriglobales bacterium | reverse complement strand
GCCTTTTCCAGGCAGGCACCGACCGCGCTGGCAGCGCACAGGCGTGCCAGATCGCTGGAAAGTCCGTCGGAGAGGTCCATCATGGCGGTGACCAGGCCGTTCTTAACCAGCCATTGGCCGAGAGCAAGACGCGGCTCGGGATAAAGGTGCTTTTTTGTCAGCGGATTCTTCTTGCTTGCTGCTCGCTGGCTTTGTTGCATGAGCCGCAGACCCAGCTCCGCCTCCCCAAGCGTGCCACTTACATAGAGGATGTCCCCCTCGCGCGCTCCCGAGCGCAGGACGGCACGCCCGGAAGGAATTTCACCCACGACTGTTATATTGATAAGAATGTCGTTTCGCCGGGTGGTGTCGCCGCCTGCCAGCGCACAGTGAAACCTGCGAGAGGCGCGCCGTAAACCCACGAGGAACAGGTCCAGCCAGCGGGCGGTGTGTGTCTGCGGCAAAGCCAGGCTTAGCAGGAAACAGCGGGGGGTGCCTCCCATCGCTGCTACATCGCTTAGCGCGCGGGCAAGGCACTTCCAACCGACCGCGTCAGGCGGATGCTTCTTGCGCAGGAAGTGGGTGCCCTCCAGGAACCAATCGCAGGTTAAAATGATCTGGTGTCCGGTTCTCGGCTGGAAGAGGGCAGCATCATCGCCAATCCCCAAGGAAACTGATGGTGTGGCCGCACCGCTCCGCGACGACCGGGAACTCTCCGCAATCTTCCGCAGGAGCGAATCCTCGTTCTGACCTTTGCTTGGCATGGGTTTCTGAGGGAACTCCAATCTACTTGCGAGCGAAAGTATAGCGCCCGAGGTTGTGATACCGCTTGTCAGCCACGGCGCCACCCTGTACGGTAGGACAGGGGACAGGTTGGCACAGCCTGACCTTCAAAGTACGAAATACAGGGTTGACGTACAACTCTACAGAATTTAGTATGTGGCAAGTCGCGGACCAAGTCCGCTGGTTTAGATTTTGGCAGTAGTTCGTGTTCTTGCGGGCAGTGGGGTAGTTTGCCCGCAAACGTCAAGGCCTAAGGGGCCCTGAATTCATGAGGGGTAAGAGCTACACATTTTATATCGCGTCGTCTCCGGGCAAACTCCGGAAGCACATCGTACCGGCTTACGTGCTGCACGGTCTGGCCGTACTAGCGCTCATTGGAGCAGTCAGCGTAACGGTGGCGGTGGGCTCCTACTCGCGAATGCTATGGAAAGTCGGCAATTACAACGCTTTGCGTCACGACCAGGAAAACCTCAAAAAGCAGTATCAGCAGCTCCAAAGCACCGTCAACGACACCAATCAGCGGCTCGATTCCCTGCAATCCCTGGCGACGGAAGTAGCCATGACGTACGGGGTGCTTCGTTATCATCCGGCGGCGTTTGATCAGGGCGACAACCCCGCCGATGCGCAGGACGCGTTCGACCGCTCGATTGAGCAGTACACTTTCTTGAAGCGCAACGCCGCCGTGATCGCCATTTCCAGCAGCGGACTGCATTTGCTCTCGCCCATGAGTTTTGCGGACTCCTCGTACACGCCGTCGATTTGGCCAGTGATGGGGCACATTACCGATAGCTTCGGCGAACGCATGGATCCCTTCAGCGGTGAAGGCGCGTTCCACACCGGCGTGGACGTGGCCGCTGACTATGGAGCGCCGGTTCACGCGACTGCGGATGGAATCATCACCGTGGCGGAGAATCATGCGGGGTACGGGCGCCTGGTGGTGATCGATCATGGGTTCGGGATCACCACGTTCTATGCGCACCTTTCCGCGTTCTCGAGCGTTCCTGGGTCCCGTGTGAAGCGCGGGGAAGTGGTTGGTTACACCGGTATCAGCGGCCGTTCGACCGGTCCGCATGTGCACTACGAAGTACGGATGAACAACGCTCCCATCAATCCCTGGCGGTACATGAAGTCCACTCCCGCGGGCGATTAGTTTTGAGACTCCATTTTCCGTGCGTTCCCCTCTACTGTCCTGAGGTCTATCCGCGGTATCGCTCTCGATCTGTGACAGCGCATCTATTGGGCATAGGTGTTTTGTGTCTTGGTGGAGCCGCGCTGGCGCAAGAAACGCCCACGGCGAAACCGAACCCGGAGGTGCTGGCAAAGACGAGTTCCACGCCGACGAAACCTGCCGATTTAGCTACTGGCACCATCCACATCTCCTGGGTTGGCGATATCGTTATGGAAGTTCCGTGGCGCCAGCAGGCCGTTCCTCCGAAGGCGCTCTTTGACGGCGTTCGGGAGCACCTGAAAACTGCAGACTTGGTGATTGGCAATCTGGAGACGCCGCTCACCGACTGGACCGAACAGACTCCGAATAAAGACAAAGCCGCGGTGGAAGCGGGAAAAGACGTGATCCTGCGCGTGAGCTCACCGGAGGCGGCTCAGGCACTCTCCGACGCGGGCATCAAGGTCGTGGGACTCGCCAACAATCACGTCATGGATTTCACCGAACACGGCCTGATGGATACCCTCGAGCGCTTACGCAAAGCGGGAGTTTCCTACGCAGGCGCTGGAGAAAACCTGGCCGAGGCGGAGGGCGCGTTCATCCTTAAGATTAAGGGAAAGCGGGTTGGCATATTGTCCTTCAGCGATGTGGTGCCAAAATACTCGTGGGCCGAAGCGAACCATCCCGGCATAGCGACGGCCAAGGAAGCCGATCGAATGGTTGCAGCAGTACGCCGCACGCGTCCTAAAGTGGATATCCTGATCATGGTTTTCCATTGGGGAACGCAATTTGTTCAGGAACCCATTCCCCGGCAGGTATTCCTGGCCCAGGAAGCACAGGCAGCAGGTGCGGACTTGGTGCTAGGTGCGCATCCGCACGTCTTGCAAGGAGTGGGTTGTGTCGGTCGCGCACCAGTTGTCTACTCGGCTGGGAATTTTGTTTTTCCCACCATGAGTGCGCCAACGCGAAGGACGGTTATTTTCGAGTTCGAATTCTCCGGCGACCAGCCGATTTCTGTCCGGCTGGTACCTGCAGTCATCGACGAGCGCGGCGCTCCTCAGTTGGTCAGCGGTGAAGCGCGTCTGGACATCCTGAATGAAATGAACAAGCTTTCCAAGCCGCTGGGTCTTCAATTCAACGAGGACTCAGGTAGTTGCAGTGATGCAGCAGTCCCGGCGCCGGTCGCTCCTGCCGCCTCGTCGCCTCCGGCCTGAAGTGGCTTTCAACTGGCTGCACTCGTTTTGCGAGAAGCCAAGCGCAGGCAGGACGGCGGATCAGAGCCTGGGTCTTGCCGGGCGCGCCGGGGAGGAATCCTTACCGGAGGCTCGCGCCGCCTC
>DATMPS010000075.1:0-9503 GCA_035567435.1 Terriglobales bacterium | reverse complement strand
CGGCCTTTTCCACGGTGGTCTTGTGTGTCACGATCCGCCGAGACGGCCGGTCGCGCTGACCCAAACGCACACTGTGGGAACTTGAATGATGCGGGATCTGAAGTTGATGGTGGCCAGTATCTTGGCGGTGGTGTCGTTCGTCGGTTCCCCGGATGTGCCGGCGACAGAGACGACGACTAAACCGATGCCAACCCCGCTGCGTGCCGTGGTTCATGCAGACCCGGAAAAGATCCGTGCCCACGTGAAGTTCCTCGCCAGCGATCTGCTGGAGGGACGCGGCACCGGCCAGCGCGGCGGGGACATCGCGGCCGAATACATCGCGACCCAGCTTGCGTCTTACGGATTGCGCCCCGCAGGGGAAAACGGGACCTATTTTCAGGACGTGCCGATGGTCGGGGTCAAGACGCTCGGCGAGACGTCGTTTAATTTTGTGACCACGAACCTCGAAAACATGACGCTCAAGAATCTGGACGATTTCGTAACCAACAATGAGAGCCAGACTGAGACAGCGTACATCGATGCGCCGATCGTGTTTGTTGGATACGGGATCGACGCACCGGAGTACAACTGGGACGACTACAAGGGAGCCGATCTCAGGGGCAAGGTCGCGCTTTTGTTTGTGAATGAGCCCACATCCGACGACCGGAAGTTTTTCAAAGGCAAGGCGCTGACGTACTACGGCGGATGGAAGTACAAGTTCGAAGAAACGGCACGACGCGGGGCGATCGCGGCGCTGATCATTCACCGCACCGAGCTGGCGAGTTACGACTGGGACGTGGTGCGGAATTCCTGGGGCAGGGAGCGTTTCTACCTGAGGGGGGACGGCACACCCAGATTGCAGGCGGCCTCCTGGATACAACTCGAAGTTGCGAAGAAACTTGCCGGCATGGCGGGGCGCGACCTGGACCAGCTGTTTGAGCAGGCCCAGTCGAAAGACTTCACACCGGTTGAGTTTCCGGTGCGGCTGCAGGCGCACGTGGCCAGTCAATTGCGGCCCTTCGTTTCCAGGAATGTGCTGGCGGTGCTGCCGTCCTATGGTGCAATGTCGCACGAAGCAGTGCTGTATACAGCTCATTACGACAGCCTGGGCATCGACCCCGACATCAAAGGAGACAACATCTACAACGGCGCCGTGGATAACGCCACCGGTTGTGGGGTGCTGTTGGAAGTAGCACGCCTGTGGTCGGAAGCGCCCCCGGTGCCGCGAGCGATTTTATTTGCGGCCATGACCGCCGGTGTGCAGGGCCTGCTGGGTTCGGAGTACCTGGGAAAGCACTCGCCCGTGCCTGCGGGGAAGATCTCGCTGGACTTGAACTACGACGCCTTGGCACCCATCGGTGACCCTGAAGAGGTGGAAGCAACCGGGGCGGAACGCACGACGTTTTATTCCGCTTTGCAACAGCAGGCGAAGGCTTTCGGGCTGGCAATCCGGCCGGAGGCGCATCCCGAAGCGGGAAATTACTACCAATCGGATCATTTCAACCTGGCGCGCGCAGGGATTCCCTCCTTTTCGATTGCGCAGGGCTTGAAGTTCAAGGGGCATGATGAGGCATGGGGCGAAGCACAACAGCAGGATTACGTGGAGCACCGCTATCGCCGGCCTACCGATGAATATCGCCCCGCGATGGACTTTACGGGCAATGCAAAGATGGCGATGTTCGGTTACGCGCTCGGGGGCGAGGCGGCTTCGCGGCTGACATTGATCGGCTGGCTGCCGGGCGATGAGTTCGAGGCCGATCGCAAGCGCAGCCAATCCCTGGACTTGAAGGCGCAACAGCCAAAGAAAACCAAGTCCCGAAGGAGGTAGACGCGGCGATCGTCGACGGAGCGCCGTCGATGATGGGCGACTACGGCGTTGCCCGGTCGGGCTTCAGGACCGGCCCACCGTTTTCATATTTCTCACTTTGGCGGGGACTGCTTCTTCTTTTGCTCTCGCTCTGCCAGCCGCTCGGCTTGGATCTTGTGACGAACTGCGTCCTGCTGCTCCGGCGTCAGCAGCTTGAAAACCTGACCGTTCTCCATGCGCCGGTACCCATCGAGCATCGCCCCTCTCTGTTGCGCGTCCAGCGTAGCGTCTTTGTCCACAACAGCCATACGCGCCTTGGTATTCCGATGAATCTCGTCGATTTTCGCTTTCTGGTCGTCCGTGAAGGTCAACCCGGCAAAATAGTCCGTTGGGGGGACGTCTTTCTTCGGTCGAGCCGGAGGTGAGGCCGTTGCCGGAGTCTGCGCCGCGTAGGAGCCAGTGCTCTGCGCGCGCGTCAGCACGGGTCCCGCACATAGAAAGAAGAAGCCAGCTACCAGCACCACTCGTTTCGCAAACCGATTCTGGTTCATGCGCACCTGCCACCCAACGGCTTATTTGACCTTCGGCATCGTGAAAAGAGAATCGTCCAGCTTCGGGTTCACCGCGACTTTTTCGATGAGCATCTTGTGCGTGTCCCGGTTACCCTGTACGGCGGTCTCGATGACATAGGGGATCTTCAAGCCATTCACGTCCTTGTAGTCGCGCAGGTAGATCGAAACCGGCCGCATCCTGCCATCCATGCGGCGAGGCGTGCCCTCGAGCTTGACTTCCAGGAACGTCCCGGCATCGACCCATATGTGCTGCACCTGACCGCCCTTCATCGTCAGTTTGAGCTTGTAGGCATCGTGACCCTCGACCTTCTCGACGCCCTCAAGCTCTACCTGGTTGCCTTTGGCGGCGTAATCCACCAGGGGACCATCGACGTCCGACTCGAAGGACGCCGATTTGAGTTCCTCGGGTGAATAGGGTTCCACCTGCTTGCGCCCAAGGTACGGGCGCAGCTTCCAACCGTTGGCACCGTCGTAGACCTGCACCGCGGTGTCATTGGCGAACTCCAACTCGACCCGCATCTTGCGGGGCCGCTTCTTCTCCAGCACAAACGGCAGCTGCGCGTGCGACTTGCCTCCCGCCTCCATCTTGCCGGAAAAGGACATGGTTTGAACCGCCCGCCAGGCCTGCAGCCCCCCTCTTGCGGAGACGGTCTTGTCGATGATCTGCGCAGCCGTGAGACTGGCCGGCGCCTCGGGGCTCGCGGCGCCCATCAACGCAAGGGACATGCAGACAAGCAGGGCAATGCGGAACAAAAACGCGCTTCTTGGCATGGACGAACCACTCCTGAGGGTTTCTTGAGGCTTTCCGACGCTATTCCACCACCAACCCGTCAATCCGCAAACGGCCGACGATCACCGTCACGCGGCTGCCGGGCTTGACCGATCGGCCCTTGTTGGAAAACGCCATCCAGTATTCACGGCCATTGACTGGCGTGGCCACCTGGCGCAATTGGCCGACTTGTTCCATCGTCGGGATCTGAAGGGCAAGCCCATTTTTCTCGTCGAACAGGTACGGAGCGAGCTTCTTGTTGTTCAGTATGTCGGCCTTGTCGGTATCGACCACCCGATAGCTGAACCGGATCAGCGAACCCGAGGCGGTCGAGCGAACGTGAATGTCGTCGATGCCCCACAGGCGCCGTAAAGCAGTAGCCTGGCGCCCGCTCGTCACAGACTGCGCACCCGTGCCCGTGGGCCCGCGGGTTTCTTCCTTGCCCTGAACGGGTTGGCCAAAAGCGGGGACAGCGAGCAGGCCGGCCAGCGCACAGGCAAGCAGCACGCGCTTTGAGCCTGCCATTTGATCGTCACACATAACCCTGATTCTACTTGCCCAGAGGCAAGGGGGCGATCGGTTCGATCGCCCCCTTAAGGTGGCATTCAACGAAGTAGGCTAACCATCACCGAATCGCTCCGATGTCATGCGACCCGCTCCTCGAGTTACCGAAGAAGTCAAGGGGCGGTTGCACGGCAGCATCAGAGTTGCCGAGAGCTGGCGCACCCGGTGTGAAATTAGCGAGTGGCGTCATGGTCGTGCCTTTGGTCGTATACAAGACCGGGTTACTCAACGACAGCGGACCGTAGAACATGTTGATCCAGTTGCTGCCTTCGTCCACCGTTGCCGCCGGGGTCAGCGTGAACAGCGGGAGCGGCGGGATGAGGGAATCCGGAACGCCCGCGGGCACCGTGGTTCCTATTCCTACCTGTCCTGGCTGTATGCATCCGGGAGCGTTACCGTTGCCATTGGCTACGGTGCAAAGTGCCGGGGCAATTTCCGGGGGTACGCGCGAACCATCACAATACATAGTTGCAACGGTCGTGGCGGCGGCTGCCTGGTTGTGTGCGCCCGGGTAATCGCCCGGATCATCCAAGACGGAGTACGTCGGATGCAGCGTCAATCCCGCGGGGAAGCCCGTCGTTGCCGAGCCAGTATGACTGCTCGGTGACGCATCGCCATAGGTGCCGATATCCCAGTAACTCGCTCCACCGGGGCATGCGCCCGTTGCGGTCTGGTTCAACGCCGGGGTCAACTGCATTGCTCCCCCCGCGTTCGGAACGATGTGGAACGCGCGGTTCTTCAAGAAGATGTTGTTGGCAAGAACCGGTACCGAGAAGTGCGTGCAGGCATGGGTCTTCGGGACGGTGTCGAAATCGCCGCAATTCACGTTGGCATTGGTGAACGCCGGAAGTAAGTTCGAGCTGTGAAGCTCTGTTGCCAAACCGGCCGGCTGGAGGTTCGACGTGGTGACTGAGTTGCCGGTGCAGTTTGGATTGGCCGTCGGGTCGCATCCCGGCGGGGCGTGATTGGCATTCGGGGCTCCGAGGGAGTCGAACAGTACGCCCGCCGTAGCAGTGCTGTCGTTGGACACCACCGTGTTGTTGATGAAGCTCACGGCCACCGCGTCGAACAGCGCCACCCCGCCTCCGGTCCAACCCGCGACATTGTTCGCGAAAATGTTGTTGCTGACCGTGACGTGGTACCAGTGAACCAAACTGCTGGGGTTGTTCAAAACGTCGTTTCCATTGACGTGCATCAGCATCAGCCCGCCGCCGCTGCCTTCCTCGGCAGTGTTGCCCTGGAACAGGTTGGCGTCGATGACGAGCCCGGGACCGATGCCGTCCGAAAGGGCAGGAGCAACATCCACGTCGCCCGTCAGGCCCGCCTCGCCGGCGGCCCCATCCGGCATCGAACCTTGGACTACAACGCCACCGCCGTAGGTGGTCAGCGTCGGGTTGATGCTCTGATTGAAGGCAAACGTGTTGTGTTGGATCAGGCCGTTGTAGCTGAACCCATGGTGAGCCATGCCACCACCGTCACCCGTGCTCAAATTGCCGCAGACCCAGTTGTACGTGAATCGGTAGAAATCGGAACCCGGGGTGAAGGTCACGCCGCCAGCCGATGCCGGGGTGTTGGAGTTCAATTCGTCGCCGAAGGCCGCGTTGAAGGTGACCGAGTTGTTGTGCACGTAAGTATGGGCGTCTTGCAGCAACGGTTGCGCGACAGTGCCAACGAGAGTCGGGTCGATCGTCTCCATCTGGCCGATGGTGATGCCGCCGGTCAGGGTGCCGCCATTTCCGTGGACGTTGTTATTGGAGACTTCCAGGTTATGGGCCCAGCCGTGGGCGAAGATACCGCCACCACCTTGGGAGCTGTTGGTGACGGTCAGGCCATCGACACGCGATGGGTTGCAAAGGAAGTTGGACTGGTAGAACTGGGAAGTGCGGTTGCAATCCCCGCCGGTTGCGGTGCTGGCGTTCAGCGGAATGCAGCCGGCCGTGCCCTCCGGCGTGCAGTTCACCGTATTGTTGTTCTCCAGGCCCCTGGCGAGGATGGTAATGCCCGCGCCTTCGTACGCGCCCATCAGCGTCGGTTCCTGCAGAAGTTCTGCAAGGTTGCCGTTCAGCGTAGCGTCCCAACCGACAATCGGCTCTCCCAGGATTGGATCCACTGTCCCCTGCATGGTGGCGGGGCACGTATAGACACTGTTCGGGTCATAGGGGTTCGCGACACTAATGTAACCACCGTTCAGCGCCAGACCAAAGAGGCAGTTGACTTGCCTGCGCCACGGCTGGAGCGCCTTGCCGGCGGGATGCTGGTTCCCGTCAATCGTAACGGCGCCGGTGCCGACGCCCTGCAGCCGGAGCGGCTTCCACATCAGGACCATTTCCTTGTAGTTCCCCGGACCCACGATGATGAGGTCGCCTGGGGAAGCCCCGTCGATCGCGGTCTGGATCGCGTTGTTACTGGCATTCTCCCCGGCGACGTAAGCCGGATTTCTGTGGCCATTGACGGTGTTAGCCGCGGAGATGGTTACGGTTACGGCGTCAACAGATTGCTTGCCGTTGGCAGCCGTGATCACGAGTTGACCGCACTGTGCCGGAATCTTGACACCGGTCAAAGCATTCGTTTGCAGCAGCGGGCACGCGGGTAAATTTGGTACCGAGCAAGTCATCGTGAGGTCGCCGCCACTGCAAGTCGCGGCAAGACCACCAATGGTTACGTGAGCGCCCGCGCCAAAGCCATAGTGCCGCGTGATGTATTTCTGGTTGTACGGAGCAGTCGTCGCCGCCGGTCCCGAGTAGGCGTTGTTGGGCACCACCACGTCACCCAAGGCGGTGATGGTGATGTTGTGGCCCACTGCGCTAACCCAAGGTCCGGCACCCGTGGCCGGGACCGCGCCCGGGATCGCATCGCCCGTCACCATCTTGATCGCCGGCGTGGTATCCGGGTACGCGCAATCCGGCGGGTTGTAGCCCTCCGCGAAGGCCGAGACCGGAACCACCGGCGTGTCCAGGTAAGTGGCGTCGCCCGGCATGAACGGGTTTTCATAGCAGAAGGTGCTATAGGCCGCGTTGAAGTAAGGATCGGTGACCATGATCGGCGGATTGGTCTGCGCCGTAACGCACCCGGCCGGGACGCCCGCTGTGGTGGTCCCCGGCGGCGTGGTGCACACCGGTGCCACGATCGGACCCGGATCGTTCATGCACGTCACCATCATGTTGGGCGAGTACCCGGTGATATTGGGCACGTCGACTTCCCAGCTGCCATACGTCAGTCCGTTGTAGGTGCCGAACTGGTCCGAATAGATGCGGGAGACCTCGACTCCGTTGAAGTCCTTGATCGATACCGGCACGTTGGGGACGGCAAACTTCTCGCCGAAAGCCGGCGAGGCGGGGTCGAACTCGGAAGAGAAGTCGTCCGAGATGAACCCGGTGAAGGTCACGGCTTTGGGCACCTTGGTCCAGATGAAGAAGTCCACATCGGCCTGCATCTGATCTTCGAGGATGATCTCCTTGCGGTCGCACAAGTTCTTGGAAACACCCGCGAAAGGCGCTACCTCGCCCGATTCCGGAGAGATGCTCAAGTAGTCCGGAACGATCCGCTTCAGACCGACGCACGGCGCGCTCTGCTGGATGATTCCGCCGGGCCCGAAGCTGCCGAAGCTGGTGCGGCCGTAGTCGCCTGCCTGTTTGCCGTTATTGGTCCTGTTCGGGGTGAACGTGCAGCTGCTGGCCACACCCGGTGTCGCGCAGGCGCTAAACGGCTGAGCGTACGGATTCGACGGAGTGTAGGGACCCGTATACGAGGGGTTGGCCGCATCGATGGAGGCCTGGTCCGGCGTGATGAAAATGTTGCCGAGTCCGGCGCCGCCGAACTGCGTCGCTGCAGGGGCGATGTACTGGTCGCCGATCAGCAGGTTCAGATCCTCCTCCTTATTCAACTCCCAGCCCGGAGGCAGGATCACCTCGGCCACGTACTTGCCGGGCCGCAGGATTTTCGCCGCCGCACCTCTCTGACCCGCGGCAGGATTGGGGATCGTGGCGCAAGTGTAGGCCGTGGGGTTGCCGGCAACCGTGAAGGTGGTGCCCGCCAGGCACGCCGGGCTGGGGAACTGGTACTTTCCATCGTACGGCGCGGGCTGCAACTGGTTCAGGTTGTGATAGCCGTCATAGCATTTGTACTGCGAGTTGCTCGGCAGCGCGGTGCCCGGGTGCAGGTAGTTCCTCGTGCCGGCCAGCGTATACGTGAAATATGGATCGTTGACGGGATCCTGGCCCGTGCAGTTCATGTTGGGGGTGACCCCATCGGCTCGGGTACCCTGGGCCCAATCATCCCAACTGGAAGTCTTGGTGGTGTCTACCAGCGTGAGACTGGTCGTCCCATCCGGGGCAGTGCTCTCCCGATACAGGTTGATCGTGACATTCGGAACCAGTGGATCCCACAGGTTCTGGAAATTCATCCGGGGGTCGTCGAAAGGCCGCGTGGAGACGTACACGACATGGCCAACGATGCCGCCGTTTTCACCCGGGTTGCCGTTTACACCGGCCACGTACGGTGTCTTGCCCCAGTCGATGACATCGTACTCGCTGACGCCGCCCTGCCACCCTTCGATGGTAACGCTGCCCGGATCGATTCGTCCGGCAGACCCACCGGGGCACGCCCCACCCGCGCAGGACACAGAGCCCGGAGGCATCAGATTGGTGGGGAGCGGGAAAGGCTCCGTCGAGTTCAGCAGTCCGGCGTAGGGGCCGGTCGCATCAACCTTTCCACCGGCGTCGTTGACAACGTGCACGCCGGTTGAGCGGAAGCGCGTGGTGTCCGATTCCACCGTGTAGAAGGCAAATAGCGGAAAGGTTTCGTCGAATCTGACCGTGCCGCCGGCATCGGCAAACAGGGTGTTGACATATTTGCCGTTGCGCTGGCGGATCCTGACCGGGACCTGAATCAGTCCCGGGCTCGCAACCGGGTCCAGGCTTCCATCGGCCCGCAGCACCGGGACGCCGAGGAGTCCAGTGTCCATATAGACCGTGTTCCACAGGTGCGTCTGCCAGGTGAACGTCGGGAATGTCAAATTCTGCGTCGCGCCACCCGATATGTTGACCGGCCGGCTTGATCCGTCCACGATGAAGTCGTCCCACTGGTCGAACAGCACCAGTCCGTAATTACCGTCGGGCAGGCCAGTAAAGTGGAAGTTCCCATCCGGATCGCACTTGGCCAGCGCGATCGTCGCGCCGTCCGAATCGCCAACCGCGGCGTAACAGGTGGTATATGAAAGCGCCGCGTAATTGCGCGCATCGCCGAAGGGAAAGACGTTACCGCCGTACAGGTTCTCGTTGGGCGATCGCCCCTGGTGCAGGTTCGTGACCTGGCCGTTGATATTGTTGCGGCATGGCGGGGCAAAAGGCGTGTTTTGAGGCGGATTGACCCCTGAGCAGATGGCTGCCAGTCGCGCGTTGATATGCGCGGGGTTGGCCATCGCGAAAAACACGTGGTATCCGCCCGGTCCAAATTCCGCGAAGTAGGGAGGTTCACCCACCCGGATGAAGGAGTCCAGGAAGTGGCCGCCATCCAGCGAGTTGGTCTGGAGCCATTCCTCCCCCGCAGCCTCTCTGGCGGCTCCAGGATGGGCGATCAGGGAATATTTCCCCTGCATCAGGTTCTTCACAACGACTTGGCCCGTCAGGGGTGACGGAATGGGGGCGCCTGTGGCATCGACTCCGTCTTCGAATTGCGGGCACGTAATGATCACGCCAATGCCCACGCCGGGGTTCGTGGTGGAAATCGGGCAGGCGTTGAACCCGGTGTTGGGGTCGATGGTCCCGTTCAACGCGTTGGTCAGCGGCACGTTGAACGTGTCATAGGTCATCTG
>DATMPS010000074.1:0-9502 GCA_035567435.1 Terriglobales bacterium | reverse complement strand
CACGCATCCGACGGTGATTCGGTTGAATTATGGCGTGCAGCGCTCCGAGGGTGGTGGCATGGCTACGCGTGCCGTCACCATGCTGCCGTGCGTCACGGGTTCGTGGAAGGAAGTCGGTGGCGGGCTTCAGCTTTCCACCAGTGGCGCTTTTGGACTGAATAAATCTGCCCTGGAGCGAACCGACCTCATGGAAAAGGCGCTGGGACGGCCCGCGCGCAGCGTGAACATGGTGGAATTGGGCAAGGCGCTTAATACCCTGGAAGATCCGCCGATCAAAGCGCTGTTCGTCTACAACGCGAATCCAGCGGCGGTGTGTCCCAATCACAACCAGGTCATTCGAGGATTGCAGCGTCCCGACCTGTTCACCGTGGTGCATGAGCAGTTCTTTACTGACACCGTCGACTATGCCGACATCGTCCTTCCGGCGACGACCTTCTTTGAGCATAAAGACCTGCAGGCTGCCTACGGGCACTACTATCTGCAGATGTCGGACGCGGCCATCGAACCGATGGGCGAGTGCCGTTCGAACGTCGAAGTGTTTCGCGCCCTGGCTGGGCGCATGGGATTTGAAGAGGATTGCTTTCAGGAGTCCGTGGACCAGATGATGGATACCGCGCTGCATTCGGAAAATCCGCGGCTGCGCGGAATTGACCGCGATCGACTGCAGCGGGAAGGGCATGTGCGGCTGAATTTTGAACAACAGTTGCCAGATCACAGTCCGCAGTTCTCGGATTTCCTGCCTTTTGCTGAGGGTAATTTCGGAACCACGAGCGGTAAAGCTGAGCTCTACTGTGAAGATCTCAAAGCGCAGGGACTCGATCCGGTTGTGGCCTTTACTCCGCCCGACGAATCGCGGCACGGTTCGGGGGCCAGCGAGTTTCCGCTTGAGCTTCTGGCTCGCAAAGCGAACAACTTCCTGAATACCACGTTTTGCAATGTTCCGGTGGTTCAGGAGATGGAAGAAGCCGGTTTACTCGAAATCAGCGGGGCCGATGCCCGGGCGCGAAGTATCGTCGATGGTGACGTGGTGCGCGTCTTTAATCGTCGCGGAGACATCCTGCTGCGAGCGCGGGTGGATGGCGCGGTGCAGGCCGGTGTGGTGTCGGCCCGGCTGCACTGGGCCAAGTTGAGTTCGGGAAGCCGGAACATAAATGTCCTTACCTCGGAAAAACTTACGGACCTGGGCAACTCCGCCACGTTTTATTCCGTCTTGGTTGAAGTAGAGCTTTTTGAACCATCTCTCAGGCGTGGAGGCGGTTTGGACGGTCTCCACGGCTCTACCGTATAATTGCCACTTTCCTACTCCCAGGATCCGAGGTCGTAACGATTCTTCGTTTTCATCAGGATAGCCCTGTAGTGACGAGGAGTTGGTCGGGCCGTCTGCGGCCTGCTCCGGCTGGTGCATCGCCTTCATCTTCTTCAATCCTAAAGATTTGTAAAGCGCGATGGCCTGTCTTCAGCCTGGTCTTTCTAGTGCTGTCCTCGGCGGGTTGGGGTCAACAGGAAATCATCACCGAGATCGTGATCCACGGGAACCGGCGGATCCCAGCGGAAACTGTTCGGGGGCGCATTTTCACCCGAGCGGGCGACGTCTATGACGAGGCTGCCCTGGATCGCGACTTTAACTCCTTGTGGAATACCTCGTATTTTGAGGACATCCGGATCGAGCGCGAGCAGACCCCCAAGGGCTGGCGCATCCACGTTTATGTCAAAGAGCGTCCCACCATCAGCGAGATTGAGTACCTTGGGCTAAACTCCGTGTCGAAGAGTGACGTGCTCGACCGTTTCAAAGAGCGCAAAGTCGGACTGTCGCCGGAGAGCCAATACGATCCCACCAAGGTTAAAAAAGCCGAAGTCACGATCCGGGAGCTGCTGTCGGAACACGGCCGGCAATTCGCCACTGTCCGTACCGAGGTCCGACCCATTCCGCCGGCCAAGGTGAGCGTCACTTTTGTGGTGAAGGAAGGCCCGAAGGTTACCGTCGGCAAGATTACATTCATTGGCAACAAGCACGTCAGCTCACGCATTCTCCGCGGCGCCATGAAGAACTTGAGGCCGATCGGGATTCCGCACTCCATCTTCCTGGAAAACATCTTTGCCAAGACCTATGACGCCACCAAGCTGGATGAAGACACGGAACGGGTGCGAGCGGAATTCCAGAATCGCGGCTACTTCAAAGTTGTGGTGCAGGACGCCAAGGCGGAGATTCATGACACCGGCCGCCCGGGCTTTCACATCCCCTTGCTGATGAAAGGACCCGGCAAGTCAGTCGACATCACGATTCCGATCGACGAAGGGGACCAGTATCGGCTGGGCGGAGTCACGTTCAACGGGAATAAGGAGGTCACCAACGTCAAGGCCTTGCGCTCGCTGTTTCCCATGAAAGACGGCGATATTTTCTCGCGTGAAAAGGTGGCCAAGGGTCTGGACAACTTGCGCAATGCTTATCGTGAGCTGGGCCACATCAACTTTACGTCCATCCCCAACACGACTTTCGACGAAGACAAGAAACTGGTGTTTCTCTCCATTGATTTGGATGAAGGCAAGAAGTTTTATGTCCGCCGCATCGAGTTTGCCGGCAATACTACTACCCGTGACAAGGTCATCCGGCGCGAGGTCGCGCTGGAGGAGGGGCAGGTTTACGACGAGCGGCTGTGGAAGCTGAGCCTTCTCCGGCTCAATCAGCTTGGGTACTTCGATCCGTTGAAGCCGGACGATCCGAACGTCACCGAAACTCACCTGGACGAAAAGAACGGCACTGTGGACCTTACGTTGAAGGTTAAGGAGAAAGGCAAGAACAGCATCGGCCTGAACGGCGGCGTGAGCGGACTGGCCGGGGCCTTTATCGGGATCAATTACAGCACCAACAACTTCCTCGGCCTGGGGGAGACGCTGGCGGTCCAGACCAGTATCGGCAACAGCCAACGCATTCTGTCGTTTAGTTTTACCCAACCCTATCTTTTTGATCGCCCAATCCAGGGAGGATTTTCGGTTTTTGCCCAGAAATACAATTACAACCAAGCCCGGCAGGAAGCCATCCTCACCGGCCAGCAAGTGAACCTTCCCAATGCCTTTCTGAACAACCTGCAGAACTACACCCAGTCCAGCACGGGCTTCACCGGTTCGCTCAGCTACCAGTTGCACCATTCGTTCAAGCGCATCGGAATTACCTACTCTTTCGACCGGTCTTCCATTGTGGCGGTCAGCGATGCCTCGAAGATATTGTTTACGGACCTGGCGTTTCGCGGAATCAGCGGCCCCAACTCTCTGCAGGGCATCATCACCAGCAAGATCCTTCCCAGCTTTTCGTTCAGCACCATTGATAGCCCGATTTCACCCAAGAGGGGCACCAGCGTGTTCCTCGGCGGAGAAATTGCCGGGCTGGGTGGGACGGTACGATCGGTGCGCCCGATCGTTCAGTACAAGCACTTCAAGCCCGTTCAGAAGGGCCGCAATACCATCGGATTTAACGTACAGGGTTCTTTCCTGGCTGGTTACGGTGGAGTGGTGGCGCCGCCGTTTGAGCGCTTCTACCTCGGCGGCGAAAATGACATACGCGGTTTTGATATCCGCTCGGTATCTCCTGTCGCGTTTCTTCCAGGCAGCAGCAGCATTGTCCTGCGTAACCCGGACGGCACCGCTGTCCCCAGGGACCCTGCCAATCCTCTCCGCGGCAGCTACACCGTTCCAGTTCCCGTCGAGCAGATCGTGTTTCCAGGCGGGGATGCGAGCCTGGTCACGAACCTGGAATATCGGATAACCATCGCCGGGCCAGTCGCCCTGGCACCGTTCGTGGATGTTGGAATGAATCCCATCATCCGGGGGTCGCAGCTGCGCATCAATCCTGGGCAGCTTGCCAACATCAACAACACAGTGTTTGGCTGTCCCGCACTCGATATTGCCCTGAACTGTACGGGCGGACACCCACAGACTCCGCCGTTCTCCCAGGATCTGCAAATCGTAAGCAATTCCAACTGGACACCGAGAATGTCCACGGGATTGGAAGTGCAGGTGTTTCTGCCCATCATCAATGCGCCGTTCCGGGTCTACTGGGCATACAACCCGCTGCGCCTGGATAACATTACACGGGGTCCGGTTCCCATTACCCGCGACATGTTCCCACCGGGCGCGGCGGGAGACTTTACGTTCGAGCAGGCGGCCCGAAGTCTCTCGCCGGAATACCAATTGCGCGAGCCGCGCAAGACGTTCCGCTTCAGCGTGGCAACGACGTTCTAAAATCAGTGGTTGGTCGTTAGTCATTGGTCGGTACTCAGAACGGGTGTCCGTTTGACGTGCCGGGTTCGCCACGACTAACGACGAACGACCAAAGGCCAACGACCAGCAACCGTTTGACCTTAGGCGGAAGCTGTAACTATAATGAACAATCCACGCCCTGAACAAAGCAGCCAACGGTGTGGTTACCACGCCGCTTCAGGTTCGGTGTGAGGCGCTGGGAACTCCGGCCCAGCATCTTCCGTTGACAGCAAACGGTCGGGTTCGTGCTGAGACGCGGCCAGCATGGCTGGTATAGAAATCTAGGCGATTTCCCGGGACAAATTTCCAAGGAGTTCAAAATCAACCACATGACAAGCAAGTTCGCGCGATTTCTTATGTCCACCGTGTTCGCCCTATCGGTCGTAGCCATGGCCCAGTCCGCCGGGTTGCCCGCGGCCCCGAGCGCCGCGGCGAACACTGCCGACGCGCCCGCCATCAACGCCACGGGAACCAGGATGGGGACGGTCAATGTCGAGCAAGCGATTTTCGCCACTAACGAAGGTCAGCGTGATTTCGAAGCTTTGAGCAAGAAGCTTGAGCCCAAGCAGACCGAGCTCAAGAGTCAGAATGATGAAGTCGAGAGTCTGAAGAAACAGCTCAATACCCAGGGCGACAAGCTGAATGATGAGAGCCGGGCTACGCTGGTAAAGCAGATCGAACAGAGGCAGAAGTCTCTGGAGCGGTCGGTGCAGGACGCGCGCGACGATGCCCAGAATCAGCAGAACGAAATCGCGCAACGTATTCTGCAGAAGATGGGTCCGATGCTGGTGAAGTACGCTGCGGACAATGGTTTCGGTGTAATCATCGATACCTCGAACCCGTGGCCGAACGGGCCGGTGCTTTGGGCAGGGCCTGCCGTGGATATCACGCGGCCGGTAGTTGAGCTTTACAACGCACAGTCCGGTGTTCCCGCGCCCGCGGCAAAGCCCGCCGGAGCGAAGCCAACTCCGACGCCGACCAGGCCGGCGACCACCGCGCCAAAGCCGGCGACCACGGTACCAAAGGCGTCCGCCACTCAACCAAAATAGTTGTGTGACACCTCGTGTCGTGAAGAAGTTCCCACAGGCCGCGTCCAGAACGCGGCCTTTTTCTTGTACGCCGAGCATGTTCGGCAGCTACGGGTGAAAGTCCCGTCCCAACCTGATGGAGGTGAAGGGCAGCGAAGCGCAAGGGCGTTACCGTGAGGTAGGGTCCGAAGGAAGCGTGGAGCAAAGATACGGGCCGATGAACAAGAACCGGATGAATAGGCCTACGGTGCCGGGCGAGCGAGCAAGTGATCGCGAAGCCCATATCCATCAAGGGCGCTGGCGGTAAATCCGGCGGTCGCGTGTCGAAAGCGGTCGAGCTTATCTCGGGAGATCTGCTGTGCGTCACGGAATCGTGACTGAGGACATCGTAAGGTGTTCTGATCGTACAGCAGAAGTCAGCAGAGGGCGTAGTAGTCGCCACAGCGACGAAGGCCCGAACGATAGGAAGGGCAAGTAGTGCTTGGGTCTCGATGAGGGTAGTGCACTAGCCATCCCGCTTCGGCGGGTTTTTGGTGGGCACGGCGCGGTGAAGCCGCAAAGGATGCTGACCAGAGAAGTGAAACCCGCACGGCGTCCCCAAACTGCGAACGCTCAGCCTGCCCATTCATCGGTGGGACTAACTTATCGAACCGCCGGATGCGGACCCGCATGTCCGGTGGTGTGGCAGGGGAGAGTGGGCGACCACTCCCCCTATGCCGATTCCATCGTTTCTCCTCGAATGCGTCTGAAGGCGGACCCTCTGGTGTCCTTACACATAGCCACACTACATCGAGGAGGACACCATGTTTGCCGATTTCTCGCCTGACTCCGAATGGTCCAATCATTCCCACCGCGGATGGACAACCCTGATCTCGTTTACCCTGCAGGCACTCGCCGTCGGCTGCCTGCTTCTGCTGCCATTGTTCTGTACCGAAGGACTGCCGAGACTGGCCATGCTGGCACCGCTGCTCGCGCCTGCCCCACCACCGGCCGCCCCGCTGCCGCCTCGCCCCGAATCGCCTGCGGCTCCACAAAGCAACCTGATGGGCGAAAGGCTGATGAGTCCTGCACAGATTCCGCTGACGGTGACGATGCTTACAGAAACAACGCTACCGCCACCGATGGTCGATCCCAGCGCAGCCGGCATACGCCACGGAATCGGCGATCCCGATGGCCGAGGTACTGTCGTTGATTCGGTGCCTGGTTCCGACCTGGTGCTGCCTCCCCCTCCTCCCGCAGTCCATCACCCTCCCGTCTCGCACATGATGGAAGGGAACCTGGTCTATCGTGTTCAACCAGATTATCCGGCGCTGGCCAGGCAGGTTCGAGTTCAGGGCCGAGTGGTGCTGCGAGCGATGATCAGCCGCGAAGGTGCTATCGAAAACCTGCAGGTGCTGAGCGGCCATCCCATGCTGGTGCAGGCTGCTGTTGATGCCGTGCGGGAGTGGCGATACCGCCCCTATGTGCTGAACGGCGAGGCAGTGGAAGTGGAGACCCAGGTGACGGTGAATTTCGTCTTGTCAGGCGGTTAGTGGATTCTTTCCGGCAACTTGGGAGTAGCACAGGCGTAACGTCGCCACGGCAGGTACGCCCGCTATAATCGGCAGCAGTGGCTACCGCTGAAATTTTGAAACGGACCGCGACCCGACCCACCTGGGCCCAGGTGTCGCTGGAAAACCTGCGTTACAACTTCGGCGTCGTTCAGCGGCACATCGGAGCGGGGATCACGGTTTGCGCGGTTGTGAAGGCCGATGGGTACGGCCACGGTGCGACGGAATGCGCGCGCGCACTGGAGGAAGAAGGAGCGCGCTGGCTGGGTGTGACCTCCCTCGACGAAGCGATCCCCCTGCGTGATGCCGGTATCCACACCCGCATCCTCCTGATGACCGGATTCTGGCGGGGCGAAGAAGAAGAGATTATTCGTCTCCAACTGACGCCCACGGTCTGGGAGCCTGGGCAGGTTGAATTGCTGGAAAAGGCCGCGGCCGGCCTGGGTTTGCCGAGGCTTCCCGTCCATCTGAAAGTGGATACCGGCATGGGCCGGCTGGGAGTCGATCCGGAAGACTTGTACCAGGTTTGTTCCGCTCTGAAGTCGTCACCACACCTGTTGCTGGAAGGTCTCTCGACTCACCTGGCTTCTTCGGAAGTCCTGGACGCGCCTTCCGTCAATGAGCAGTTGCAGAAGTTCGAGCAGGTACGGAACCTGCTGCGTAACGAAGGATTTGATCCACCGCTGGTTCACGTGGCCAACACCGGCGCAGTCATTTCAAAGCGAGAATCGTGGAACACGATGGTGCGGCCCGGAATTGCCCTGTATGGCTACCACTTGCCCTTTGAGCGCGCAGGAAGAGAAGTCAGCGGCAGCAAGCTGCGGCTCGGTGTCAAACCGGTGCTCACCTGGAAGACGCGAATCCTCTCGCTGCGTGACGTGCGCGCCAACCAGGCGCTGGGTTACGGCGGCACTTACGTCACCAAGGCTCCGGCGCGAATTGCGGTGCTTCCCGTCGGATACGCTGACGGATTGAATCGCGCGCTGTCATCCCGCGGAAGGGTGATTGTGCGTGAACACTATGCCCCAATTGTGGGGCGCATTTCGATGGACTTGACGTTGGCGGATGTGACCGGCCTGCCGGGTGTTTCCGTGGGCGATGAAGTGGTCCTGCTCGGCGCGCTGGATGGTTTGAGCATGGACGCCCGCGAGCACGCCGAACTGGCCAACACGAATGTGTACGAGATTCTTTGCGCTATTTCGAAGCGGGTGCCGAGGAAGTATAGCTAGTCGGTGGTCGGTGGTCGTTAGCAACAGATCGGTTTGCTCACGCCCTAACCTGTTCCGCCTTTGCGGCTCTCCACGTATTTCCGCAGGACTGCATTGATCGTCGATTGGTAGCCCCTGCCCTGCTTACGAAAGAAGGTCAGCACGTCAGGATCGAGCCGCAGTGTTATCTGTTTCTTCGGCCCTGGCCAGAGTATTGCTCTTGCGAAGAAATCGGGGGCCGGGTTCGGGCATCTCGGAAAAATCCATGTCCCTCATCCCGAAGGGCATCAACCCGCTTCCAGTCTGTTCTGGATCGCCTTTTGGTATTGTTTGTCTTCACGACGAGTTGCCTTTCCCGGTGAGATGATTCGAATGGTGTCCGGGCTGGGTTCTGTAAAGATCGGGTACGCGGTGCGTCCGCGAATCGAGCCAATTCCAATCCAGCGCTTTTCTCCGTATTCCTCTCGCCTGTCAGGGTCTACGACAAGCACACCGCGAAACATCTCTTCCGCACCGACAAAATCCCAGCCATGTTCCCGGATGTTTGCGCGGTTCTTGGTCTCATCCCATTCCAGCCATGTTGTAACTCCAAATGTAGCTACAGGCAAAGAACAGCACAGTGATCATCCGTGCGCGATCAGAAAGACAGTGTGGTGGGCGTCACACAACCGTGGAACATTCGCCCCTTGAAAAGAACTCGCCGAGGGTCAATACCCACGCTTTAATGTGGTCGTGCTGACTCGACCACTCCTGTTTGCTATGCTCATTCACCAATGGCTTCCCGCTACCAGCAGTGGATGTATGACTGGGAAACCCGGCTCACGTCGGTGGACAACAACCGCGTCGTGCGTCCGCTGGAGTGGGGCGTCGAGTGGGCACGGGATTGGCCTTGCCCTAACGGCTTCGCTTCCGGATATATCCCCGGAAATGCCGATTCCGAAGAGTTCTTGCGCGAATACAACCGACGAATTATCGCGTCGAGTGACGAGTTTTACTCTTACCAAACGCCCTCGGATTTTCGGCTCGAACGCCGGGAGGTTCAGGTGTTCAGCACCCGCGAGGTGCCGGATCAGAGGTTGGAAGTGAAGGTCCGCGGCGCGCACGCTGATTTCCTGCGCTTTACTTCGCCGGTCCACACGCTGTACTCGGAAAATAATCTGGTGAACGCCCGCTGGTTTCGAGCTCGCGGACGGCGAGCGGTGGTGCTGCTGCCGCACTGGAATTCCGACGCGATTGCTTACACCGGGCTGTGCCGCGTGCTGAACCTGTTGGGCATCGCAGTGCTGCGACTAAGCATGCCGTATCACGACATTCGCATGCCGGCGGATACGCGGCGCGCTGACTATGCGGTCTCTGCCAACATCGGGCGTACGCTCGATGCCTGTCGCCAGGCGGTGGTTGACGTGCGATGCTGCCTGGACTGGCTGGAGCAGCAGGGCTACAGCCGCCTGGGGATCCTGGG
>DATMPS010000073.1:0-13321 GCA_035567435.1 Terriglobales bacterium | reverse complement strand
TCATCGCCCGTGTGATAAATCACCAGCCGGTCCCCCGCCTTCATCCCCCGCAGATTCTTCACTGCTACCGGATTCGTCACCCCATCCCAGATCGTCGTCTTGTCTCGCAGCAAATCCGCAAACGAATACACCGAAGCCTCGCTCTTCAATAGATAGTCCATAAGAAATATCCCCTTAGTGCCTTGGTGATCTTGAATGAAATCAAATACGAGTGGGAATTACAGACTCACGCCCTAGTGCCCTTAGTGTCCTTAGTGTTGAAGCTTTATTCCCCCGCGATACCCGGCATGCCGGAACAATTGCGCCTCAACCCGATCGCGATGCCCCTACCTCTTGAACTTCCCGCTTCGACACCTGAGACCTCACCCCTGGCGCCCAAGACTCAACATTTGTCCTACTTCGCTCCCGGATCTTTCTTCTCGCTATCCTTGTCGTCTTTCTTGTCCGTAGGATTCTCCTTCTTGGGCTCGTTCGCATGATCTTCATAGATCGAGTACTGCTTCTGCGGCAGCACCAGCTTGACCTTGATCTCCATCGTGGGCGAGTTCACGTCATAGTCTTCCCCGAATGTCTGAAACCCTGGCGCCAGCACCTGCACACGCAGCTTGCCATACGGGACGCCATCAAAATTCGTCTTCCCCTCGCTGTCGGTCTTCAGCTCGAACCCCCCGCGTCCCTGCTTCCCGTGCGCGTTCACCGGATGCAGCACCACGGCGGCATTTCGCACCGGCTTGCCGTTGTAGTCCTTGATCACCAAAAAGTTGAGCTCCGCCGTTGACTCTTGCGCCCGAGCCGTCGGCCCCAGTACGACCACGACCGTCGCGACCACCACCAGAACCCTCTTCAAAGACCGAAGCATAGCCAGACCACCGCCCACCGGATTCGAAACCGCCCACATTCTAAGCACCCCCGCTCCCCCTGTCACCTCTTGACAACCAGCAGGCTCGCCCCCTACAATTAGCACTCAACCAAATTGAGTGCTAACAACCAGTGCGTCTGCAATCTAACCCAAACAAAACACTCTACATAACGAAAGGAGTCGATACGCTATGGCGACCAAATTCACCCCCCTCCACGACCGAATCGTAGTCCGGAGGGTAGAAGAAGCCGAAACCACCCGAGGTGGAATCATCATCCCTGATTCGGCCAAGGATAAGCCGCAAGAGGGAGAAGTTCTCTCGGTGGGGCGCGGCAAGAGCAATGATGAAGGCAAGGTGTTCCCTCTGGCTGTGAAGGAGGGGGATCGCGTGCTGTTCGGCAAGTATGCGGGAACCGAGATCAAGATTGATGGCGAGGATTTCGTCATCATGCGGGAAGAGGAAGTGCTCGGCATCCTGGTGGGGTCGGGTACGACTGCCGGTAAGAAGGAAGCGGTCGGCGCGAAGCGGTAGGCGGGCTTTGAGCCGCGAGCTTTGAGCTTCGAGTTTGGAGCTACGAAGGTTCGAGTTCGCGCTACGAGATCCCAATACGAGACTGCGGAATTCCGGAACACGAACTGTTCCGGAACACCAACTCATAGACATTCATCGACACTATCGACATTGAGGAGAAACAGAAATGGCTAAGCAGATTGTTCATGGCGAGGAGTCGCGGCAGGCGATTCTACGCGGCGTCAACATTTTGGCGGACGCGGTAAAAGTCACGCTGGGCCCCCGTGGGCGCAACGTAGTCATCGAGAAGAAATTCGGGTCGCCGACCATCACCAAGGACGGCGTCACCGTAGCGAAGGAAATCGAATTGAAGGATGCGCTCGAAAACATGGGCGCGCAGATGGTTCGCGAAGTCGCTTCCAAGACTTCCGATGTGGCCGGCGACGGCACCACCACTGCCACGGTTCTTGCTCAAGCGATTTATCGCGAAGGCGTGAAGACGGTTGCGGCGGGCGCGAACCCGATGGCGCTCAAGCGCGGCATCGAGAAGGCGATCGCAGTCATTGCCGGCGAAATCGACAAGAAGACCGGCGAGCGCGGCAAGGGCAAGCTGGACGAGTTCTCCAAGCCCGTGACCGGCGACATGATTGCCCAGGTTGGCACCATCTCCGCCAACAACGACGAGACCATCGGCAAGATCATTGCCGAGGCCATGAAGAAAGTCGGCAAGGACGGCGTCATCACGGTCGAAGAGTCGAAGACGCTCGAGACCCAGCTGGAAGTGGTCGAGGGCATGCAGTTTGACCGCGGCTACCTATCTCCGTATTTTGTGACCGATCCGGAGCGGATGGAAGCCGCGCTCGAGAACGCCTACATCCTGATCCACGAAAAGAAGATCAGCTCGATGAAGGACCTGCTCCCGCTGCTCGAGCAAATCGCGAAGGGCGGCAAGCCACTGCTGATCATCGCAGAAGACGTTGAGGGCGAGGCGCTCGCAACCCTGGTGGTCAACAAGCTGCGCGGCACATTGCAGGTTTGCGCGGTGAAAGCTCCGGGCTTCGGCGACCGGCGGAAGGCGATGCTGCAGGATATCGCCATCCTGACGGGCGGCAAGGCCATCACGGAAGACCTGGGTATCAAGCTGGAGAACGTCCAGGTTCAGGACCTCGGTCAGGCCAAGAAGCTCACCATCGACAAGGACAACACGACCATCGTCGAAGGCAAGGGCAAGCACGTCGAGATCGAAGGCCGGGTGAAGGAAATCCGCAGCCAGGTCGAGAAGACGACCAGCGACTACGACCGCGAGAAGTTGCAGGAGCGGTTGGCGAAGCTGGTGGGCGGAGTCGCGGTGATCAAGGTCGGCGCGGCCACCGAAACCGAGATGAAAGAGAAGAAAGCCCGAGTGGAAGACGCCATGCACGCGACGCGGGCCGCGGTGGAAGAAGGGATTGTCCCGGGCGGCGGAGTGGCGCTGGCGCGCTGCATCGCGGCCATCGACAAGCTGAAGGTGACGGGCGACGAGCAGATCGGCGTCAACATCGTGAAGCGGGCTCTGGAAGAGCCGTTGCGCCAGATCGTCGGCAACGCCGGCGAAGAGGGTGCAGTGATTCTGGGCAAGGTGCTCGATGCAAAAGACGCCAACTACGGCTACAACGCGTTGACCGGGGAGTTCGAAGACCTGGTCAAGGCGGGCGTGCTGGATCCGACGAAAGTGGTGCGGACCGCGCTCCAGAATGCCGGATCAATTGCGTCCCTGATGCTCACGACCGAAGCGCTGGTGTCGGAACTGCCGGAGGAGAAGAAAGCTCCGGCGGGCGGCGGCGGCCACGGGGGTGGGATGGAAGGGATGTACTGAGAACCGCTGTCAGCTCTCAGCTATCGGCAAGAACAGAGGCCCCGCTCTTCGGAGCGGGGCTTTTCTTTGTTGGTCGATGGTCGTCGGTCGTTAGCAGGGCGTGAGGGTGTCGGCCCGACGTACCGATGCTAGGTACCGCACACCGCATCGCAACCCCACTCCATCGCACAGAGCGCGATTGAATTGATTGGACAAGAGCGAAGGCTCGATCGATCGGGGCGGTCTTGGTTTGAGGACTAAGGCTTCTCGAAAAGGAAGGAGCCTTCGCATGATGCAGGGACGACACACACTGAAGCGCGGCGTGAGCCCGCGAGCCGCCGGGCTACCCTCTGGCCTCCTTCCGGGACTCGGGTTCAATGCTGAGCTTTCCCAGGCTTACGCTCTGAGCTAAGTCATTGCCGCCCCCGCCGGGGCTGGAGCCCCGGCGATTGGTATTGACTGCTCGTCTCAGCGGCCGGTCCTGGGTGTTTGGATGGGGCGTTTTTGAGAGCGACTGCAACGGTCGCTCGGGATTCGTCACCATGGGAATGAGGAGGGCAATCCCATGTCCGCAAAAAAGGCAACTGATTTAGCTACTACGAGTCCCGCCACGGTCGAGTGTTGTCCACAGCTCGAACCGTGCGAGGTGTGCGACGTACTGAACTTTCCTTACCGACTTCCATTTCGACCGCTAGTCGTGGCGGGAGACCAGCAGCAGGTCGTTCCCGTGGAGGTCACGCTGCACTTCCGCCTGACACGCTGTTCGGGACCGCTTTCTCTGGGAGATCTGATGTATTCGACGACGCTTTTGCCGGGCGAGAAAGTGCAGCTGTACTCGAGCGACCGGCACTCGCGCTTCAGTTTCGATAGCGAGACGAAGCTTTCCTACCATACCGAGACGACTTCGGAAGAGTCTTACTACGCGGCGGGCATGGCGTATGGGATGAGCAATCTCAACTTACTCGATACCACTAAGTCGAGCTCGTCGTTCAGTTCAGCTTCAGTCAGCGGCGGCGGCGGAGCGGGCATCGACCTGGGTTTCTTCAGTATCGGCGGTTCGGCGGCGGCGGGATCTTACGACGCAAACTCAACGAGTACTCTGGCCCACTCTCTGAGTCAGCATTCGCAATCGTTGCAGCAGCACATGGAGGTGAGCACGCGGGCGGCTGCGTCCACGTCGGTGGGCGAGGTGGCGACGCGGACGCACCAGCAGGGAGAATCAGAGGATCAGTATGAATCGTCTTCGCGGTCGTTCTCAAACCCGAACCACTGTCACGCGCTGACCTTCCTTTTTTACCGGATCAACAAGTGTCAGACAGTGAAGTTTGAGCTGGTGAGCATCGACCGGCGGGTGGACGATCCGCTGGCCCCGACGGGAGTGGACTTGAATCCTCCGAAGCCGGTGACCGGTGTTGCCGTTCTCTCGAGCAGAGTGTTGGCGACGAGTTCGAACCGTCTGGATGTCGCGACGCGGGCCCTGCAGAGCGTGGCGGTCGAACAGGAAGGCGCGAGTGCTGCGACGGGAGTTCTGGCGGCAAGGTTCGCAAACTTCGGCGCGCAAGCTCCCATTCCGGTCAACGTGCGGCAAGCGGCCCTGCAGCAGGTGGACCAGGACCTGGTGAACGAAGGGTTGCTCGACAAGGTCGGGGGGCAGGTTACGCCCGCAGTACAAAACGCGTTGGGTTGGGAGAAGACGATGTCGATTCCCACGCCCGGAGTGCTGGTGAAGGGCTGCCTGGATGATTGCGACATCTGCGAGCCGGAAGTGACGAAGCTGCTGGATCTGGAGATCGCGCGCAAGGATCTGGAGAACCAGCTGCTGGCCAAAAAGATCGCGCTGCTGGAGAAGTCGCAGGAGTACCGCTGCTGCCCGGCGGAGGAGGAAGAGAGCGGCACGGCAGCGTAGGAGGTGGGGGGCCGGGATCGCGCGTGGTCTCGCCCTCATTTTGCGAACGGAATTCCGGGTTTCCAGTTTCAGGTTTCGAGCGGCTGCGGCCCGATACCCCTGGGCCGCCGGACAGACGAGGGCGTCCGTTCCTACGTGAACTGGGCGCATTTCCCCACGTGCCAAACTGCCCATGTATTTTCATCCGATACCGAACTAACGGGCATTGGGAAGAAGGCCTTTTTCTACTAACACGGGCGGACGACGCGCCTTGGTGGCTTGCTCGTACGCGTAGGCATAGCCCAGGAGGTCACCGTCTCTCCAGGGCTTCGCGGAGATTTCCAAACCAAAGGGCAACCCGTCGGGATAGAAACCTGCAGGCACTACCACCGCGGGGATGCCGATCATGTTGACCCAGCTGGTGGCGCTGTGGGGGCCTTCGCTGACGCGGCCATCCTGTGGCATGGTTTCGTCCGGCGGCGGCATCTGGATGGCGGGATAGACCAGGCCATCGAGATGGAATTTCTCGAAGACTTCGCGGTAGGCCTCAAGCATGCGGCGGCGCGGCGTGTAGTAGTTCACTTCAGCGTCGGGATCGGATTCGAGGATACGCTGCGCAATCGGTGGATCGGTCTTGGGATTACCCTCGGCGACGCCTCCGCCAATGATCGTAGCGGGGAGAGGCGAGCCGACCGCTTTGGCATATTCGTCCGAGGAGTGATACTCGGCGGGGCCAAAGGTCTTGAGAAACGCCTCGGTCCCTTCGCGAATGTAGGGCAAGGTGCAGACGCGGCTGGCGTTGTCGGCAAAGGCGTCGGGAAGAAGGGAGTCATCGAAGACAACGGTCGCGCCAGCGGCGCGAAAGCCTTCGATGGCTTTCATAAAGGCTTGGCGAGTTTCAGGGCGCAGCGGGACTTGCGCGGAGCGCTGCAGGTTGGCGGCGGTGGCAGTGGAAACAGATGCGGGGATTCCCTGGAAGGGGATGCCGGCTCCGTGCAGGATGAATGCTGGAACGCCGAAGCGTTTGCCTTGCAGCGCATCCTTCTTCAGATACGAAGTGTAGGGGCCGGGCTGCGCCTTGGCGGCGGAGCCGGCGGTGCGAGGATCGAGTGGATCCTCGCCGGCCATCACTCCGAGGGCGATGGCCGCGTCGGTGACGTTGCGAGCGATGGGGCCGGTGTTGTCGAGGAGCCAGTCGAGGGGAGCGATGCCGGCGATCGAGACCAGGCCGCGCGTGGGCATGACGCCGACGACGGAACTGGTGGCGGAGGGCATGCGGATGGAATTGCCGGTGTCGGTGCCATTGCCAAGAACGACCATGTTCGCGGTCACGGCAGTGACGCTACCACCGGAGGAGCCTCCGGGGCTGAAGCGGACGTCGTAGGCGTTGCCCGTGCGGCCGAAGGCGGTGCTGCGGTTGGTGTCGCTGCCGGCGAAGTCGGGCATGTTGCTCTGGCCGAGGATGACGGCGCCGGCGGCTTTCAGCTTGGCGACGATGGTGGCGTCTCTGGGGGCGACGAGTTCGTGGCCGGGAATCTTATAGCCCTGCCAGCCATCGGTGGTCACAAGACCCTCGACGCTGGTGTTGGCCTTGGTCACGATGGGCACGCCCCACAAGGGTCCGCGCTTGAAGGTGGCGCCGCCTGCCTTCGCGGCCGCATCTTTCTCGGCCGCATTTTTCATGGCTCCGGGGACATCCAGATTCTGCACGGCACGGTAGATTCCGTTGTACTTGGCCACGCGCGCCAGGTACCACTTCACGACTTGCGTCACGGAGTACTTGTCTCGGGCATAGAGGTCTTCGAGCTGGGGGATGGTGACCTCGAGGAGGTCGCGGTCCATCTGGGTCTGGGAGGATGTGGATACAGTTGGCAACTGAGCGAATACGGTTGCGGGGAGAAGCAGGGCGAGCAGAATCGCAGTGGCTTTTGTGCGCGTCATTGCCTCCTCTTTATATCAGTTGGAGTCCGAGGGGAGGAACGGCGGCCTGCCCAGTAAACAAAGCTCACCTCAGGCGCCAAAGCGTGACCGATCTTCGGGCTTGGCGGCAGGACTGAAGTCGTGCCCTTCCCAGCAAAGATTTTCTGTTCGAGGGCTACAACCGCCGATCTGAAGCAGATTCCTCCTGCTCGCTGCGCTCACGCGTCGGCATGACAATGGCAATCAGCAATTCCAAAAGAAGCAGTGGAAAGTTTTGACCGCAGGGTGGCTGAGAAAAGCCGCAAAGAACGCTGAGGAAAACCTGACTTCGGAGCCGGCCATGGGGTTAAGGCAGCGGGGTCTCGAGTGGCAGCATTTTTAGCAATGAGCAGGCTTCGGGTAATGCTTTCTTACTATTGATGCTTACTGGCAACGTCGCTAGAGTGCCGTCACTCGGGGTGGCATGTTCATCGACGTAGTTCAGAACAACCCGTAGTCAGAAACCGCAGAACGCCTTTCGACGAGGCTCGATCCTCGGCGGTTTCGCAAAAGAAGGAATTTTGCAATGCGGACATTGGTGCTGGTTGTGTGTGTGCTCGCGCTGACCGTGGCAGCGACCGGGCAAAGCAATTACGCGCTGGTCACGGGCACAGTGAAGGATGCGCAGTCGCTGCCGGTGGCGAAGGCATCAGTACAGTTCAAAGCACTGAGTACCGGGGCCACGCGAGTGGTGGTGACGAACGACAAGGGGACGTTCTCGGCCGCGGCGCTCTTGCCCGACGATTATGAATTGACCACGAGCGCGCCGGGATTCGCGCCCGTCGTGCAGACGCTGCGCCTGGAAGTGGGGCAACGGCTCGCCATCGACATTCCGCTAAAAATTGGTCCTGTGCGCGAGGGCGTAGAGGTAACGGCGTCGAGCGACCTGTTGCGGGAAACCGACTCGAGTGTGGGCGAAGTGGTCGAGCCGAAGTCGATCCAGGAACTGCCGCTGAACGGACGGATGCTCGTGGACCTGGTGCTGACGGTGCCCGGAGCGCACGTTGGGTTTGGGGCGCAGAGCGGACAGACGAACCCGTTGTACTGGCGGCCGGGACAAAGGTCGGCAGTGGTCATTGGAGGCGCGCGCGACAATGCGAACTACTTTCTGCTGGATGGCGCGACCAATACCGATCCGACGTTCAACACACAGAATTTGAGTCCGTCTCCGGATGCAGTGATGGAGTTCAAGGTGGTGACCAGCAGTTACACCGCCGACATGGGTGGAGCCGGCGGCGGGCAGATCAATATCGTGACCCGGTCGGGCAGCAATCACTACCACGGCACGGTCTACGAATTTCTGCGCAACGGCGCCATGGACGCAAGCCCGTTCGCAGCGATGGGCAACAATCACTTGGTGCAAAACAATTTCGGCGCGTCGCTGGGCGGTCCGCTGCTGGGCAAGAGCCGCAAGACCTTCTTCTTTGTGAACTACGAGGGCTTGCGGCTGTCGCAGGCGGATGCGCAAATTCTGACGGTCCCCACTCCACAGGAGATCATGGGTGATTTCAGCATGAGCGGGGTCAAGATCTACGACCCGACGACCGCAGTGCCGAATCCGAACTACAACGCGGCGCTGCCCACCGGCCCATCGAACTTTCCGTACACGCGAAGCCAGTTCCAGGGAAACGTAATTCCGAGCAACCGAATCAACACGCAACTGGAAGCGTTCCTGATGCAGTACCTGCCCATGCCCAACATGACGATGGCGATGTCTGGCGCCGATTCGAACAACTACCTGGACCTGCGCAACGAAAACCACTTTCAGAACCAGGGCACGGTGCGCGTGGATCATATTTTCTCTAACAACGATACCGCCTTTGCGCGTTACTCGCTGGGATCGGAGAACGGCTTCTCGCCCAGCAGCGGGGTGACGTCGACGACTGAGAACCTGCCGGGCTTTGGCGCGAATTTCGACAATCTTTCGCAGCAGGCGGTGATTTCGTGGAATCACGTGTTTTCCAGCAACAAGCTGAACACGGCGTCGCTGGCGATGTCGCGGCTGTCGATGGATCGCATGTCACAAAACAACGGAGTCAACGACATCGTCACGCAACTGGGGATCCAGGGGATCGGCTTTGGCGGATCGGGAGCCTGGGGATCTCCGTGGTTCGCCGCGCAAGGCTATACCGGGATCGGCGATACGTTTGCCGCGACCCCGATGCATGCCTGGGACACGACGGTGGAGCTGCGCGATTCGTTCGCGTGGCAGCACGGCCACCACGCGCTGAAGTTCGGCGGTGACGGCAGGCGTTACATCTGGCCGATGTGGGGCTTCTTCCAGAATCGTGGCTATTACCAGTACACCAATGGCTACACCACGCAATTCGGATTCAACGACGGCAGCGGCTCGGGGTTCGCGAGCATGCTGCTGAGTCTTCCGACGGTAAAGCAGAGGCAGGCGGGCGTCCCGCAGATGAACTTGCGCAACTGGGGATGGGACGCCTTCGCGCAGGACAGCTGGCAGCTGACGTCGACGACCACAGTAAACTTCGGCCTGCGCTACGAATACACGAGCCCGCTCTACGACCTCGACAACACCAATACGAATCTGATCTTCAACAACGGCGTGCCTTCGGTGTTCATCGGCGGGCAGAATGGGTATCCGAAGGGGCTGATGTACGCGAATAAGCACAACTTCGCGCCGCGGCTGGGTATTGCCAAGAATCTTCCCCGGTCGGGTGTGATGCTGCGGGTGGCGTACGGGATCTTCTTCACGCCGGTCGATCAGAACACCTGGTGCAACCAGCGGCACAACGTGCCGTACGTGTTTCCGGAAACGCAGCAGGCGGACAACTTTACGCCGCCGGCCGCGCTGTTTGCCAAGGGCCTGAACTTTGGCACACCGGTACTGGGGACCGGGACGCTGACCCCGACGACGGTAAGCTTCACCGCCTTCGATCCGCATGCTCCGGCGCAGTACATCCAGCAGTGGAACGCGCAGGTGGAAAAGAGCTTTGGGGGCAACACGACGATCGAAGTGGGATACCTGGGCGCACGCGGCTTCCACTTGCAGCGCTCGCACCTGATCAACAACACGCCGCCGGGGCCTGGGCCGCTGGGACCGCGGCGTCCGTTCAAGACGCTGACCTTCGTGCCGAACACGACGCTAACGCCCAGCAGCACGACGGCGATCATCCAGAGCCGGACGTTTCCGGTGAGCACGATCAACCGGCTCGAAGACACGGCGCAGAGCTGGTACGATGCCGGATACGTCAACGTGCGCAGAAAGTATTCGCATGGGCTGAGTTTCCTGGCGAACTACACCTACTCGAAGAATCTGAGCAATGCGCCGGACTTCCGATCTCCGATGGACGAGGCGGCGATTCCGCAAAACAACAGCGACCTGGCGCTGGAAAAGGGCCCGGGGTGCGACGTGCGGCATCGGTTCGCGCTGAGCAGCGTTTATGACATTCCGGCGTACGCACACTCAGGATGGACGCGGGCGCTGACTCAGAACTGGCACCTCACCACCGTGTATCAGGCGGAATCGGGGATGCCGTTTACGATTTCGGTTTTCGGGGACACGGCGAACTCGGGCACAGTGTTGGGCGAGAACCCGATTCGGGCCAACTACACCGGCAAACCGATCTTCGGGGCCGGGGCGCGGACGGCGTCGATGTGGTTCAATCCGGCCGCATTCGCAACTCCGCCCGCGTACACGTTTGGCGATGTGGGACGGAACTCGGTGTATGGTCCGCCACTGCGGACGTTAGACTTCGCACTGGCACGCAGCTTCCGGTTGACGGAGCGCACGAGCTTCCAGCTTCGTGGAGAGGCCTTTAACGCGTTGAACACGGTGAACCTGGGAACCCCGAACCGCTACGTAAACGAGCCTCAATTCGGGACGATCACGATGGCGATGACCCCGGGACGGGAAATCCAGGTGAGCGCGCGGGTTTCGTTCTGAGGGCGGGGAGGCAAAGGCTGACCACAGAGGGCACAGGGGTTCACAGCGGAAATCAAGAGCTTTAAGCGCAAAGATCGCGAAGGAGGAGCAAAGGCGGCGAAGCAGAACAGGGATGACGAAATGGCGCCTTCCGGGACCGTCGCGTGTCATCAGCGCTTTTGAATGCGGGACATGGCTTTGCTCCCCGCCCACAGGACCACACTAGTCAGCAGAATGACGAGCGCTCCGGTCATGCCTGAAGTGTATCGGGACACGACAGGATGTGACATCCACCAAACCGACGATAAGGCCGCTCGTAGCTCCAGACTCTCTGTTTCCGCTACAATCTGTCCGCCCATGTTGCGCACCCAGCTCTACGCCGATCCATCGAACCTGTTCCTACATGACCTGATCCTGGATTCCTGCCGCAAGTTTCCGCAGAAGGTCGCACTCATCGACGCCTCCATCAACCGCTGCTTCACTTACGCTGACTACGGAGATACTGTCGAGGGCCTCGCGCATGGGTTGGCCGCCACCGGACTAAAGACCGGCGAAGTCGTCGCCATCTTCCTGCCGAACTCCTGGGAGTTCGCCGCGACCTATCATGCGGTCACGCTCGCCGGAGCGATTCCAACCCTGCTTAACCCTACCTACCGCGAGCGCGAAGTGCGATACCAGCTGGAGAACTCCGGCGCGGCGATGCTGGTTACTGACGGAGCGACTCTCGGCAATATCAATCTCGGCGGCCTCCCCAACCTGCGTCGCGTGTACGCGACGCGTCAGGCGACACCTGGAGCTGAAGAGTTCGCCGGCCTGCTCCGCGCGAGCAGTGCGGTCCTGCCTTCCCCGGTGGCTTCCTCGAAAGAGACGATTGCCGCACTGCCCTACTCCAGCGGCACCACTGGCCTGCCCAAGGGAGTGATGCTCTCGCACCACAACCTGGTCGCAAACATCTACCAGCTCACGGGACCGAACGGCACGGCGTTCACGCCGGCCGACATCATGTTGTGCTTCCTGCCGCTCTACCACATCTACGGGCTCAATGTGGCGTTGAACCCCATGCTCACTCTGGGTGCGACCATCGTTCTGATACCGCGCTTCAACGTCCCGCAACTGCTCGGGCTGCTCGTGTCCGCGGGTGTCACGATGATGCCGGTCGTCCCGCCGGCGCTGAACGCGCTCAACCAGGCGGCCGAAGCCGGACAATTCCCCGCGAACCACAGCGTGCGCTGGGTCAAGTCCGGTGCTGCGCCGCTCGCGCCTGAACTGGCGCGCCGCTTTATGGAGCTTACCGGCATCCGCATCTGCCAGGGGTACGGCATGACGGAGGCTTCTCCTGTGACCCACGTTGGCTATCTCGATGAAGCGCAGTACAAGCCGGAATCCATCGGTCAGGCGCTGGTGCAGACCGAGTGCCGCGTGCTGGACGCGAATGAGCGCGAAGTCGGTCCCGGCGAACCCGGCGAACTGGTGATGCGTGGGCCGCAATTCATGCTGGGATACTGGAAGGAACCAAAAGCAACCGCGGCAGCGCTGCGCGACGGCTGGTATTGGTCGGGAGATGTCGTGAGCCGAGACGCGAATGACTTCTTCTACGTCCTCGACCGCAGCAAGGAGATGATCAAGTACAAAGGTTTCCCGGTGGCTCCGGCCGAAGTCGAAGCCGTGCTGATGGAACACCCCGCGGTGCGCGACTGTGGAGTCGTCGCCCGCCCCAACCTCGAAGCCGGGGAAATCCCTTGCGCGTTTGTGGTGCTGCGCGAAGGACAGCCCTCCGGGGATGCGATGAAGGAATCTCTGTGCGCGTTCGTCGCCGAGCGGCTTACGTCTTATAAGCAGCCACGCGAGGTGCGGTTCGTCGATGCCGTGCCGCGTACGCCTTCGGGGAAAATCTTGCGACGGGAATTACGGAGGGTTTTCGCGTGAAGGGAACCGCAAGGTGCCGTCCAAACACAAGGTCTCTCGACCTCGTTCGGCTTGTGTCTCACTGCGCTCGGGACGACAGATTCATTGGAACTAAACTCGTCTGCAGCAAGTAAAATCCCACCAGAGGCCACCGGATGGCGAACGAATCCAGCACCGCGACCTTGGGGAGTACAACACACGACCTCCGCACGACAGACACAACCGCGACACTCGGTCTTCTCGCCATCGCCGCCGCCATCGCGCTCCTGCATCTGCTCACGAATCAGCGCTACGGATTTCATCGCGACGAACTCCAGTTTTTGAGCGACGCCCGGCACCTTGACTGGGGATTCGTCTCGTACCCGCCGTTCACGGCATTTGTCGAGCGCATCAGCCTCGGGTTGTTCGGCCTGTCCCCGGTGGGCCTGAGACTGTTCTCGGTGATCGCACAGTCAGCGGTGATCGTCGTCAGCGGCCTG
>DATMPS010000072.1:0-51376 GCA_035567435.1 Terriglobales bacterium | reverse complement strand
AACCGAAGCCGGCCAGCTGGACCGGGAATTCTTCTTGCGAGTCACATCCTTCGGGGCGCTCCCCCTGTTAACCGTCCTCGCCTCCCAATTCCCGTCGATCGGTCGGTTCCTATTTTCGTGGGTGCAGCCCGGACTGGAGGCTTTGCGATAGTTTTGTAGCGCCGGCGGTCTCGCCGCGGTGGCGTTCGATTCGAGCGGCGCAGACCCTTACAACTTGAAATCATGTCAAAACTGTCGTCCCGAGCGACGTGAGGCGCGAGCCGAACGGAGTCAAGGGACCCAGGTGTGCCCGTGGCGCCGGCCCCGAATTGTTTCTCCGGTCGCCATACTCGAAGATGCCTTCACCCAAAGCCGGATCTTCTACACCTCCAGCTGCGCCCGTATCGTACCCTCCTCGAGATCCGCCTCCATGCGAAAACCCAGCTTCTGACATATCGCTCGCATCTCGCGATTTTCCGCCAGCACCGTCGAGATCACGCGCTTGACTTTCTCGTCCTTCGCGACCGCAATCAGCCGCCGGTAAAGTTCCGTGCCCAAGCCCTGGCTCTGATGGCGGTCATCGACCAGGACAGCCAGCTCCGCTTCATTCCCATCCCCACGCAGCTTGCTCAAGCGCCCGATGGCGATGATCTCGGTCGAGCTGTCATCACTTTTATGTTCGACCACGAGGACCATCTCGCGGTCGTAATCGATGAAGCAAATGCGCGTGAGTCGTTCGTGCGCGGTCCGCTGGCTTAGTTTCAACGGTTGGAAATAGCGCAGGTACACGGTGCGTTCGGAGAGCACCTGGTGCAGTCGGATGAGGAGTGGCTCGTCTTCCGGACGGATCGGGCGAATCGTGACGGGCCTGCCGTTTTTCATGGCCCACGGTTTCACATACTGCACGGGATAGGAACGGATGGCGAGAGGAGGCAGCTTGTCCTCGGAAACTTCCGCACCATGCAGCACCACGCGCGCATCCAGCGCAACGATGCGCTCTGGCGATGCCAGAACCGGATTGATGTCAATCTCCTTAATCCACCGTTGCTCCACCACCAGCTGACTGAAGCGCACCAGGAATTCTTCCAGCGCTGCGAGGTCGACTGGCTTTCTTCCGCGTACGCCTTCGAGCGCGGTGAACACTTTCGTTTGTTCCATCATGCGCCGGGCCAGCGTTGTATTCAGCGGCGGCAGAGACAGCGCGCGGTCCTGAAACACTTCCACCAGTTGCCCGCCCGCTCCGAACAGAAGCACCGGACCAAATTGTGAATCGACGCTGCTGCCCACAATCAACTCGTAGCCTTCGAGCTTTATCATGGGTTGCACCGTCACGCCCTGAAAGTGCCCCTCGCCCGCTTTCTCGAGCACTGAAACTTCAATCGCCCGATAGGCGCGGCGCACCGCATCCGAGTCGCGCAGGTTTAACTGCACCCCGTCGACATCCGTTTTGTGGGTAATGCTCTGCGAGAGCAGCTTCAGGACCACCGGATAGCCGATCCCATCCGCCTTTTTGACCGCTTCGTCTTCGCGAGCTGCGATTTCGGTCTGCACGGTCGAAAGACCGTATGCCGTCAGCAACTGCTTCGATTCGACCTCGGTCAGAAGCGTGCGGCCAGCCTTCCGCACGTTGTCCACAATATGTGCGCCGCGCCCGCGGTCCAATCCTTCGTCAGCCCCGCCCCGCAGCACCGGTGTCTCATACAACCCCCGCAGGACGTAGCTATATCGCCACATGTAACAGAACACGCGCGCCGCAGTGTCGGGAAACTGGAAGGTCGGGATACCTGCGCGGTTCAGGATGTCCGTGCCGGCGGCCACCTCGGTTCCGCCCATCCAGCTTGCGAGCACGGGCTTGCCGGTCGAACTCGCGTACGCTTTCAAGTGCTCGGCCGTCATCGTGGGTTGCGCCATGCCCTGCGGACACGTGATGGCCAGCAGGCCGTCAATGTTGGGATCATGGACCGCAATGTCGACCACCTTGGCGTAACGATCCGGCAACGCATCGCCGAGCACGTCAATGGGATTGCGGTGACTCCAGTGTGGCGGCAGGGTCTGATTGAGAGCCTCCATCGACTCGGCGGAAAGCGGCGCCAGTTGGCCCCCATTGGAGAGCAGCCCGTCAGCCGCCAGCACACCCGGACCGCCCGCATTCGTGACAATCGCCAGCCGCGGCCCTTTCGGGCGTGGTTGCTTGGCAAGGACCTCCGCCATGTAAAAAAGTTCGGCGATGGTCTGCACGCGCAGCACGCCGCAGCGTCGGAACGCCGCCTCCAGCACCTCGTCACTTCCGGTGAGCGCTCCGGTATGCGATGCCGCGGCCTGGGCGGCCGCCTCCGTCCGGCCGGCTTTGATCACGATGATCGGCTTGTTCAGCGAGACTTCGCGCGCAGCGGACAGAAACGAGCGCGCGTCCCCCACCGACTCCATGTACATGATGATGCTCTGGGTTCGCCGATCATTGCCCAGATAGTCGATCAGGTCGCCCCAGTCCACATCCAGCATCGACCCCACTGACACAAACGCGCTAAAGCCGACCATTTCCTTCTGCGCCCAGTCCAGAATCGCCGTGCACAGCGCGCCGCTCTGACTGATGAACCCAACATTGCCGGGGCGTGCGATGTTCGACGCGAACGTCGCGTTCAGGCCGCTGATCGGATTCATCACTCCCAGGCAGTTCGGTCCAATCAGCCGCAGTCCGGTGCCCCGGATGCGCTCCAGGATCTGCCTCTCCAGTTCTTTGCCCTTTTCCCCGTGCTCTTTGAATCCAGCGGAAATGACAATCGCTCCCTGGACGCCCGCTTCCACGCACTCGCCCACAATCCCGGGGACGGTTGCGGCCGGCGTGACCACGACCGCCAGATCGACCGCCTCGGGCAGGTCGGCGACGCTCTTGTATGCCTTGATCCCGAGCACGCTGCTGCGTTTTTCACTGACCGGATACACCGTTCCGCCGAAGGGGCTGCTCACCAGACTCCAAAGCACCGCCCGGCCCACGCTACCGGCCCGTTCGCTGGCGCCGATTACCGCCACGCTGCGCGGAGCAAAGATCGCGTCCAGAGGATGCGGCTCGGAACGCCAAACATCGTGGGCGCGGTCCTGGGTGGGCACACTGGGCTTTGACTTACTCACTTTGCTTACTTTGCCGGGCTTAGCAGCACTCATGATTCGCCAAGTGTACCGCTGGCATGGACCCAGGTCTGTGACTCATAACACCTGTCTCGGCCGCGCCGGCTAACCCAGGTGACTGGTGTCAAACGGCCTGCCCTCGTTGGCACATTTTCTGCTTGCTTCTCGGCTCGGCTGGGCTAGAATCCTTCCGCACAGAACCCTACCCCAATGCTGACCGACGTTGTAGGGGTGAGTCCTGCATGCAAACCTGAACTGAATTCCAAAGGAGAATTTAGGAAATGAAGAAGCTGCTCACGCTGCTGTTCACGGTTGCGATCGCGCTCTCCCTGGCCACTGCTTCCTTCGCTCAGGATGCCGGCGCTCCCAAGAAAGACGACACCAAGAAGACCGAAAAGAAGGAAAAGAAGGCCAAGAAGGCTACGAAGGACACCAAGAAGAGCGACGACAAGATGAAGGGCGACGATAAGATGAAATAGTCGTTCGAGCGCATTCTGGAGTAGCCCCGGCCATCGCGTCGGGGCTTTGTTTTTGACGCGTGCGGACCAGACTTTTCTCCACTTTGCGCAGCACTTTGCCACTTCCCGCCCATCCGCTAACAGAAATTTGACAAGTCCCCCCCCCAAACCATAGTAAAATTTGCGGTCAGTAAAGCCTGCCCCCGTCTGGCAGGTGTGGGGAAATCGCAAGTCGCGGCCTCGTCTCGCCGCTAACTCAAGGGAGGGTTGTATGGATTCTCGGGCCCCCGAAATTACTTCGTCGGCTGTTTCGCCGTCCAAAGACGCCAAGTCCCATCCGCTTGAAGGACGCAACTTCTGGGTCCTTACCGCTTATGGGATCTCCGGTTTGGCGCTCTTCGGAGTTCTGGCCTACTTCGTCAGCGACTTCGTCTCGCACTAACAAAGACTCCTTCCGTGCCGCGGGCCCCCACCCGCGCACTTGGTGTCGTAGTGTATCTGCGGGCCTTCCTTCCTCTGGTTCCCTCAGCTGGTGTCAACCTTCCAGCGTGCTACAATGACCCGCGTTTCATAGTTGCTTCCGGGTGGCAATCAGGTCGGCAACTCCCCGCACTTTTCACGTGACTTCATACGACGGACAGATTCCCGTGGCCCAGGACTCCACCAAGACCGCCACCATTACGTACGCCGATGCGGGCGTCAATATCGACCGCGCCAATCGCACCAAGCAGCGCATCCGCTATCTGGCCCATAAGACTTTCACCAAGGGCGTGCTGAGCGAGATCGGCGGCTTTGGTGGCCTGTTTTCCATTGCCAAGACCTACGTCGACCCGGTGCTGGTTTCGAGCGTCGATGGAGTTGGCACTAAGCTGAAAGTCGCTTTCGACATGAGGGTCCACCACACGGTGGGAGCCGACCTGGTCAACCACTGCGTCAACGACATCATGGTGCAAGGCGCCGCGCCCCTTTTCTTCATGGACTACCTCGCCACCGGCAAGCTCGAACCTGATGTTGCCGAGAAGGTCGTCGAGGGCCTCGCCGAGGCCTGCAAGCACAACGGCTGCGCGCTCATTGGCGGCGAGACTGCGGAAATGCCGGGCTTCTACCCCGCGGGCGAGTACGATCTCGCGGGATTCATCCTGGGCGTCGTCGAGCGCGAGCGGATTATCACCGGCAAGAAAGTCGAGATCGGCGACATCATTCTTGGCTTGCCTTCAAACGGCCTGCACACTAACGGGTACTCTCTGGCGCGCAAGCTGCTCTTCGAAGTCGCCAGGTATTCGCCGGAAACCTACGTCAATGAAATCAAGAACAAAGTGGGCAACGAACTGATGCGCTCGCACAAGAGCTACTGGCCGTCGCTCAAGAAACTGATCGACGCCGACTGCATCTCGGCCATGGCTCACATTACCGGCGGCGGCATTACCGAAAATCTTCCCCGCGTCCTGTGCCGCGGCATGGCCGCCGTGATCGAGATGGGAAGCTGGCCCGTCCTGCCCATCTTCGAACACCTGCAGGCACTCGGCAACGTCCCGCAAGAAGAGATGCTGCGCACCTTCAACATGGGCCTGGGCATGTTACTGGTGATTAATGCCAAGAAATTCAAGAAGGCACAGACGTTGCTCGATCGGGTCGGTGAGAAGTACTACAACGTGGGCCGGATCGTGAAGGGTGAGCGCAAGGTGATGTATTCGTAGGCAATCGCCGGCCGATCTTGAATTTTGTGATGGTCGAGTCTTGGCCCAGTCCCAGCCCGTAGCCTCCGCAACTCGCTACTTTGTTCCGCCGGCCGCTTGATCGTCCGTAACATCCTGCGCTCCATGACCAAATGGGCCGGATCCCAGAAGGTGGTTCCCATGACACACGCCCACAGTGTCGGCGGGGCGCCGCCACGCGCCCGGGCCATCAGCCGGGAGTGGGTTGCATCCACCGGCTTCAGCACGCATCGCCAACTCGCCCTCTCCGCGCCCGCCAGCCTGAACCTTCTTCCGATCCGGCGGATCGACCATGACAAACTCCTTCTGCGGCTCGACCACCGCGGCCACCCTGTAGGCTGGCCCCTTGAAGTGCTCGGGCTTGCCGAACCATACCGTTTCGCCGACGGTTCGAGGCTTCTAGTCTGAAACGAGGGGTTCGACCTTCGGCATTTCACAGCCAATCAAAGTTCTCCAGCCGGGTGTAGCTGCAAAGGCCGCTGCGGTCCTGCCCGATCTGCATCCGCCACGGCTACACTCTCTCCGGCGGCACATTGATCGTGATGGCATGCGTGATTTGGCTCCTGGCGGCGGTGAGATCGTCGCCCGGTAGCGCAGCCCGGACTTCAGCATCGCGAGCACCCCAGCGCTGATGCCAGGGACGCAGGACGAGTCGGCTTTTCATGGATGCCTCCGACCATGCAAGTCTTCGTGGTCTATGGTCGGTCGCTAAGTTTGTCGGCGACCCGGCACGTCGGATCCTCCCGGCAGTTCCGATTCGGCAACGGCTTATTTGGCGTCGCCCCCGGCCCTCGGTGAGGGAAACTCGACAATTCGCCTCTCCCGTGTTGAATTAGTAAGGGCTAACGACTGAAGGGTTGCGACGGGCGATTGACCTATGAGGAATCTCGGCATACTTCTTTCCGGGCGCGGTTCCAATTTTGAAGCCATCGCCCGGAACATCGCAGATGGGAACATCCCCGGTGCGCGCATCGCGGTCGTCATTTCGAACAAGCCCGACGCCGGCGGTATCGTCACCGCCAAGCGTCTCGGCCTTACCAGTCTCGTGATCCCGTCCAAGGGCGTGTCTCGCGAGGAACACGACCGCGCCGTCGTCACCGCGCTCAGAGAACGTGGGGTCGACTTGATTTGTCTCGCCGGCTACATGCGCCTGCTGTCCCCCTGGTTCGTACAGCAGTTCCCACGCCGCATCCTGAACATCCATCCCTCGCTCCTGCCCGCCTTTCCGGGCCTCGAAGCCCAGGAACAAGCCTTCGCCTACGGCGTCAAGGTCTCCGGCTGCACCGTGCATTTCGTTGACGAGGAACTCGACCACGGCGCCATTATCGTCCAAAAAACTGTCCCCGTGCTCGATACCGACGACGAGCATACCCTGGCCGCTCGCATCCTCGAACAGGAACACATCGCCTACACCGAGGCCATCAGCCTGGTGCTCGCAGGAAAGTACGAATTCGCGGGAAGACGCCTGGTTGGACGCGCAACTCCGCCGCCCTGACTCGCGAAGCGCGCCTTGCATAGGCGATCTCTCCCCGCTTGCGGAAAAAGCCCATTGCAAGCACAAGCGGGAAGGGCACAAGTTCACTCGTGCCGCCAAGACCTTGAACGCACGTTGCCCTTTAGCGTCCTGAGGGGCTTTGCCCCATGCACGTGTACCATGGTACACTGGTACCATGAATCCCGTGACGGAAGACAGCCGGCTTGCCATCGAACGGGTGCAAACCGGCGTGCGCATGGAGAAACGGATTCTCAAAGTGCTCAAGGGCTTTGCGGAGTACCACGACCTCACCTTGGGCGACTTGCTGGAGGGGATCGTGTTGCACGCGTTCGATGGAAAGTGCCCCTTCCGGGAGGAATCGCTGCAACGTATTCGGGACTTGAAGAAGTTCTACGGCCTCGACCTCGATTCCAGTGCCAGCCACCGCCTTAAGGAAACGCGTCGAGCTCCGTCCGCTTCGGCAAAGAGAAAAGTCTCGGGGAAGAAGGCACGATGAACGCAAACCTGAAAAGGCTGGCTCTGCCGTTTCTACGATGGTCGGTGGGCCTGGTCGTCCTGTGGCAATCCTGGCTCAGCTTCCACGCGACGCTCGGGAAATTCCACGCCGCAGGACATCCCCCGGCCCTAGCACACGTTCGGCTCGTGCTGTCGGGTGCCGAGATGATCGCGGCAGTCTTGTTCCTGCTGCCGGTCACGGCCGCCGTGGGTGGCTATGCACTGCTCGCGATCTTCGCTTTGGCGATCGCCATTCATGCCCTCCACGGGGATGTTTCCGGGCTTGAAACCCTGGTCGTCTACGCCGCAGCGGTGCTCGCGGGCCTAGCCTACCGCGATCGCGCTCTCCAGTCCTAAGGCACAAATCGTCAGCGGTCTGACACAGGCCCCTGGTCGTCCCACAGTCGGCATTCGAATTCCTCAGTCCGCTTCTCAGTCACGGTTGGAATCCGACGCTTTCCCAGAGCGGGGCGGGATCATAGAGGATTCCCCCGCTCACAACTTTCTCGACTTTGCGGAGGTTGTGGATCGAGTCGAGCGGGTTCGCGCCCAGCACAATCAGATCGGCTTTCTTGCCCACTTCAATCGTGCCTAATTCGTTGTCGAGTCCCATGACTCGCGCCGGCACGATCGTGGCTGCCTGGATGGCTTCGAGCGGCGTCATGCCGGCTTCGACGTAAAGTTCGATTTCGCGGTGAAGGCTGTGGCCAGGAACCGCCTGATCCGTTCCGGCGACGACGGGCACGCCGGCGAGGTGCAGGGCGCCGACGATCTCCAACAGCTTCGCGAACGCCCTGCGGCTGGCTTCGACGACCTCCGGTGACTGGGCGTTCTCAACGAACTCGGCAGCGAGCTCAGGCGCGACCTTTTTCACGCCAGGCTCAAAGCTTTCCACGGGGTGATCTGGGGAGGCCGCGTACACCTCCATCAAGGCCATGGTGGGGTCGACTACAGTGCCGTGCGCTTTGAGAAAAGCGATGGCTTTGTGGCTGGTCTCGGCATTCAAGTCCACTGCAGCGACGGCCTGCAAGCGCTGCAGACGGGTGGTTTTGTCGGTTGACTTGGCCACCGGTTGCAGCATGTCGGCGATGAATTGGATGTGGTTGATCTGGTCCATGCCCGCCTCAACGCCCTGGAACCCAGTCATGCCTTCCGGTATGTGACCCGTCACCGTCATACCCAGGCGATGCGCAGCGACCGCGACAGCCGCGACGTTATCGCGTGTCATCGAGCTGTAGATCTTCACCTGCTGGAATCCAGCATCGTGGTAGCGCTGGACCCATTGCTCGGCTTGCTGCGGATTGTCGACCCGCTGCACTCCGATGGCAGCGGGCCCGCTGCCATCGACCACCCCCGCGAGGAGCAGGCGGGGACCCAGGCCGTGGCCGTCGCGAAGCGCGTCCCGCACCGCGGTGATGAACTCGAACTCGTTGCCGCAGTCGCGCACGCTGGTCACGCCCGCCGCCAGGTAAATGGGACCCCATTCCACCTGTTCGAAGTGGGCGTGCATGTCCCACAGGCCGGGGAGGATGGTTTTTCCTTTCGCGTCAACCACGGTCACATGGTGGGGAATGCGGACCCTTTTCGCGGGGCCGGCGGCGACAATCCGGTCACCGTCGACAACCACCACGGCGTTGGGGATGGGGGCGCCTCCGGTCCCGTCGATGAGCGTGGCGCCCTTGAAGGCAAGCTTGCCCGGGTTGCGACCATGGAAATGTTTGGAGATTTCGGCGAGCGCGGCCATCTCGTCGCTGCCCGCTCGCGCAACCAGGGTTGGCAGTGCGGGCTCGAAGCCTCCGCGAACGGCCTCGAAGTGGTCGAACTCGGCGTCGGTGGTGACGACGGCAGCGAGATTCTTCTCGGGATCAAGCCAGAGGGTCTCTCGCCCCCAGATCAAGCCGGAGACGCTGTAACGCTCGAGGCGTCTTGAGTGGCCGTCGATCTGGACCTCATCGCTGCCGCGATCCTGGATGCGGACTTCGCCGGAGGGAAAGGTTTTCAGGGTGGCCGGCGATCCGTGGGAGAGCCAGTACCGCATCAGCATCATTTGCACCGCGGTGGGCGCGTAGCCGGCAATCAGAAAGTAGCGCTCGGGGCGCGACTCGTCGCGCTCAGCCCGGCCTTCACGGATTTGTATTTTGTCGCCCTGGACCGTCAACATGTCGTCGATGGCGACCGATCGTGCGGTTTTGCCCTTGATCTCGAGTTTGTGCGGGGTGAGGTCAGAGGCGAACTCAAGCCGGGTGGTGAGGGGGACTTCGGTGAAGCGGTCTTTGAACTTGAAATCCGAAATGAGGACCTGGTTCGCACCGATCTGCTGGATCTGGTAACTCTCCTCTCCGATGGCTTGCTCAAATTTGTGCAGGCGGAACTTTCCCTGCTCGAGCGGCGCCGTCTGAGATGCGGGTCCAGCAGGGACGGATGCGCTCGCCAGCGCTTGCCCGACCGCTTCGAGGGCCAGCAGAAGGAAGACTGCGAAGCTCGAGCGCAAGCGCATGAACCGGTCACCTCCGGAAGCGCCCGATTATAAGACACACGCAGGCCTTCACATCGCGCGCGTGTCTTGCGGCATGGGTAGGATCAGGTCTGAAAAATAGTTTTCGCTAGCGCGTGAACGTGGTCCGGACTACTCTTCCTGCTCCGTCTCGGTAAGAAAGTCGGTTCCCAGATTTCGGGCGAACGGATCGGTCGAGGAGTCGACCAGCAGTTCGAGGTTCGAATCCAGATCACTCGAATCTCCGGCGCCTTTCTCGGCTTTGCGTTGGGTCTTGCGCTCGAGTTTCTCGCGCTGTTTATCCTGGCGCGAGCGCTCTTTCTGCCGCTTGGTGAAACTGGAACGGCCTCTTCCTGACATCGACACCTCCAAGGGCACACTGGTTCACGGGACCGAGGATGGTCCGCGCGATGTATGCCTCTGTAATCTAATCTTCTGCGTGGAACGGAAACTTACCAGCGCGGCTCGCGGGGTTGCCGGGCGTGGCCACGATAGTCGTCGCGGCCGCCTCCGCCTCCGCCGCCAAAGCGCCCGCCGCGGGATCCACCGCCGCTGCTTTTCTCTTTCGGGCGGGCTTCGTTAACCTTCATGGGACGGCCGCCCAGATCGCTGCCATCGAGGGCCGCGACCGCCTTGTCGGCGGCGCCAGCGTCTGTCATCTCGATGAACGCGAAGCCGCGCGAACGCCCGGTCTCACGATCGGTGACGACGCTGACGCGTTCCACGGCGCCGTGCGGCTCGAACAGAGCGCGCAGTTCAGCTTCAGTAGTGCTATGTGGGATGTTGCCGACAAACAGGTTCTTCATAGTAATTCCTCATCTGCAGCGATGTTCGCAGTGCTCGATCGTTCTGGATCGGGGCCGGGTTCGGGTTCGAGCGTCGCGGGAGGAGTGTGCCGTTGCACGGCGTCCGTCCACGACCAGTGTTTGCGTTTGCCAGCTGGAACAACTGCATCCAGCGCGGCCGGTTTAGAGCGCGGGTCCTTGAGGGAACGCGTGGCGGCGATGCGCCACGAGGCCTCGAGAAACCCGTAGCGCCGAGGCAGGAACTCACACGCGCTGGTGAATAGCGACGCCACCATCTCGCTCCACATGCCGTTGTGCGTGCCGTCCACCAGCGGAATGCCCGTGTCGGCGCACGGGGAAGCGCCCAGGTATTCCGGCTTGCCCACCAGGAAGGCGAGCATCTGTGGGGGCTTGGCGCTTTGCATCTCTGTGCAGAATTCCTCGACGTTGCGCGGATCGCGTTTCACGTCCAGCAGCACAAGGTTGTAGGAATCGGCCTGCCAGAGCGAGCGCGCTTCGCTGATGTCGGCCGCACAATCCACTTCGATCCCCATCTTCCGGAGGACCTTGGCACGCAAGTCGCGCTTGGTGGCGAAGCTGTCGATCAGCAGGATCCTCTTCTTGGCATGTCCATTGACTCGCAAAACCGCGGGCACGTTACTCATGCGCCGCGTCGATTCGCTTGCTGACGGCAACGGGGGGACTGGCCTTGGGCCCCTGCGCAGCGGTTGCTGCCTCACTGGCAAGGCGGGTGAACATCACCTGGTTGCGCATGCGGCGCTGTACTCTCTGCTTGCGCATCCGGTGGTATCTGGATTTGTCACCGTTGATTCGAGACACAGTACCCTCCTGCGGGCATCGATCCGAGCATGTACGGCATGGCAATCGCTACGCCGCAGACCACCGCGCGCTTCCTGATTACCGGGACTTTGGCAAAGGGCGCGCCTTCTTTCGAGGACAACTCTCAATCGCGAAGGCGCAACGTCAGTACTGGAGATGTGTCTTCGTGGTTAAGCCAGTCCATATTATACCGCATGTGCATGGAATCTCTGGGAGTTAGTCCGGACCACACCCCGGCGGCACGCGCCGGGGTGCGGGTTGTGCCCTGAGGCGCGGGGGTATGGCGGAAGTGGGACATCTCCGGCCTCGCAAGCGTTGGGCAACTGGAATTTGCTGGCGAAAAGACTGAGGCTCTGCTACCGTGTGACTCGCGTTTGATCAGAATCGGTTGTGAGCAGCATAGCTTTCCAGCTAGTCCCTGCCCTGCAGTACCCTCCGACTCGCTTCCAGCGTAATTCACCGAAAGGTATTTCAACGAGACATATATGGAACAAGGAACAGTGAAGTGGTTCAATGATGCCAAGGGTTACGGGTTTATCAGCCGCCAGAGCGGCGAGGACGTTTTCGTGCACTTCTCCGCGATCCAGGCGGGCGGTTTCCGCAGCCTGCAGGAAGGTCAGAGCGTGGAGTTCCAGGTGACGAAGGGTCCCAAGGGTCTGCAGGCCGAGAACGTCCGGCCTCTGTAAGAAGGTCCGAATCCAAGGCGGAGGGCTCCGGTGCAAGCCGGGGCCTTTTTTTTGGGGGGCCGGCCGGGGCTGCGAGTCCAGCGCGTGTGCCGCACTCTTGCACGACATACACACCGAAGGTCACTACCACGGGATAGCTTGTGACACCAGGCACACAGGAGCAGCGTCGCATTGACGTGAGCAGGCTGCTGGGCGTGGTTGGTGCCGCGGCGATGCTTCGTCACTAACGAGGGTTGCGCCCAAACTCGGGAAGAGCAAAAAAGTGCGGAGTCCACCCCCTCCGCTCAAGGTTCATCGCTTTGCACGCTCGCCGCGACTACGCTGCTCTTGCGACTTCGCGCAGTGATCCGAAGCCCACCCGAATCTCCTCGGAAAGAAGTTGGGGCTGCTCAAATGCAGCGAAGTGACCGCCTTTGTCGAGCTTGTTGTAATGGATCAGTTTGGGATACGCGCGCTCTGCCCAGCTCCGTGGAGCAGGATAGAGTTCGTCAGGGAAGACGCTCACGGCGACCGGGATGGAGACGCCTTTGGCATTGAAATACCCCAGTTTGCCCCAATTCTCCCAATACAGACGGGCGCCAGAAAGCGCCGTGTTCGTCAACCATGCGATCGTGATGTTGTCGAGGATGTCGTCGCGCGTGAGGCCTTCGGATTTTCCCTCAAAGACGCGGGAGATCAGCTCGTAGCTGCGCGCGTCGTGATCAAGGAAATAAGCCGCCAAGCCGACGGGTGAGTCCGCGATTCCGTATAAAGTCTGCGGTCGGAGACCCATCTGAAACCCGTAGGCGATGCCCTTTTGATAGACGAACTGCAAACGCTCGTATGCGACCTTCTCATCAGCTGACAGACCCGATGGTGCCGGCGCCCCGGAAAAAGCCGCCTTGTCAACGTCGACTGGAAAGATGCCAGGCATGTTGGTGTGAATGCCGAGCAACTCCGGAGGCGCCTGTAGGCCCATCTGATCGACGATGACCGCGCCCCAATCGCCGCCCTGCGCCACAAATTTCGTGTACCCGAGACGCTTCATCAGCACGACCCAGGCACGCGCGGTGTGGGCAACATCCCACCCTGTGGTGGTCGGTTTGCCTGAGTAGCCGTAGCCCGGCATTGACGGGATCACCAGGTGGAACGCATCGGATGCATTTCCACCGTGTGCGGTGGGATTCGTCAGGGGATCGATGATCTTCATCTGTTCGATGATTGAGCCGGGCCAGCCGTGCGTAACGATCAGCGGCAACGCATTATCGTGTTTTGAACGGACGTGAAGGAAATGAATGTCCAGTCCATCGATCTCGGTGATGAACTGTGGCAGGGCGTTCATTTTTGCCTCGATCTTGCGCCAGTCATATTCTGTCGCCCAATAGCGCGCCAGCGCCTGAATCGTCGCGAGCTGTACTCCTTGGGATGCATCTGTAACCGTTTCTTGTTCAGGCCACTTTGTTGCGTTGATGCGCCTGCGCAATTCGGCCAGGTCCGCGTCTGGAACATTCACATGAAACGGACGAATAGCATTCTTGTCAGCCGCCAGCTCGCCGCCTCGCGGTGTAGCACTGGTATGGGCCATGGGTGTCCTCCTTGTGAGTAGTTTCGGATTTTTGGGTTTGAGTCGTGGGCCGAAAGTTCAACGCCAGCCCTCTGACAACCTGAAGGTCGATTGTACTGCCGACTCGGAAACTGTGGTTAACGAGCGATTACAGCAACTGACTCCCAGCAGAAATCACCGATTCTGAAAATCCACCTCGAGCGCTCGCAGGTAACGTTCGGCCGAGCGGCGGACCACCTCTTTCGCGTTCCCTCGCACCACAAAATTGGGCCAGGCGCCATACAACTTATCAAACGACAACGGCTCGAGCGCCGAAACGATCCGGCGCACGCTGGCTGCGTCGAGCGGCACGAAGTTCGGATAGCTGTACATGAAACTGACATACCGACGGTCAGGACAGACCTGTGGCTGGTCTCCCGTGAACAGGGCGCCCTGCCCCTTCTCAGCGTGAGTCGAATGCAAGACCTGGAAGCCAGGGAAGTGCCCGCCCACGCGAACCAGCGTCAGCCCGTCGCCCAGCGAGTAGTTGTCGCCCTGCCAAAATGCAATGCTGGCGTCGGGTCGCTGCACCCATTCCCGATCACTCTCGTGCAAGTAGATCGGGACGCCGCCGAACGCTCGGCTCCATTCGACCATCGAGGTGTAGTAGTGCGGATGGGAGATCGCTATCGCAGAGATTCCACCCCGCGCCTTGATCAGGGTAACGGTGTCAGGATCGATCAGGCTGACGCAATCCCACAGAATATTTCCGCGTCCCGTTCCGATGAGCAGGGCTCGCTGGCCAATTCCGAAAGCGGGCGTGGTCGTGATTCCCCAGATCCCCTCCGCTTCCTGGTACAACATGTTCCTATGGGTTCGCTGTAATTGCTCGAGCGTGGCCCACTGCTGCCCCTGCAACCCCACGAATTGCCGCTCGTCCTCGCAGATAGGGCAGCACTGAGGTGGCTGGTCGGCAGGAGGAAATTGGGATCCACAGGTCACACATAGATGGGTGGTCATGGACTCCTCTTGAGGGTTACGCTCGCAGCGGCTCCGTCGAAAGGTGGCTTGCGGTTCGAGGAACCAACGGTTCGAGCAGCGCTTGGAATTCGGGGTTCAGGTGAAGTTCTTCAGTCTCTCGCTCAAGCAGGCCGCGTGGATCGGCGGCAGCCTTCAGTCGGTAACGCAGATACGACAAGCGCATGAGCCAGACGGCGTGCTGCAAGTCGTCTTCGCTGCCCACACGAAAGGTGATCCAGCCGGAGTTGGGAACCCAGGGGTGCTCTTGCGCAAGACCTTCGGCCAGCAGCGCGTCGCGCACCGAGCGTGGGAAGGGAATGTCGACGGTGCCGCCAAGATGCACGTGCCCTACTTCCGCACTTCCGAAGCGGAATTCCCTTCCCCCAAAGCGATGCGCGCGAACCAATATGTTTGGCCACGCCGACACTTCATCTTGGAATTTCTGCAGGGACTTCGTCATCGATCTCGAAGGCCTCCCAGTCTTCGATGACGGAACCTGACGGCTCGATTCAGGCAAGCAAATCCGATAGCTCTCTAGGGTCCCTGGCCGAACATGACACTGCCGAGGTGGTCAGGGAAGATCAGGGTATGGCAACGAGCGATTCGACTCAGACACGGGGAACAGAACCTGAAGCAATGAGCAGGTTATCGGAAAAGTGAAGTGGGCTGTTTCCGGTCGAGCGAAGGATTCTCGCAGGCCACTCCGAGATCCGGAGCTTCTCCCCGCCTGATTCTGCTCCCATTCGGCGGCATCCCTAACAGCCCAGGGTTCGCACAGAATGTTAGTGCTGTGTGGTGGGGCCTTGAAAGTGACCGAGGTACTAGTCCAGTTGCGGATCTGATCGGCCCTTAGCACAAATGTGTCAGACGCTAGCGGTCGGAAACGATTTGCGACTGGCATACGATTCCAAGTACCCGCAGTCGGGGCACCGGAGCGTAACGATCGGGACGCTCTGATCCTTCTTCGCCTTGAGCCCCGTCCAGAAGCTGGGCTCGGGCTCTCCCGGCGCCCACCGTTGCTGCAGGTATCCACCTTGGGACACATCCGCCACGTAGCCGAGTTCCATGACGGCGTGACACCTCATGCACTCGACGGACTTATTCATGCTCATCTCCCTCTCAATTCAGGTTTGGCCCCAACTTGCGGGAATGCCTGAGGGATTTCCCTATAATTCTGTAACCAGCAGGGTCGACTCTTTTGGCAGGTAACTCTTCCTTCGGAACCAGCCCTCCATCGCAACCTTCAGTTCGGCAAGCGGCACCTTGGCACCGATCTCAATCAGCCCATCCGCGACGGGCAACGTGTCATCGAAGACGCTGGCGTTCGTGAAGTTCCGCATACTGAAGCTGTCCAGCCACTTCATCGGGCAGGCTACGCGCTGGCCGGCCTGCTCGTACTCGACACGGATCTTGCGAGCGAACATGCTTTGATTTAATCACACCGGCCACAACCCAAAACTCGGCCGGACGCTTCGCTCCCGCTTGACACCCCGCATCGCCGAGTCTACCCTTCGCAACGTCCCGGGAACTGACCGCCGGTGTTCTCTCAGTCGGCGCGATTCCCAGAAATATTCCTGCAACGGAAACGAGGAGGTCGCACATGCTCTGGTTGCTATGGGTCATTATCGTGGGTCTGATCGCGGGTTGGGCGGCCGGGAAGATCATGGGGGGCGGCGGATACGGAGCTCTCATGGACATCGTGCTCGGCATCGTGGGCGGAATCGTAGGTGGCTTTATTGTCCACTTGCTGGGTATCTATCCGTCTGGAGGGCCGATCTCGTCCATCGTGGTTGCGATTTTGGGTGCGGTGCTCCTCATTTGGATCAGCCGCATGCTCAAGAAAGCGTAGCTCGTCACGATTCGGTGGCTAAGCTCTCCCAGTACCGGGTGCTGCTTTCCGGCGTCCTATCGCCGGTCGCGGCCCTGCTCTCGTACGCGCTCGTTTACGTGACCCTCACGCGGCTCAGTGCCGATCGCGAAAAAGACTGGCTGTTTCGTCTCTCCGCGTCGACTCTCGCGATGGCCGTGCCGTTTCTCGTCACCCTCGCTCTCGCCCTCCGGGAGCGCAGCCGGCAAGTGCTTACGTGGTCGGGGAAATTCGGCCTCGCCATGGCGTTTCTCTCGCTGGGTCTAGCCTGGAAACCTGTCAGTGACGGCATCACCCGCTCGAAGCAATCTCGAAATCAGGCGATGCGGAACGTGGCTGCTCCGCTCTTTGATACGCAAGACATTCTCGGCAAGACCCAGCGGCTCGGAGATCAGAATGGCAAAGTCGTGCTCGTCAATATGTGGGCAACTTGGTGCGGACCCTGCCGCGAAGAGATGCCCAAGCTCGACCGCCTATACCAAGAGCACAAGGATCAGGGATTCATCGTGTTCGGACTCTCGGACGAACCCGTCGACCGGCAGCGAAAGTTCGTGGAGCAGGTTCCCGTGACTTACCCGCTGCTCACGCTCAACGGAGAAGTCCCCGGCTTTTATCGCGACATCGTGCGCTACCCGGCGATTTTCCTGGTCGATCGCCGGGGAGAATTGCAGCCGGCGCCGGGCCCGGACCAGCCTTTCGAGAAGGTTGAGGTGGCCGTCGGCGACCTCCTCAACGGCGGCCGCTAGCTGGACGTCCTCGACAAGGGTCTTACTTCATCTTCGCGGCTTGCAGCCGGTGGGCCAGGCTCCTAACTTCCGCTTTCAATCCGTCGGGCAGGTGTTCGCCGAACTGCCCCAGGTGCTTCTCGATCCGGGGAATCTCGCCCAGCCATCCGTCCACATCGACGCTGAGCACCTTAGCGATGTTCTCCGGCGGCAGGTCCAGACCCTTGGTATCGAGATCTGCGGGCTCAGGCAGGCGGCCGATTGGCGTATCGACCGCGTGCGCTTTGCCGTCACAACGCTCGAAGATCCACTTCAGCACGCGGCTGTTTTCTCCGTAACCCGGCCACAGGAACTTGCCGTTCTCATCGGTGCGGAACCAGTTCACGTAAAAGATCTTCGGCAGCTTGGTGGGGTCGGAGTGTTGACCGATCTTCAGCCAGTGCCCGAAGTAGTCACCCATGTTGTAGCCGCAGAATGGCAGCATGGCCATGGGATCGCGGCGCAACTGCCCGACCCTTCCTCCTGCCGCTGCCGTGGTTTCGCTGCTGGCCGTGGCTCCGAGGAACGTACCGTGCTGCCAGTTGAAAGCCTCGTTCACCAGAGGAGCAACGCCGGCCCGACGGCCACCGAACAGGATGGCGTCAATCGGCACGCCGCGGGGATCCTCCCACTCGGGGGCAATCGAGGGGCATTGCGACGCGGGGGTGGTGAAACGTGAGTTCGGATGAGCGGCCTTGCGCCCCGAAGCCGGCGTCCACGGACGGCGCAGCCAGTCCATCAGTTCCGCCGGCTTTTCATCCGTCATCCCTTCCCACCAGATGTCGCCGTCGAAGGTCATGGCGCAATTGGTGAAAATGGAATGGCGGGCCACCGTGAGCATGGCGTTGCGATTCGACTTCAGGCTCGTGCCGGGGGCGACGCCGAAGAATCCGGACTCGGGATTAATCGCATAAAGCCGCCCATCGCCGCCAAACTTCATCCACGCGATGTCATCCCCGATGGTCTCGACCTTCCAGCCAGGAATGGTCGGAATCAGCATGGCAAGGTTGGTCTTGCCGCACGCCGAGGGGAAGGCGCCGGTCATGTACTTCACCTGGCCGGCGGGGCTGGTCATCTTGAGGATCAGCATGTGCTCGGCCATCCAGCCTTCGTCACGCGCTTGCACGGAGGCGATCCGCAAAGCGTGGCATTTTTTGCCGAGCAGCGCGTTGCCGCCGTAGCCGGACCCGTAAGACCAGATCTCGCGCGTTTCGGGAAAGTGGCAGATGTACTTGTGCTCTGCGTTGCATGGCCACGGGAAGTCCGGGTCGGTGGGACCGAGGGGCGCACCCAGGGAATGCAGGCCCCGCACGAACTCGCCATCGGCTCCGAGCACGTCGAGCACGCGCTTCCCCACCCGCGCCATGATGTGCATGCTGGCAACCACGTAGGGAGAATCGGTGATCTGAACGCCGATCTTCGCGATCGGCGAACCGATCGGGCCCATGCTGTAAGGGATGACGTACAACGTGCGGCCCAGCATGGCATCGCTGTACAGGGCGCGGAGCTTTCGCTTCATGCTCTCAGGCTCTTCCCAATTATTGGTAGGTCCGGCGTCGTCGCGGGTCTTTGAGCAGATGAAGGTACGATCCTCCACCCTTGCTACGTCGGCAGGATTGGAGCGAACCAGGATGCTGCTGGGTCGCTTCTTCTCGTCCAGCGTGACAGCCGTACCGGACAAGACCATCAGGTGCAGCATGGCCTGATATTCTCGATCGGAGCCGTCGCACCAGTGAATCCGGTCGGGCTTGCAGAGCTGGGCGACTTCTTCCACCCACTGCGCCAGCCTCTTGTGCTTGTGCTCGCTGCTGGCTGTCTCTACATCAAGCGTAAGACTCGACATGAAGGCGTCTCCTGCACAGAAACGAAGCCGAACGATCCGCAGGCTGCGAAATATCTGCCCCGGCAAGGGGGTGGTGCGAAGAATCGAAGTATGAAGTGCGCGATCGCCCTGATACCGATCAACCCTGTCCCGTCAGGCAAACCAAATATTGTCCCTCATCGTCCCCCACGATGCCAGTCGAAAGGAGGTCCGGCGACGGAGGAGGGGGGAGGAAAAAGCTTGACGGGTGTTGTCGTCGGCAGGCATCGAAAACGGTGTGCTCTAGATCACAAGTCATTGTGACATAGCAGCTTGGCGCGAGTTGCGCCGGAACGCTGCGGAAAAAGAAAAACGATTGGGTCAGCGCGCTGTCTGCAGCGCAGCTTCGCTTTCGGAAACCACCGCTTCGAGGTGGCTCAGCGTTTCCTCGACGGTCAGGGAGTACATTTCGCGCCCCACGCCTTCGCCCGATTCCAGTGCCGTCTTCAGGTAGTGCCCGGCGATCTCAATGGCAAGCGAGTCGGTGATCAGCGCTCCGGTCCGGTTTTGGTATTCCACCCAGGCAGGATGGGGGAGGGCTACCCACACCGGGCGCCCGTCCACCAGGAATTTGATATCGACCGCGTCGGCGTGGCGCGTGGCAATGGCCACGATCAGGGCCTGATAAGCACAGTGAGCGGGCTTCTTGCTCCAGTGGTCGGTGGCAGTGAATTCGGAAAACATGCACGGAAACTATAACGGAGGACGCGCGCCGGCGGCAAACGTGAGCGACCACCGGGCCGTCGAAGCCGGCTCCTACTTCGAGATCAATTCATCCACCTTCGCGAGCAGCGCGGAGTTTCCCTGCCGCGGGTAGGTTGCAAGGTTCTTGCGGTACCCATCGAGATTGAACAGAAACGATTCGACGCGCTCCTTGGTCAGATCGTCCCAGTAGGCCCCATAACCCATCTTGTCAATGTAATAGGCGTTGAATACCTGCTCGAACTGCCGCTTCACTGGCCAGGCGAGATAAGGTTTTCTCAGGTGGAGCGCCTCGCTGATCAGCGAAAAACCGGCGTTGGCGATGATCGCGCGGCAGCCGCTCAAGTCTCGCAGAAACGTGTCGAGCCCCGGCTTGCGAAATTCCAGATTGCCGTCTTTCCCCTCCCGGTTGAAGCCGTAGCAGACGAACCGCTGGCGCACGGTCTTCAACAGATCTGTCAATTCGGTCGCAACCGAAGTCACATAGACCAGGACAAAATCGCCGTTGGAAGGCTTGGTCCGCAAGACTTTCTGGCGCAAGATCGGGGGAAACAGAAATGTGTTCTTTTTTTTCAGCTGCGCCTTGAAGAACGAAATCACCAGATAGGCATCCGCGTGAGGCGTCATCATCCGGGTCACCAGCTTGGCAGCGGCGGCTTCGCTCTGATACTCCCGTGGGTAGGTAATCTCGGTGTCGGTGAGCAAGTGCTGGTTATCGATGGCAATGATTGGCAGGTTCAGCTTGTGGCCCACATGGCACGAGATCGGTTCGAAGTCCGTGATGACCAGGTCCAGGTCCCAGCCTTCGGCCTTGCGTCCCAGGGCCCGCACCCGGCGGGCCGCTTGCGGCAAATGGGCCAGGTTGCGCAAAATCGTCTTGCCGTAGCGCACGCGGTTATGCACGTAAGCCAGCCGCAAACCGTCGATCTCAGTGACGTCGAAGTCATCCTTAAGGTTGCGCAATCCCCGGTCGAATGACGCCACGTGCACGCGATGTCCCCGCGTTTCGAGGTGGGTGATCACTTCCCGCGCCCGGCTGGAATGTCCCGAGCCTTCGCCATTGACGCCGTAGAGGATGTTGGCCATTCGCACTCCCGTCTGAAGAGTTATGCTCTCACAGATCCACAAGCCAGATTGACGAGCTGTTTTCGTCGATGGTCGTGGGAAGGGCACAGCTTAAACTTGGCGGAGATCCTCCTGTGCCCGATCGCGCCCGCTGCGCCTTTTCTTGTCATTCCGCCGCGCAAGCGCAGCGAGGCAGGAGGAGTCTGCTTTTGATCACCCGAAGCACCCTCGTTCTTTTGAAGGCTCCGCCCCACCGCCTGCGACGAATTCCGGTTACTCGAAGCGCTGAAGAATCGAGAGGGTTCGTACCAGCGGCGCCGCCTTCAGGCGCGCCGTAAAAGCGCGAAGTAGGAGCGCCTTAAGCCGCCGTCAGGACCGCTCCCCCAACTTCGGTTTTGCGAGCGACGGGAAGGACACGGCTTCAGCCCCTGAGGGCTCTCCCGCTGTACTCCTTTCCTTCAGCGTGAGAAGACCTCGTGCCACGACACTTCTCGCCCCCTGTACCCAGGCAGACAATACCTGTCCCCGGGTGCTCGAAGCTATGATTCCCCTCATTGCGGGGGGGTGCTCTCTGGATAAGCGAGCGGAGAAACTATCGACGTTTTCGGGTTTTACCGCTCCAGGAATCCATTCGATGAGCTACGGCTCTAGCCTACAAAGAGGAGAAAACTTCAGCATGACCAAGAAAAAGATTTTGAGCTTGCTACCTTCTGCAGCTCTGGTGCTGGCATTGGCGATTCCGGCGGCGGCCAAGAGCGGGGCGCCCAGCCCTTCTCCGGCTCCCAGCCCGAAACCCGCCGCGGCCGCTCCGGCTCCGCCCGAGCGCCATCCACATATTAGGGAGGCACTGGCCGCGTTGCGCTCGTCCAAAGAAGACCTGGAGCACGCAGCGCATGACTTCGGCGGTCACCGCGTCGAAGCGATTCGCGCCATCGACGAAGCCATCCACCAACTCGAAATCTGCCTCAAGTACGACAAGGACTAGGTCCACTTCACGCCGCATCTCAGGGAGGGCGCCTTCGGGGCGCCCTCCTCATTCCGCTAAGATGGCTGTGTGCCAACGCGGGCCCCGACAAAATCCCGGCTGACTGTTCTTCACTCCGGCCAACTGCAGAAACTCCCCTGGCTGATCCACGGCTTTTCCACCCGTCATGGTGGCCGCTCGCGCGTGTACGGCGGGAAGGCGCTCAATCTGGGTTTCACGGAAGCCGACTCGAACCTCGCCGTCGAGCACAATCGTGCTGCCTTTCTCCGCCAGGTTGGAGCGCAGGGCAGCCAGCCCTGGCCCTTGGTGACGCTGCGCCAGGTGCACTCCGACATTATCCATCTGGTGACGTCCGCTCCCAACGCGCCGCTCGTGGGCGATGGGCTGGTGACGAGCACGCCCGGGCTGCTGGTGGCCATACAGACAGCCGATTGTTTGCCCGTGATTGTCGTGGACAAAAAGAAGCGCGCCGTCGGCGTGTTTCATGCGGGGTGGCGGGGAACAGCGAAGCGCATCGTGGAAAAAGGAATCGGGGAGATGCGGCGCTACTTCGGAAGCCGTCCGCGTGACTTGGCAGCCGCCATCGGCCCCGGCGTGCACAACTGCTGCTACACGGTGGGCGAAGAAGTTCGCCACAACTTCGAATCGCAGTTCGCCTACGCGGCTGAACTCTTCCACGAAGTCGAAGAATCAGATCCCGTACGGGAAAAATATCCGATGCTATTCCTGACCGCCCGAGCTCCCGGTCATAGCACGCTGCCGAAAAAGATCTTCTTCAACCTGGTGGAGGCCAATCGCCGCCAGTTGCTCGACGCCGGCGTACCCGCAAACAACATCGAAGCCTCGCCGCTGTGCACATCATGCCGGACCGACCTTTTGTTTTCGCACCGCGCCGAGAAGGGGTTCACAGGACGAATGATGGGAGCGGTTGGCCTTCGCAGCGTCGACTAGAAAGTGAGAGGGTTATGGCTGTTTCTCTTCCCCGCTCAGGCAACGACCACCGTGAACGCCCGCAGGTAGGATTCGGCTCCTGCGGCAGAACGACCACATCTTCCAGAAGGGCGCGCAGCGCAGGGCGCAACCACGCAGCAACCGGATCGCGAACACAACTGACAGGAAGAGCAGACCCTCAACTGATCCGCGCGCGCGGACAGATAGCTCGCGCGATAGGACAGTAACCGCCGTTTGCGTGGCCCCCCAACACCCAAGACCTAACACCCGACACCCAACACCCGCTCTTCAGAATTGCAGCCCCTGCGCCCGCGCCAAAAACCCCGCCAGAGGCGCCAGCTTCTTCGCGGCGACCGTAACCTCACGTAAGAAACGCGCACCGCAAACCTGCGCGTCAGTGAATTCAATACTGGCCACAAAGTCCTGGCGTTTCAGGTCTTCGATCATAGGATGGTCTTCGCTGTACCCGCGTGGCGGACGCGTCAGGCCTCCAGCCTCCAACTGGAGGCCGCGCTTGGCTTTCTTCCACTCCGGTGCTTTCCAGGCAACCGCGTCGCGAATCTTCGCCAGCGAGCGGCGGTCGGGATGCCAGGCTCCCGCCGCCAGAAAACTCGTACCCGCCGTGAGTTGCAGGAAGTATCCCGCACCGTGCACGTCTTCGCTTGCGCTCGCGTGCGGGAAGTTCATCCCAACATGGGTTTTGTACGGACTCTTGTCGGGCGAGAACCGGATGTCGCGATAAATACGCATCAGCGACCCGCCGTGAGGCTTCGCGTTCACCACGATCCACGGACTTATTTCACGCATTTGAAATCCGAAGTCGGTGAGAAAACGCTGGCAGGGCTGCCGCGCCGCTTCTTCGTAGCGCTCGCGATTCTTAAGAAACCACTCCCGCCGGTTGTTGCGCTTGATCTGCTTGAGGAACTGAAACAGTTCAGGGGTGAAGTAGGCTTTTCCCATGAGTCACCGTGGCGAATGTTCGCGAAGAGCAAAAGACCAGAGATGCGCTGGAAGAAAAAAAGGCGCGTTCAACCCGCGCCCTTAACACGTTGCGGAACAACGATCGATTTTTGGTCAGGGCATCGCTTGGCAGGTTGCGGAAAAAGTCATCGCGCCAAGCCAAGCAGGAAGGGCACGAGATTCGTCGTGCCGCTAAGACCTTGAAAATACGCTGCGATTGAGCGCCTGAGGTTGGCTTTTGCGCCGACTCCGGAGATTTTTCCGCAAGCCCGAAGTCGGCTGGCTGAGCCTATTGCGCCGGGGCGCTCGGAGCCGGCGGCGGTGGCGCCGCTGCGGCGGCCTCAGCTCCGTGATTTACCAGGTCCTTTAACTCTTTGCTGGGCTTGAAGAACGGGATTTTTTTCGCGGGCACTTCCACGCGATCGCCGGTCTTGGGATTGCGTCCGACGCGGGGCTTGCGTTGTCGCGTGCGGAAGCTGCCGAAGCCGCGGATCTCGATCTTGTCGCCCACCCGAAGCGACCGTACGATGCTGTCAAAGATCGTCTCCACAATCACTTCGCTGTCTTTGCGCGTGAGCTCCGCCAGACGGGAGACCTCATCGATCAGATCCGCTTTTGTCATACGCCTCTTGGCTCCGTGATGAATTTGACGAGTGGCCGCCCGGAGGAGTCGCGACCTCCGGCCCTTTGCCGGGGCCTGGATAACCTTCTCAAATTTCAGGTACTTCGCGCAAGTTCCGCGTTAAATAACCCTAGCAGGCCTAAGGCACCCTGGGGGACCGTCAAGCGGAATTCATTCAGTTTGGTGAGCCAGCCTGCCCCCGCCTGGTTGGCCCAATTTGCTAACGGGAAAGAATTTAGCCTCAGCCCCCGCTCCCCTGACACCTCAGAGCAGACACCTTGACCTAACCCCCAACACCTTGCCCCACCTACTTCCACATGTAATAAAACCCCACGTGCTGGTCCATCAGCTTCTCGCGGGTTGGAATCCACTCGGAATAGTCGCCGAAAAGCAGGTCCGACAGGGTTTTGCGGTCCTTTTCCGGCCTTACGAGGACCGGCTCGCCTTTGATTCCAACGGACTTAGCCGTATCTTCCACCGCCGATTGAAAATCCGCGAGTTGGTCGACCAGCTTCATCGGCAGGGCCTGCTGTCCCGTCCAAACCTTGCCGTTGGCGATCGACTTCACGTCCTCGAACTTCATCTTTCGCCCATCCGCCACCGCCTGGATGAACTGCACATGCATGTTATCGATCATGCCTTGTAGGTATTCGCGCTCGGCCGGGGTCATGTCGCGGGTGGGTGATCCGGTGTCCTTGAACTCGCCGGCTTTCATCGTGATGTCCTTGAGCTTGGCCCACTGCAACAGCTCGGCATAGTTCACCCACTGGGCAATCACGCCGATTGAGCCCACCACGCTGCCGTTGTCTGCGTAGATCTTATTGGTCGCAGAAGAAACGTAATAAGCGCCGCTCGCCCCGACGCTTTCAATCGACGCCACGATGCGCTTCTTCTTCTCGTCGCGGATCCGCTTCACGGCCCGGTAGATTTCTTCCGACGCGGCCACGCCGCCTCCCGGAGAATTCACGTGCACGATGATCGCCTTGATCGAGTCGTCGTCGGCAAATTTCTTGAGCTGTCCGACAACCGGATTGGGGCTGAGGATCACCCCGTCGAGATCCACCACAGCGATCTTGTCGCCGAACGACGTGAGGGATGCGTCCTTCCCGGCGTGCAGGGTGACGTAAACCAAGGCAAAGACCGCCAGCACGAAGAGGAAGAATGCCCCTCCGCCGATCACGATCCAAAGCAGGGTGCGCGAGCGTTTTTCTTCACTCATGGCTGATCGAGTAGTTTAGCACCGAGTCGGATGGCGACGCAGACCGGACCTCCAGTGCATAATGGCCAACCATGCGACACGCAATCCTCGGTCCAGGCGGTGTGGGCGGGCTTATCGGAGCCTGCCTCGCAAAGAACGGCGCGCCGGTGACGATGGTCGTTCGGTCAGAAGCGCTGGACAACTATCCCCGCCAGCTGCAACTCGAAAGCGCTTTCGGAAACTTCACCGTCGACGTCGAGAAATCAGCCCAGGTGCCGCCGGTGGACGTCCTCTGGATCACGGTAAAGGCCACCCAACTCGACGCTGCGCTGCGCTCCATTCCCGCCGTGGACAGCGCGCGCGCAATCGTCCCCTTGCTCAACGGCACCGACCACGTGCCGCTTCTCCGCTCGCGTTATGGTGCGGAGCGCGTTCTCCCGGCCACCATTGCGGTGGAGACCGAGCGCGTGGCTCCGGGACACATCGTGCACCGCTCTCCGTTTGCCCGGTTGCACCTAACGTCGCAAGCGCGGGGCCTGCTCGGCGCCACGATCGAGCAATTTCAGCAGATGGGATTCATCTGCCAGTGGATCGACAACGAGGCGACCTTGTTGTGGAGCAAGCTGGCGCTGCTGGCTCCCCTGGCGTTGACCACCTCGGCTGCAGGCGCGCCGAAAGGCGACGTCGCCGCCAGCCCGCACTGGCGTGCGCAACTGGAGTCGTGCGTGCGCGAAGCTTGTGCGGTCGCGAAAGCTGAAGGCGCGAGAGTCGATCCCGACGTCGGCCTCAAGGCGCTGATGGGCCTGCCCGACGGCATGCGCAGCTCCATGCAAAAAGACATCGAACAGGGTAACCCTCCGGAACTGGATGCGATCGCCGGCCCCATTCTGCGCGGCGGCGAGCGCCACGGGATCCCCGTGCCGGTGACCCGCGGACTGGTGACGATTGTCGAAGGGAAGGCGCGAATCAAGGCGTAACAGCTTCGCCCGGACTTAGGCAGGAGTTGCCGGCAGGAATCTGCTGTTCTCAGCCGACCCGAGGATGCATCGAAACGAACTCTCTCTCGACAGAGAGGACCGCCTGCGGGCCAGTTCTTCAGATCAGCCCTTCGCGCACCCGCCGTAGAAAGTCCTGCGCGTCCGACTCGGCGCGCTCCAGCATACGGGCATTGCCCTTGTATTCGAGCTGTGCTTCCTGCAGGACGATGTCCGCGGCATCTTTCGGCTTGAATCCCTTGGAGACGAGCTGTCGCATGCGTTCGGTAAAGCTGGCGGAGTCGGCCGATGGCATACGCGCGCCATAGTCGGCGCAATTGTGCTCGGCAAACTTCCCCGCGGCCAGCCGGTCATACGCACTCTTGGCCGCAGGATCGTTTAGCAGCGTCGGGACCGCCATATTCCATTCGCAATCAGAGCAGGTCCAGCCCTGAAAGGACTTCGCATTCGTCCAGGCCTTCGACCGTGCCATTCCCGACAACGTCTCCTTGCGTCTCCGCAGTTGCCAACTAACCCCGAATGGAGGAGGATACGTACCCAACGATGGAACCCCGCTCCCCTCACCCCTCTTTTCGGGACTCCCGAAGAAGCACTCGTGTCCCCTTGAAGGTTGTAGTCAGCGTCGAGGGTAGCACTGACCACTTGACGTGTGAAGGCGAGACCATTGTCGTCAATCTCCACGGCGCCTCCCTGTCGACCGAAGTCAGCTTGCAGCTGGGCATGGAGGTTTCGATCCAGGTCTTCCTGACCGGCAAGAAAGCGCGTGCGCGGGTCGCCTACGTGCATCCCAAGAACCCGCTCCACTGTGGCATCGAACTGCACGAACCGCAGAACATCTGGGGCGTGCCCCTTCCGCCGGAAGACTGGACAGAATCCAGCACCGACCGCGATCGCCGCTAACGTAACCACGCGAAGAAGCTTTAAGGCACCACGACCTGCAGCGCGCCCCGGGCAACACCGACTTCAACCGGTGTGCGGCAGACATACTCTCCGTCGGCATAAACTTCCCTGGGCTGCTCGGTCTCGACGCGCACGCGCGGCGTCACGTAGTACTCGACCTCCCGAATGCCGAGGTGCTTTCCCAAATACACGCTGGGAAACACGCCCAGCAGTTTGAGCTTCGCAATGTCGCGGATCACGCACACGTCGAGTTGGCCATCGTCCATCAGCGCCCTGGGCGCGATCCGCATCCCTCCGCCATAGACGGGCGTATTGGCGAAAACGGCCGCCGTGACCGGCTGCTGGCTGCGAAGCAGGAATTCCCCGGCCGCGTCACTTTGGGGCATGCTGAGCTTCAAGTGGAAGGGGCGGAATCCCAGCAGCGCTCCTGGCAGACTTAGCGCGTAGCCACCGTGCCCGCGCAGCCAGCGAGGAAGAGCGTTGGCGCGGCGGGAGATTTCTCCGTCCAGACCGACTCCGGCAACGCACGAGAACTGACGCCCCGGCGGGATAAGCGCCCCGCCCGCGGGATCAAGCGGCGTGATCAGGCCTAGATCGATGGTGCGGACATTGCCTCCGCCCGACGCAAACCTGCGCCACGCCGCCACCGAGTCGCCCACCCGGCGCAGTGCGAGGGCACGCGCGAAATCGTTTCCGCTGCCCGCGGGCACCACCAGTACCGGCAAGGCGAGTTTCACCAGTGCGCCCAGGTGGCGGTGCAGCGTCCCGTCTCCGCCGAACACAAGAATCGCCGCCAGGCCTGCGGGATCGCCAGGCTGGCCGATCACCCACTCGGTATTCAGCCCCTGTTCGAACGGCTTGAGGTCCCGCGTAGACGAACCCAGTCCGAAAATGGCCGCAGCGCGCATTTTTCGCGCGACGAGACTACCAGAAAAACTCATGGACGTAGCGCCGGTTTGAGGGCAGAAGTTGCCCATGCCGTGGCCGGAACCGAAAGCTGATAGCCGACAGCTGACAGCTATAATCAGTCCGCATGCCCAACTTCGTTTCTGTCGATGAACAACTCGCCTACCTCGAAAAAGGCACCGCCGAAATCATTCGCGAGTCGGAACTGCGCGCCAAGCTGGAAAAATCGCGCGCCACCGGCAAGCCGCTGCGCGTGAAGCTTGGCATGGACCCCACCGCCCCAGACCTGCACTTGGGCCACACCGTCGTGTTGCGCAAGCTGAAGCACTTTCAGGACCTGGGCCACACCGTGATCTTCCTGATCGGTGACTTCACCGGCATGATTGGCGATCCCACCGGCCGTTCGGCCACCCGCCCGCCGCTGACCCGAGAACAGATCGAGCAGAACGCCGAGACCTACAAGGCCCAGGTCTTTAAGATTCTCGATTCAGAAAAGACAGTGGTCGACTTCAACAGCCGCTGGTTCTCGAAGTTCAGCGCGGAAGATATGATCCGCCTGACGGCGAAGTACACGGTCTCGCAGATGCTCGAGCGCGAAGAGTTCCACAAGCGTTTTCAGGAAGAAAAACCGATTGCCATGCACGAACTGCTCTACCCGCTGGCGCAGGGTTACGACTCGGTAGCGCTCGAAGCCGACGTGGAACTGGGCGGCACCGACCAGAAATTCAACCTGCTGGTTGGCCGCGAGTTGCAACGCGCCTATGGCCAGGAATCGCAGGTAGTCGTGACCACGCCGATTCTGGAAGGCCTTGACGGCGTGAACAAAATGTCGAAGTCGCTCGGCAACGCGGTTGGAATCCACGAGCCGCCGCTCGAGATGTACGGAAAAATCATGTCGATCTCCGACGACATGATGTGGCGCTACTACGAGCTGCTGACCGACGTGCAGGTACCCGAGATCGAGAAGATGAAGCGCGATGTCTCCGCCGGCGCAGCCCATCCCATGGCGTTAAAGAAAGACCTGGCCCGGCGCATCGTGGCCGACTTTCATTCCCCGGAAAGCGCGACGAAAGCAGCCGACGATTGGGCGAAGCAGTTTCAGAAGGACGAAGTGCCGGAAGATGCAGAGAAAATTCAGGTGCCGTTCAAAGAGGTGGAATGGTTGATGGGCGACGACAAGGGGAATCCGGTTCGCCCTGCGGGCACAATGCACATGAGGATCAAACTCGATCAATTGCTCGTTAAATGCGGTTTGGCAGAGTCCACGAGCGACGCAGGTCGAAAGCTGAAACAAGGCTCGGTGCGAGTCAACGGAAATCTGGAACAAAATCCGCGCATCACTTTGGAGGCGTTGCCGGCGTCCTTGACCATAAAGGTCGGCAAACGATTGAAGATCGCGCTCGTCCAAGGATAGAAGTGCCGTCCCCTGAAGGGGACTCCGCACAAGAACCGCCGACGCCCCTGCTCTCGGCCCAAATGCCGCGCGCCCGGTGACGACCTGCACAGACTCTCAAGTCCACGCCGGTCACTCAAAACCCATGTCTCACACCTATTGTGCCCAATTTGCCTACGTGGTCTTCAGCACGAAAGAACGTCGCCACCAGATCCCGGCTGACCTCGAATCCAGACTCATCCCTTAGCTTGCGGGAACGATCAAAAAGCTCGGCCTGAATTCCCTCGCAATCGGCGGCACTGCGAACCATCTGCACATTCTGATGCTCCTGCGGGCAACCATGCGGGGGGCCGAGGCCGTCCAGAAGATCAAGGCCAACTCATCCCGTTGGCTCGGCGAGCAGGGAATCCCATTCGAATGGCAAAAGGGATACGGCGTATTCAGCCCGTCCATGCTCCCGACGGTGACTGCCTATATCGAGAACCAGAAGGAGCCCCAGCGCACGCGAACCTTCGAGAACGAGTTCCTCGCGCTGTTGCGGAAATCCGGATTGCAATTTTGACGAGGCGGACGGCTTCCGCTGAACTCCTACAACCCCAGAAAATTTGCGATCAGTGTCTTGCCCGCGTCGGTCAGCACGCTTTCCGGATGGAACTGCACCCCTTCCACGGGAAACTTGCGGTGCCGCAGGCCCATGATCACCCGCGTTCCGTCGGCCTCGGTAGTGTGGGCGCTCACCTCGAGTTCGGTGGGCAGGTCGCGGTCGGAAACGATCAGGGAGTGGTAGCGGGTCGCGGTCATCGGAGACTTCACGCCGCGGAAGATCGTCTTCCCATCGTGCTCAACCGCGCTGGTTTTGCCGTGCATGAGCTTCTTCGCCCGAATCACTTTGCCGCCGAAGGCTTCACCCAAAGCCTGATGGCCCAGGCACACACCCAGCACCGGAATCTTACCCGTGAAGTGGCGGATCAATTCGATGCTGATGCCCGCATCCTGCGGAGTGCACGGGCCCGGGGAGACCACGATCCGCTCCGGCCGCATCGCTTCCACCTCGGCCACGCTGACCTGGTCGTTACGCCGCACCTCCACCTGCGCCCCCAGCTCTCCCAGGTATTGCACCAGGTTGTAGGTGAACGAATCGTAGTTGTCCAGCACGAAGACCATAAGGAATAGCTTTTAGCCGTTAGCTTCGGCGGGCCCCGCGACGACTAGTGTATTCCGGGTCGGAGGGTTGCGTCCAAGAGCCTGCGCAGTTGCACCGGTGGTCAGAGGACGCGGCAAGCAGGCGGAGCGGCGTATGCGCCCGAGGGCCGAAACTCTGCCTACGGACCAGTGGCCCCTGCCCACTCCCAGTCTGTCCCGAAGTGTTTCATTCTGCTACGGTTCCGTTTCGGTACGGCGGGCATATCCCCTATCGGTGGTCTTGACAGCCTGCCCTCCCCAAGCGATGCTTACACAGCTTTTTCGGAGGCAATTTCATGGCTGAGGCCCAGCAAGAAAAACGGGCGACACGACGTTTTGCATTGCGGCTGCCGGTAGCTGTGACCTATGCCGACAACGGAACCCAGGAGAAGGCGGCCCAGACCCGCGACGTGAGCGCCCGCGGCATCTCGTTCTACGTGGATGCGCCGATTTCTACGGGGGCTCCGATCGAGTTCACACTGACGTTACCGGCCGAGATTACCCTGACCGAAAGCATCCGGGTCCACTGCAAAGGCAAGGTGGTGCGGTTGGATTCCGGCGGCGCGAGCGGTAAAATGGCTGTGGCTGCAGTAATTGACGAATACGAATTCTTGTCCGGGTCGTAATCCTCCCGGATCGTAACCTTTCGGAAGCGCGGTTCCCCCCGGTGTTTTCCGATTTCAGCCAGGAGTGGTATTGTTTTCCACTGGAGAAGTTTGTCCGGTTCGGGTGAAGTTCTTGCCGCGATTTAGGCCAAAGTGGGTCCGGACGCTCGCGAACAGCGCGGGCTTGGCGGTGTTGGTGTTGGCTGTGTGCGCACCGTCGACGGCGCAGAGCGACGGCCAGGCAGCGGCGCCTAAGTCACCGGCCGAAGTGGTGCGTGAGCTGATTCGCGAAACCCAGGCCCGCCAAGCCGCTCAGCGTGCCGAAGCCGCCGGTGAACCACAGCCGCAACCGCCCCCGCCAGACGCAACCTCCGTCGTTTCAGTGGTGCCTCCTCCCGATCCGGTCGTTGCGGCCCCAGCGCCGAAAACCGTACCCGCACCCACTCCGGCTCCTGCGCCCGCTCCGCTGCCCGCCGCAGTCAATGCCACGCTCAAGCCGGCAAGCGTCACGACCCCGAACCAACCTCCGGCAGCCGTGAAAAGCGTGCAGGTCATCCACGATAAAAATGGCTCGGCCATCGAGATTCTGACGAGCCGCCCGGTGCCGCCCGCGCTGCAGACGCTGCCCACTCCGCCGCGCCTCGTCATCGACTTGCCCAACGCAAACGTGGCGGTAAAGCAAAAGAAACTGAAAGCCAAGGGGGAGGAGTTCACCGCCATTCGCGTCGACCAGTATCAAGTGACGCCACCGGTAACTCGGGTCGTGGTCGATCTGCAAACGGCGCGCGAGTACACCTGGGACGCGGCCGGCAACCGGCTGACCGTCCGCCTCAAGCCCGCCGAGGAACCCAAGCCCAAGGCTGCCTCTCCGGCGCAACCGCTCACCGTCCCCAGCTTCACCGCGGGGGTTCAGCCGTCGGTGGTTCCCGTCAGTCCGCGGCCCACCGGTTCGCTGGTCACCGCGGGAAGCCGCATCGGATCGGGGTCTTCCGTGACCGCGGCCAGTGAGACCGCGATCCTTCACATCGCCCGCGGAGGGGAAGTGCATGTGTGCCCGGGCAGCACGGTTTCGGTTACCGCTTCCAAGAGCGGGCAAGAGTTAATGCTGGGGATGAGTACGGGCGCGCTCGAGACGCACTATCAGCTGGGCCCATCGTCGGACTCAGTGTTGACGCCGGATTTCCGCATCCTGCTCGCGGGCCCGGGCGATTTCGATTACGCCATCAGTTCCAACTCGCGCGGCGACACCTGTGTGCGGGCCCTGCTCGGCAATACCGCGTCGGTGATCGTTTCCGAGCTGATGGGCGACCGCAGCTACCAGGTAAAGCCGACCGAGCAGGTGGTCTTTCATAACGGAAAGATCGACACGCTGAGCAACGATGTTCCGCTCGACTGCGGCTGCCCACCCGCTCCGCAGCCCGTGCTGCGCGCCTCGGTGCCGCCTTCGGCCACTCCGGTTTCCGACGCGAACTTGCCGGCGAACGTGCACCTGCCTTCGTCCTCGGCTCCGTCGTCGCCGACTCTGGCGGCGCTCGACCCGATGCTGCCGCCGCTTCCGAATGCCACGCGCAGTAGCCCGAATGCAAGACCCGCGGGCGAGCAGGTCAACCTGGCATCGGCGAATCCGGGCAGCACGGCGTTGCCGCACTCCAAGCCCACCGATATTCACGTCCAGTTGGAAACGCCGTTCGTCTTCCGCGCCACGGGCCCGCCGCCCGCTGCCGCTCGTACCGCGCAGAACAATCTGCCGCCGATGCCAGCCGACAGTCAGCCCAAACAAGATCCGCCCCCGGCATCGGCACAGACCCCCGCTTCCGACACCGCCGCAAGCGCCGCGAAGCAGCCACAGCACAAGGGATTCTTTGGGAAGATACGGGGACTCTTCTCGTCGGTCTTCAAATAGAGGTACGGAGGGCTAGGTGTTAGGTCTTGGGTGTTAGGAATCCAAGACCGAATTCCCAAGACCTAAGACCCAACACACAAGACCTGTTGCTCTCAATCTCTTCTCAACACCTTGCCGATGGGAGCCGCCTTCTCGCGGGCAGCATCGCGCAGTTCTTCGGCCCACTCCGCGCTGCGATCCACTGCGCTCGACACTTTGTCGACGGCATCGCCAATGCGATCATGCGCCTCTTCGGACCAATCCTCGAGGGTCTCGCGGGCGTCGTCGAACTTGCGGCGAATGTCTTTGCGCATCTGCTTGCCGGTCTTGGGCGCAAACAGCAGCGCAATCAGGGCTCCAGCGCCCACGCCGATCATCAGGAACGTGATGGCGGTCCCGGCACTGCTCTTATCGGACGGTTCGTATCTTCCAATTTTCATAAAGCCTTCCTCTCCGCAGAATTATTTCCATCAAGATGGCGGACATCGATAGACTCTTTCATTCTAGTCCTCGACTCACCGCCCGAACTAAGATTTCGAGGCTATTTCCACGGTGGGCCGTGAGCGCCACTTAGAGTGGGAAAAGACATCCGTTGACCCGTCAGGAAGACCCGTCCGCCCGGAATTTGCCGAGCGCAACGCCGTTGGTGTAATTTCTATTGGAACGTGGGCCCCAAAACCAAACCTGTTACGGATTCTCGAACGCTGTGAATTCTTTCGACTACTCCATCGAGACCGTGGCGAGCCCCTCTCTGGTTTGGCAGATCTTCTCGAACTGGTGGCTCTGGCCCAAATTCTCAGACATCTACGGAGAAATCCGCTGGGCGGCCGGCAACGCGTGGGAGCCGGGCAGCCGTTTGAGGATCGAAGTCGTACGCCCGGTTCGCATCTCAGTCGAGCACGTCATCACGGCTTGTGTTCCCGAAAAGAGAGTGGGCTGGATCGATCGCGGCATCGGCACCACCATCGAGCAATGGGTGTACTTCGAGCCCATACCCGTCGGCACCCGGGTGCGAACGTGGGCGGAGTTCACCGGCATCGCGATCGTGGTCGCGGGCCGCCCCATCCGGCAACTCCTGCTGAATTTTACCCACGATTGGTACGACGCGTTCCAGGCCGAATGCGACCGCCAAGCCGCACTGCCCACTCCTTAGGCGGCAGCTCAAGAGCACCCTTCTCCCCGATCGGCCCGGCAAGGCAATGCTTCCAACTCACCTCAACTCCGTGTAAAATAAGGCGTTTGATCCCCGTGCCCGGCGAACCCGAGGCTTGACCCGACCGTCGCCGGTCCCATCGATCGCAATCTTTCGAGGAGACAGTCAGCCGCATGTCGATTCCTGCCACCCAACTCCGCCCCGGCATGATCATCAAGCACAACAACGATCTGCATTCCGTGTTCAGCGTCGAGCACCGTACGCCGGGCAATCTGCGCGCCTTCATCCAGGCCAAGCTGCGCAACCTGCGCACCGGCGCCATGTTCGAGCACCGCTTCCGCTCGCCCGACCCGATCGAGAAGATCACCGTCGACGAAGTCCATATGGAGTTCCTCTACAGCGATGGGGACGACTACTACTTCATGAACACCGAGAACTACGAGCAGACTCACCTCACCCGGGACACGCTGGGGGATGCGGTCGAGTACCTTACCTCCAACCTGCAGATCAAAGTGGAATTTTTCGACGGGAAGGCAGTCGGAATCGAATTGCCGCAGACGGTCGAGTTGACCGTGGTCGAAACCGAGCCTGGCCTGAAGAGCGCCACCGCTTCGAGCGTGACCAAGCCCGCCAAGACCGAGACTGGACTCATCGTGCAGGTGCCGCCGTTCATCAACGAAGGTGAGAAGATCAAGGTCGACACCGCGGAAGGCGTGTACTTGTCGCGCGCGTAGAGAATCGGAGATCGCGCCAGCGGATGTTGGCGGAAGCCGACGAGCCAGTAGCCATTTTTGCCGCGTCGTACCGAACAGCGCGCCGTTAGCCCGCAAGTGGCGACGGTTTCTAGATCACCCGATGGCCCGATCACCCGATCACCCGATCCCTCACGCTCGCCGCTTCCTGGTTCGTGGCCGCGTGCAAGGCGTCGGCTTTCGCTGGTTTGTGGAGCGCGAAGCCCACATCCTCGGCGTAGCCGGATGGGTGCGCAACAAAGCCGATGGCCGCGTCGAAGTCCTAGCCCAGGGCACCGGGGAGCAACTGGACGCTCTGAGCCTGCGCCTGCGCGAAGGCCCAAGAGCCGCGCGAGTCGATGACGTGGAAGAATCGGAAGCCAAGTTGACCGAAGGAATGAATGCATTCCGCATCGAAGGAGCCTGGTAAATGTCGGGGTTGAATTCCGAGCAACTCAAGAGACTGATCCGCGAAGTGCCGGACTTCCCCAAGCCGGGGATCCTGTTCTACGACATCACCACGCTGCTCAAAGACAAGACCGGCTTCGCGCAGTTGATCGATCTGTTCTCGGAACATTACATCGGGAAGCAGATCGACCTGATCCTGGGGATGGAGGCCCGCGGGTTCATCTTCGGTCCGGCGCTCGCCTACCGTCTTAACGCCGGATTCGTTCCCGTGCGCAAGCCCGGCAAGCTGCCGGCCGCGACCGTCAAAGTTGAATACGAACTCGAATACGGCAGCAACGCGCTCGAGGTCCACAAGGATGCGGTGCAGAAGGGCCAGCGCGTCCTGATCGTCGATGATCTTCTGGCCACCGGGGGCACAGCCGAGGCCACCGCCCGCCTGGCGACGTCGCTGGGCGGAGAGATCGCCGGGCTTGCCTTCGTGGTGGAACTGGATTTCCTGAACGGCCGCGAGAAGCTCAAACCGTACAACGTGTTCTCGCTGCTGCACTACGGCAAGTAGAAACTCCCAATTGTCATCGCCCAGCGACGCCGCATTATTTGCACGGCACCGCTGTGTCCTGCGCCGCGACGATCTCCCATTTTCCGCGACGTTTGAGCCAGGTATCAGTCCATACCAGGCACCGCATCGCTTCCGGGCCGCCTTTGTCCGCATGGAGCGCGCGCTCGCTGCCGTAGATGATCGCGACGCTCTCGCCAAAGAACCGTACCTTAGCGTCGTCGAGACGGCAGTCGCGCTCCTTCAAGGACGCGTCGTGCTTGAGAGCCTCGGCTTTGTCATAGCGTTCGCCTTGCGGTGCTGTGCCTTGAAAGTCGTCCGCGAGGAACGCCACCCCAACTGCCTTCTGCGTGCAGCCGTCCTCCGCCCACTCACGCTCCATCTGGATCATCTGCTGCGCAGCCGGGTCATCCGCCGACGCCCAACGACCCTGCTGCGGACCCTGGGCTGGTGCCGGAACGGCTATCAGCAAGGTTCCAAGTATCGGGACAACTGCCATCGTTGTGATCTGCATTCGCATCGTTTGTGCCCCCATTGCGCGTACTGGTACCTAGGATAGGGGCAGCAGGCACACGCCGACAAGGTGAGTCGGTGCTTACAAACCACTTCTCGGCCAGGCGGAGTAGTGCCGCCGGTTGGCCGGCACGCGGGTCTAAGCGAGGTGGGCGCGCCGACTGATTCCGTGTGGTAGCCTACTTTTTCATGTTCTTCGGACTTTTGCTTGCCGCAGCCGCCGTCCTGCCTGCACCATGCGCTTCGACGACATCAGATTGCACTGAATGGATAAGGCCCGCGGGACAACAGTCGCGTGTGCTGGTCTACCGCACCCATCCATTCACGATACAAAACGAAAACATCAAGCGTGCATTTGTTTTTGTTCATGGCATCCTCCGCGACGCGGATAATCATTTCCGCACCGCGCTTGCCGCCGCTTTCCTGGCTAATGCATTGAACGACACGATCATTGTGGTGCCGCGCTTCGCAGCGAACAGTACCGCGCCCGGGAACGAAAATGGGAATTGCCGCGACACACTCGCCGCCGATGAAGCGAATTGGATCTGTGAAGTTCAGAGGCCGGACACCTGGCGCTCAGGTGGTCGAGCAGTAGGTAGCCAACTCAGTTCGTTCGATTTTATGGATGAGATTCTTAGCCGATTGGCACGGAAGGACGTCTTTCCCAATCTAAAAACGATTGTGGTGGCCGGCCATTCTGCTGGCGGCCAATTCGTAACGCGCTATGAGATGCTGAACCAAATCCACGATAACCTCGGCATACCGATATCTTACGTGGTCGCGAATCCCTCCTCTTATGCATATGTAGATGACCTGCGTCCCACGGCGAGTGCATTCCCAGCGACGATCTCAGCCACCGCGCAAGGAGGCCCAGCGTCGAATTCTGCGAATCCGTCGCTAGCTTTCTTGCCTTTCGCCGACGCGAAGAACTGCACTGGATACGACATCTGGCCGTACGGACTAAAAGCACGACCAAGTTACTCGTCCAGGCTGACGGATGAGCAAATTACCCAACAACTTGTGGTTCGGCCGGTCGCCTACTTACTTGGCGAAGCCGATGTGTTGCCGCTTGGAGTTTTTGACGCGTCGTGCCCAGCGATGGCGCAGGGCCCCACTCGCCTGGGACGAGGCCTAGCTTTCCACAAGTACGTAAACGAACATCTCCACGCACATCACAGCGTGGTCGTTGTGCCGTTCTGTAGTCACAGCCAGCGTTGCATGTTCACTTCTGACGCAGCATTGCCGCTGATGTTTCCAAATTGAAGCGGGCCGCCCGATACGAGTGATTCAGCTTTTTGTCGATCGATTGCCAAGAGTTGAGGCGTCGGAGTGCAGCGGGTTTGCCCGGCGCGCGGGCTCACCCCGCATGCAACTAACGGCTTTGCATTGGCTTCGCTGAACGCCATGCTGCCGCGATCAAACACACCGTAGTTACGGCTGAGAAAACGATAGGGATGATAAAGAAGTATCCCCAGCTCAAAACCGTGATCGCGGCAAAGCAAAGGGGAAACGCCCACGCAACCCCACGCATCCTCGCCAAAGTCTCTGCCGGAAGGCCGCCTAGCTGCCACGCTAATACCACCGCGAGTAGAAGAAACACGGAGACAAAGAGTCCGAACCCAACATAGAAATCCCAATAAGTCCGGCTAGACCCCAGAATGTCGAAGTGAGTTGACCGCATTGCGCCAAGATCCACTCCCCATTTGGGATCGGACCAGGGAAACCCAGATGTATGTCCGGCGTCAAAAAGCAGCATAAGAACAGCGGCGATTCGATAAAATGCAGACGCTTTCATATCTTGCCCCCCAGACGTCGCCAGCAACGAAGATTGTTTCCGAACCCCCGAATCTGAAAAATCTCTCCCTCTGCCTCCTGCCGGGAACCCTTCCCAGCGCCTGCCTAGGTCCGTTGCAGTTTTGGCCCGTACCGCTGGGTCGCGTAGCCCACGATGAGACCCACAATGCCCCCAGGCAGCATGATTTGGAAATAGTAACCGTGCTGCATCAGGGCCACGACCAAGGCTAGAAACAGGCCTACGGCCAGACCGAACGCGATGCCCAGCCCCAGCGACTGCACCCTGCGAGCGAACCCTCCAATGAGGATGCCGGCGATGAGCCCCTTGATTGTGGACCCGAGGACGATGCCAGCGATCTCCGCTCGCGCCTCCGGCGTGAACCAGGCGGTCATTCCGTCCATGGCACCCAGCATTGCTCCCAACATGAGGCCCAAAAGAACCTTATTCATAGGTCATCCTCCCCTCTATTGTGGTATTACCCGTTTTCCTCAGATCCTTTAACGTGCAAACGAAATGAGCAAAATGCACACGGACAGACAAACCACAACGAGGTTGGGTGGCCCAGACAATCCCCAGTCATTTCGCACATTTTGCGAAATGAATGTTCAGCTCCTTTCTCCCGAGCCGGGTTGGTTGGATTCAGCACCACCAACTCTACTCGGGTGTGGGAGCCAACATTGTCATGGAATCAATAGCAGTCATAACCCAGTCAAATGACCGCGATGGCCGATTACAACTGTTGCTCTGAATTGGCGCGGTTCCCTGATCTCGTCGTAACATGTAAAGTCCCATGAGACGATTGTTGCTGCCACGACCTTTTGCCCTCGCGTTGCTGTGCAGCTTCTCAGCGGCTCAGAGGTCCACGCCACCAGCGGCCAAAGCTATCGCTGAACTCCCCGGTCCCCCGAAAAACCCTCCCATCCTTTCGCAGATGACTGCGATCACGCAAGGAGGCTGGCAGTAGGAGAACACGGCGGACCTCGATCGGGATGGAATTCCCCAAAATTTAGCGTGCTCGACGCATCGGGTAAGGAGGGAACCGGGTCGGAGTTGTTTGTCGATCCCCATACACACAAATCCAGCAATCGAGCTGGCCAGGTTGCGTGGGAAGTAATCTGGGACGAGCACGGCAATTGGACCGAACGGCGACGCCGGTTCGCACCCGCCGATGGAAGCCCTCGAATCATGACAAGGTTGATTCGCCAAAACAACATCTACCGATAGCCAGCCGGTATCGCTAGTCGAGCCCCCGACATTGTCATCGAATCAACAACAATCGTTGACCTCTTGACCTCCCATGAACCAACCTAGCCGCCGCTGAAAGAATCCCAACTTCCAGTGAACCCTATGCCCAACGGCGGCGTCTGGCAATTGTACGGAGAGAGCGGATGCAGGAAATAGCCCTGATCCGGCCCGGTCGCTCGACGGATACCGAGGTGGTGCGCGAACTGGAACAGACCGCGCTGCGGCGGGAGTTCGAAGAACGCCTGGCCGAATGCGGGACGCTCGCGTTTCGGGTGGCACGCGGAGTCCTGCGTCACGCCCCCGACGCCGAGGACGTGGCGCAAGAGGCCATCCTGCAAGCGTACCGCCGCTTTCCCCGTCTGCGCGACCGGTCGTGCTTCCGGGCCTGGCTGGTGCGGATCACGTTTCGCCTGGCCTTGGACCAGGCGCGCTCGGTGCGGCGCCGCGAGCTGCGCGAGACGCTTTGGGCGGTCGAGGTGCCGCGGCCCACGGCGGAGGACCTCGCGGCCTCCGGTGAATTTGAGCGGCGCCTGGAGAAAGCCATGGAAACGTTGCCGGAAAAATCGCGGCTGGTGCTGTTGCTCTCGGCCCTGGACGGACACACGCTCGGAGAAGTGGCCGAACTACTGCAAGTCCCCGTAGGCACAGTGAAGTCGCGCCTTCATTTCGCCCGGAAGCGGCTGGCGGAGAAATTGCGATGACTTGCGAGAAATACAGAGACGCCCTGATCAATGTGGCCGCCGGAAATCCTCTCGATCGCAAACTTGCGAACCACCTCGAGAGTTGCACACCATGCCGCACGACCCTCGAGGGCGAGCAAGCGTTGTTTACCGCGATCGACGATGCGCTGCGCGCAAGCATGGGTCAAAAACCGCGGGCAGACTTTCTGGCAGGTCTGCACGCGCAGATCGCCCAAGCGGCGCAGACACAAGACGCGCAGAAGCAATCGGGATGGAGTCCCATGTGGGCATGGGCGGGCGCCGCGGCGTTGGCGCTGGTTCTGGTTGCGATGTCCCATCCCTGGGCGGGGCTGCGAAGACAAACCTCCGAAGCCGTGCATTTGAAAGCCGCGACGCTCCGCGTCCACGAGAGTCCGCCAGTGACCCAGACCGCGCGCGGATTGGCTGAAAATCTGGGAACGAAGCAGCATGCTCGAATCGATTCCGCTCAGTATCTGCCTTCGGCTGAGTCAACCCTCGCAAAGCGAGCGGCAACTCCTGAGCCCGAGGTAGTGGTTCCCCCCGATGAGGCGAGAGCATTTGCGCTGTTCGTGGCGCGTGTGGCAGGGCGCGATGCGATGGCGGAAGCGGTTGTGCGCCCGGCAGTCGAAAAGGCAGTTGAGAGGGGTGCCGAGTTGCCGCGCGTGCCTTCGGTCGACCTTGCAGACCTTCAGCCAAATTCGTTGAGGTGGAACGATCCGATCGACGAAAGTGCCGATTCGGAATAGGTCGAGATTCAGTTTGCGTAAGGAGGAAGAATGCGGAAAGCAGCAATTGCAGCATGCTTTGCAGCAGCGTTGGTCATGTTAACGCCGTGGGTACCGGCGCAAGAGAAAGGTAAGGGCGATGAAACCACGTCCGAAGCCCGGCCCACGGAAGCGACGCCTGTGAAATTGGCGGTCACATTTGCGGAGTTTGAGGGTGACAAAAAGGTGAAGAGCCTGCCCTATACAATCGTGGTGATTGCCGACGGCAAATCGCCGAAGTCCGTGCTCAAGATGGGGAGCCGGGTCCCGGTCTACACGGGCAAAGAGAACGGGATGCAGTACCTCGATGTCGGCAGCAATATCGATTGCCAGGTATATCGCACAAAAGACAACCGGTTCGATGTTCGACTGGATCTCGATCGGTCGTGGATCGAGGGCGATGTCGCTGTGCCCATCGACCGAGCATCTTCACCGTCGTCCACGGGACAATTTCCGGAACCTATCGTCCGGCAGTTTCGCTCGGCACTGAGCTTGACGTTGCGGGACGGGCAGACCGTGGAAAGCACGTTCGCCACTGATCCATTGAGCGGGAAAGTGTTCAAGGTGGAAGTCGGGCTCACCGTCCTGAAATAGAAAATCATGCTCACTTCCAGCTAAGTTGTTGGGAGTTGCGTCAGGGGTCAGACTCTGGCCCGAAAACGCCACCCCGGCCGTCGCCTGTAATGCCCGTTAATGGCGATGAGAAGCGATTACAGCGCATCCTGAGGGTCGAACCGAGGGGGTTTTTGGGGTCATCCGGACGCTCGGCGTGCGCCTGCGCGCTTCTGATCGCGTCTCGTGATCCCTAGGCTAAAACGGGGAATGGGGTCCGCTACCCGCTGTCAGCCGACAGCAAGCCCAAGCGGACGACTTGCGACCAGCGACTGAGGACTGCTTTACCCGTCCCCGCGAAAAAAGCTCTGAACCGCAAAGAACGCAAAAAAAAGCCGCGGCAACCCAAATTCAGGAGTCCGGCACCGAAAGGGCGCCGAAACGACCGCCGGCCAACACCCATCGGCCATCAGCCGTCCGCAGGCCCTAGCCGACGACCAACGACCGACGACGGTCACGCATTCCTAGCCATTTCCACGGCGCGCAGCACCGCTCGCGCCTTGTTCTGGCTTTCCTCAAACTCCTTGGCCGGATCGGAGTCGGCCACGATGCCGGCTCCGGCCTGCAAGTAAGCGCGCTTGCCGTGCATGAACATGGTGCGAATGGTGATACAGGAATCCAGGTTGCCGGCAAAATCCGCGTACAGCACCGCGCCGCCATAGACACCTCGGCGGGTGGGCTCGAGTTCCTCGATGATCTGCATGGCGCGAACCTTGGGCGCGCCGCTCAGCGTCCCGGCCGGGAAGCAGGCGGCAAAAGCGTCGACCGCATCCAGTTCCGGACGCAGCTTGCCTTCGAGCGCCGAAACCAGGTGCATCACGTGGGAGTAGCGCTCTACGTACATCAAGTCCTTTACTTTCACCGATCCGTATTCGCTCACGCGTCCCAGGTCGTTGCGTCCGAGATCGACCAGCATCACGTGCTCGGCGCGTTCTTTCTCGTCGGTGCGCATCTGCTGTTCGAGCACGCGGTCGGCGACTTCGTCCTTGCCACGCGGATGCGTGCCGGCGATGGGCCGGTATTCGAGTTTCGGCCCGGTCACCCGCACCAGCATCTCGGGCGAGGAACCCAGCACATGCATATCGCCCATGCGCAGGAAATACATGTAGGGACTCGGGTTCACCGTGCGCAGCGCGCGATACAGGTTGAAAGGCGGCACGTCGGGCTGAAAGTCGACCCGCTGCGAAAGCACGACCTGGAAGATGTCGCCCGCCGCGATGTATTCCTTGGCCCGCTCCACGCTTTTCATGTAACGCTCGCGGCTGCTCCCGTTGTGCACCTTGAGCGTGCCCTTTTTCGGCTTGGACTTCTGCCATTGTGCCGGGCGCAACCCGGCGGCGAGGCGTTTCTCGAGGGCGGCAATGTCGCGCAACGCCCTTGCGTAGGCGCGTTTCGAGCTTTCGGCTGAGACGTCGACGTTGGCGATGATGTGTATCTGGTGACGCAGGTGATCGAAGGCCAGCAGGCGGTTGAAAAACATCAGGAGGCAGTCGGGAACGGACACATCCTGCTTGGCATGCTCACCGATTTTTTCCAGGCGGCGAACCGCATCGTAGGCGAAGTACCCCACCGCGCCTGCGGTGAAGGGAGGCAAGCCGGGAATATGCGCGGGACGGTGGGCGCGCAGCAGTTCCTTGAGCGTTTCGAACACGTTGCCGCGGCGCGTCTCGCGGCGCTTGCCGCGCTCGATGGTGATGTCGTCGCCTTGCGACCAGACGCGCATGTAGGGACGCGCGCCGAGGAAAGTGTAGCGCCCGATCTGTTCGCCGCGTTCGACCGATTCAAGCAGAAAACAATGGGGTTCGTCCTCTGCGACCGCAAGGAAGGCGGACACGGGAGTGAGCAAATCTGCGGTGACGGATTTCACCAACGGCACCAGTGTGGCCTCGCGGGCCAGGCGCGAGAATTCTTTGTAATCGGGCTGCAGCATGAGATTGATCCCGTAACCGACGTGGTTAAGGCCGGGTTAGGTAAGGATTTTCAATTATAGGGGAAGCCTGGCATGGGCATCGATTTCGCGGAAACGGTAACTCTCGTGGTAGAGACGGGGCTCGCCGCGTCTCTACCCTGCGTCGTTGGTGGGGCAAAACGCCCCGCCTCGGTTACTTTCGGAACCAGCGAAACAATTGACGGGTGGACAGTTGCATCGGAAGATTAAGATTCAGCCGAAAGTCTGCGGAACGGGGGAGCATGCGGGTCAAGTTCTGGGGGGTGCGCGGGTCGACGCCCACCCCTCAAGCCGGGAACTTGCGCTACGGGGGGAACACCTCGTGTGTCGAGGTACGCTTTGGCGACAACCTCTACGTTTTCGACTGCGGCACCGGCTTCCGCACCCTGGGCCAGCAACTGGAATTGGAGTCGAACGGCAAGCCGGTCGCCGCGCACATCTTCGTGTCGCACTTTCACTGGGACCACATCCAGGGCATTCCCTTCTTCCGCCCGCTGTATGAAAACGGCGAGAACCGCTTTGTTTTCCACTCCTCGCGGCGTACCCGCAGCCTGCAACGCGTCATGGAAGAGCAGATGGCGTCCCCCTACTTTCCGGTGGATACCAGCGAGATGAAGGCGCAGCGGAGTTTCTACGACATTGAAGAAGGCCAGACGCAGCTGGACGATCACGCGTCCATGCGCGCCATGTGGCTGAACCATCCTCAAGGCTGCATGGGGTTCCGGCTCGAAACCAAAGAAGGCACACTGGTCTACGCCACCGACAACGAGCCCGGCGACGCGGTGTTCGACAAGAACGTGCGCAGCCTCGCCGAAGGCGCGGATGTGCTGATCTACGACGCGCAGTATCTTCCGGAAGAATACGAAGCCCGCCGCCGGGGTTGGGGACACAGTCACTGGCGCGAGGCGGTCAACATCGTGATGGAGAGCGGAGCGAAGGAACTGGTGCTGTTTCATCACGATCCGGACCACGACGACGGCCTGATCGACAAAGTTGTGCGGGATGCGCGGAATTACTATCCCCGGGTGCGGGCGGCGGCTGAAGGAATGGAAATGAAAATCGGCTGATGGCGGGTGGCTGGTAGCCGCTGGCAGTTGGCAGTTGGCACTTGGCCCTTGGCATTTAGCCTCTGGGATCCGAAGATGGCCAACCGGTCTTAATGTTCGGCCGCGGTTAGAGCAGGATGTTCTCGCGACAGCCGGCGGGACGCCGGCGCTACAAAAGCTGGCCTTCGGTCCCCCGACGAACAGATCGCTCCTCCATGGAGCCGGGTGGGGAAGCGAGCGAGCTACGCGCTAAATGCCAAGTGCTAATTGCCAAGTGCCGATTCGTTTACTCTTTCGTTAACTTTCCGGCTTGCCATGTTGCCATCCCGCTCATATACTGCTCGATTTGTGTGCCTAGGGGTGTAGCGACCTGAGGGCGGAACGCATCTTATCAACTGCAATCATTGTTGGAGATTCCATGAAAAGCGTGGTGATGGAGCAGGAAACCAATCCCTGGGAATCGCAGGCGGCGCGATTTGATCTGGCCGCGCACAAGCTGAACCTCGATGAAGGCCTGTGGCGGGTGCTGCGCTATCCCACCCGCGAAATCATCCTGCACATTCCGGTGCAGATGGACGACGGCAGTCTGGAAGTGTTCACGGGCTTTCGGGTGCAGCATTCGATTGCGCGTGGTCCGGCCAAGGGCGGGATCCGGTACGCGCCCGACGTGACCCTCGACGAAGTGCGCGCGCTGGCCAGCTGGATGACCTGGAAGTGCGCGGTGGTGAACATTCCGTTTGGCGGCGCCAAGGGCGGAGTGATTTGCGATCCGCACAAGATGTCGATGGGCGAACTGGAGCGTATGACCCGGCGCTACACCGCTGAACTGGTCGACTTCATCGGGCCCGAGAAAGACGTGCCCGCGCCGGACGTGAACACCAACGAGCAGATCATGGCGTGGATGATGGACACCTACTCCATGCACATGCGCCAGACGGTCACCGCGGTGGTGACGGGCAAGCCGATCAACATCGGCGGATCGCGTGGGCGTCGCGAGGCCACGGGCCGGGGCGTGCTGATCGTGTGCGACGAAGCCATCAAGAAACTGGGATTGAGCCGCGACCGGACGCGGGTGATCGTGCAGGGTTTTGGCAACGTCGGGTCGAACGCCGCGCGCCTGATGGCCGCTTCGGGCTACAAGATCATTGGGCTCGACGAAGTCGGCGGCGGCCTCTACAACAAGAACGGCATCGACGTGGAAGCGCTCTGGGAATATCGCCAGAAGAACGGAACCATTCAGGGCTTCCCCGGAGCGGAGAAGTATCCCGCCGGAGAGCTGCTGGTGACCGACTGCGAGATTCTGATTCCGGCCGCGACTGAAAACCAGATCACCAGCCGGAACGTGGACCGGGTGAAATGCAAGATCCTAGCGGAAGGCGCGAACGGGCCGACCACCGCGGCGGCCGACGAGGTACTGGCAGAGAAAGGCGTGTTCGTGATTCCCGACATTCTCGCCAACGCAGGCGGGGTGACGACGTCGTATTTTGAGTGGGTGCAGGACCGGCAGGGCTACTTCTGGAAAGAATCGCTGGTCAACGAGCAGCTGGAAGAGATCATGGTGTCGGCATTTCAGGATGTGGTGCGGTACGCGGAGACGCATCACGTGAACAATCGCATTGCAGCGTACATGCTGGCGATTGATCGCGTGGCGTATACGATCAAGCAGCGCGGGATTTACGCGTAGGATCTGTCAGCTCTCAGCACTCAGACGGCGGCGGTTGCAATTGGCAACTAGCATTTGGCACTTCTCAGGCTTCGGGCAGAAAATTTGATTGCTGCCCCGGGGCAGGCACGGGGTCCGTTCGGCTGACGCTCAGGGCAGGCTCTTCGACTTCGTTCGGCGTTGCCTCACTTTGCTCAGGTTGATTGTTCCTCTTTGGCCTTCGCGAACGGGGCCAGGACCTTGCTATTTGTGACTTGGTGACTTGGGGTTGACCCCATCGCCCGGGACTGGCATCATGGCTGGCCGCGGGCGTCTCACATCACCGTTCGTGGCCTGATTTTTGTGCGGGGCGCGAGCGGCGATTCAGCCCAGGGCCCGTAGTTCCAGAGCCGGGCCGTCCCATTGGCCCTGATTACACGAGGACAATCTAATGACCATACTCACCCGAAGAGCGACATGGATCGCGGGGCTGTGTCTGCTGTTCACCCTGTCAGCAGCGCCGGTGTTCGCGAAACCGCAAGCGAGCAGCGATCAATCCGCCGATTCGACCACCCCGAAGAAGAAATCCAAGAAGGCGAAGAAGGACACGGCGACAGCCGATGACCAGGCCGCAGCTGGCGATACCAGCAGCAAGAAGTCCAAGTCGAAGAAGAAGAAAACCACGGCCGATGCGGGGACTTCCTCCGATACATCGACCACAGCCAAGAAGAGCAGCAAGAAAAGCAAGAGCGCGGATGCGGCTGCCGCGGGAGACAAGTCAGCCAGCGCCGATGCTTCCGCCGGCACCACCATGAAAAGCCGGAAGAAGAAAAGCGCGGAAACCGCGGGCGCCGGCGATAAAGGAAGCGGCGCAGGCTCCGCGGCGGCTGCCGACACTACGGCTGCGGCTTCGACCCCCGCGAAGAAAAGCAAGAAGAGCAAAGCGACTGCCGATGCGAGCGGCATCGCACCGGCGGCAGCACCGGCGGCGGCGCCGGCCACGCCTGCGGCCAGCAAGTCAGCGATGAGCGCGCCGGCAAGCACTCCGGCCAGCGCTGCGACGGCCAGTTCCAGCCCGGCACCGGCGAAAAAGGCCGCGAAGCCAGCTCCCAGCGGAGCCGCGTCGGACTCCGAAGTGGCTTCCGCCAAGTCGAGTGGCAAGGTCTGGGTCAATCTCGACAGCGGCGTTTACCACAAGAGCGGCCAGTTCTACGGCAAGACGAAGAACGGCAAATTCATGACCGAGGCTGAAGCGCAGTCGGCCGGCTACAGAGCGTCGAAGAAAGACTAAATACTCTTAAGGAGAATCCATGAAACGCACACATTGGATCGCGCGTTTGCTGGTCGGAATTTTCACGCTCGCGCTGTTGGCCGGCATGAGCATGGCCGCGCCCCAGGCCAGCACGAAGAAGGCGGCGCCCGCGGCCGCCGCTCCGGCGGCCGATCTGGTCGATCTCAACTCGGCCACCAAGGAACAGCTGGACGCGCTGCCGGGAATCGGCGAAAAGTATTCGCAGAAGATCATCGACGGGCGTCCTTACAAGGCGAAGACCGATTTGACGCGGAAGAAGGTCATCCCGGCGGCGACCTACGCCAAGATCAAGGACCTGGTGATCGCCAAACAGAAATAAGGAGATCTCCCAGTTCGCAAGACCACGGCGCCGTCACGGTCCGTCGTTAGGCCCGAGCGGCGCCGTTTTTGCGATCGGACACGCTCGGCAAAATCCGTTCTGAAAATTCAAGGAGGTGCTATGGGTTTATTCGATGATCTGGAGAACAAGGCAGTCACTGGCATGCTGGGAGGCAGCTCGAATCCTCTCGCTACCGGCTTGCTGCAGATGATCAACAACCATCCCGGAGGCGTGGCGGGGCTGGTGCAATCATTTCACGAGAAAGGGCTGGGAGAGGTTGCCTCGTCGTGGGTTGGCAACGGCCAGAACCTGCCCATTTCGGCCGACCAGATTCAGCAGGTGCTGGGCAGCGAGCAGGTGAAGCAACTGGCGGCAAAAGCCGGCATCTCGCCCGAGGTGGCCGGATCGTCGCTGGCGCAATTGCTGCCCACGTTGATCGACAAGCTGACGCCCAACGGGCAGGCTCCCCAGCATTCGAACCTGATGGAGATGGGGATGAGCGTGCTGCAGTCGCTGGAGAAGACGGGGACGAACGGATAGCAGTCGTTCCTTTCCACGAGTAGAGTGCTAGGGACTAAGCCCGCCCGCTCTCAGACGCGGCGAGCCGCGTCTCTACCCAGACTTTTCCCGAGCTTCCAGAGTTGACGCTAACCCGCCAAGGCGAGCCCTTTCAGGGTTAATGCCTACTTGCCCCCGACGGATTTCCGCAGAAGTGGGGCGATACGCCGGTCTTTGAACTGTTGCACTCCAGCGGTCGCCGGCTGCACGTTTGTGAATATCATATCGAGTGCTATTGGAATTTTTGGCTGCCATTTCGCGATCCGGTTAGGGACATTTGGCCGGTGAAGAAACCCGTCTCGAAGTAGGCCCTTAGGCTGCCCTTCCATCCATTGCTTTCCCCTTGCGCCGTGGAGGATAATCAGCCATCGCTGTTTTCCTATTTCTGCAGCGCTGATGATCCCCGGTGAATCTGCCTAACTCCATCACGTTTGTTCGGATCTTCAGCATCCCCCTACTGATCTGGATTCTTTCGACCGGACGGCTGACGAGCCAGAACGGCGAAAAAGAGTTGCTGGCCTCCGCGCTGTTTATCGGGGCTTCGATCACTGACGGCATCGACGGCTACCTGGCGCGCAAGCGGGGGCAGATCACGACCATGGGGATTCTGCTCGATCCGCTGGCTGACAAAATGCTGATCGCGTCGGCTTACATCACGCTGGTGCAATTCAATCCGAGCCTGGTCCCGGCGTGGGTGGCGGTGATCGTGATTGGGCGCGAATTCCTGGTGAGCGGGCTGCGCGGGATTGCCGCGTCGGAAGGCTTTACCATCGAAGCCAGCGATCTGGGCAAGTTCAAGATGGTGGTGCAGATTGTTTCGGTGGTGGCGGTGATTCTCGATCATCGCTGGAAAGAGTGGCCGCTCTATCATTCGTATTTCTTCCCGGTGCACTGGATCGCGTGGTGCGCGATCTGGTTTATGGTGTGTCTGTCGTTGATTTCCGCGGTCGATTACTTCGCCGCTTTCTGGTCGAAGATCGACAAGCAAGTGGTACGGAGCCGCCGGCGCGCCTTCGTCCTGAGCCGGCGGAAACGAAATGCCGTTCCCACCTCATAACTCGCCACCCGCACAAGCTCATCCCTCAACCACGGGACCTGAGACCTCCGAGTATTCCCGGCCCGAACGCGCCACCCTGCTGAAGCTGGCGCACGCATCGATTGAAGCGGCGGTGGAGGGACGCGAGTTCCAGCTTGAAGCGCCGTCGGCGCATCTGGCCGAGCCCCGCGGCGTGTTCACGACCATCTATCTGCGCGGCGAGTTGCGTGGCTGTGTCGGGTACGTGTTCCCGATGGCGCCGCTGTTCCGGGCGGTGGCAGAGACGGCGCGCGCGGCCGCGTTCGACGACTCGCGCTTCCCGCCTGTGAGCCGCGACGAGGCGCCGTTGCTCGAGGCATCGCTCAGCGTGCTTTCGCCCCTGCAGCCAATCGCAGCGGCGCAAGTAGAAATCGGGCGGCACGGTTTGATGGTGAGCTTGGCCGGGCACCGTGGCTTGCTGCTCCCACAGGTGCCGGCCGAGCACGGGTGGGACCGGGTCACCTTCCTGGAACAGACGTGCCGCAAGGCGGGGCTGCCGGGGGATGCCTGGAAGATGGGGGCGACGCTGGAGGCGTTCACAGCTGAGGTGTTCGGGGAGGCGTGAAGTTGCTCCGGTTAGGGCCTAGCCCGGATCATGTCAGCGTGCCCGTCTGATTCCTCGCGCCCACTTCAAGCATCCAAACTCACCAGCTGGCATGGAACATAACCTGGAACACACCCTATCGCTTCTCACCAGCACACCCGCAACGCTCAATGCGCTGCTGCGCCACCTTCCCGAGCCTTGGACGCACCGCAATGAAGGGGAAAAGACCTGGAGCGCGTACGACATCGTGGGCCACCTCATCCACGGCGAACGCACTGACTGGATGCCGCGCACCAAGATGATTCTGCAATTCGGCGAGACGCGGGCCTTTGAGCCTTTTGACCGGTGGGCGCAGGCGCGAGAGAGCGAAAGCAAGTCGCTCGCGCAGTTGCTGGATGAGTTTGCGCGGTTGAGGTCGGAGAACCTGCGCGAGTTGCGGGCGCTGAATCTGCGGCCGGAGGACTTTGGGCGGCGGGGACGGCATCCGGAGCTCGGAGCGGTCACTTTGTCGGAGCTGCTGGCGACCTGGGCCGCGCATGACCTGACGCATTTGCACCAGCTTGCGCGGGTGATGGCGTATCAATACCGGGAGGCCGTGGGTCCGTGGAATGCTTACCTGGGAGTGCTGAAGTGCGCGGGGCACAGCTCGCCGTAATTCCATCCATTCGCAAAGCGCGCGACCTGAACGTGCTCGCTTCGAGTTCGCAGCAGCGCGAAATCCATTCCGTATTAAACTCCAGTTCTCGACACTCCTTGGACCGCGATGCCCGAGCCTTGCACCGAGAATTCCCCAACTAAGCATGCGGAAAAACCACGCGGTTCGTTGCTGGAACTGAGTCTTCTGTTTCTGAGGCTGGGCTTCACCGCGATCGGGGGACCGGCGGTCCATATCGCCATGATGGAAGAAGAGGTCGTGACCCGGCGGGGCTGGCTGACCCGTGCTGAGTTTCTTGACTTGCTGAGCGCGACCAACCTGATCCCGGGGCCGAACTCCACCGAGA
>DATMPS010000071.1:0-5561 GCA_035567435.1 Terriglobales bacterium | reverse complement strand
GAGCAGGGCATCGAAGGCCTGGTCCATGTCAGCGAGATGACCTGGTCCAAACGCATCAAGCACCCCTCGAAGCTGGTCAACGTTGGCGATCAGGTCGATTGCGTCGTGTTGAGCGTTAATCCGCAGGAGCGCCGCATTTCGCTGGGCATGCGCCAGTTGGCGGCCAATCCCTGGGACGCGCTGCATGACAAATATCCGGTGGGCGCCACGGTCGAAGGCCGGGTGCGCAATCTCACCGATTTCGGCGCGTTCATCGAAATCGAGGAAGGCATTGACGGCCTGGTCCACGTCAGCAATCTAAGCTGGACCAAGCGCGTCAAACATCCCTCGGAAGTGCTGAAGAAGGGCGACAAGGTGAAGGCCATTGTCCTGGCGATCGAGCCAGACAAGCGGCGTCTCTCCCTGGGCGTGAAGCAACTCCAGCCCGACGTTTGGGAGACTTTCTTCGAACAGCATCATGTGGGCGACGTGTTGCACGGCAAAGTCCTGCGGGTAGCCACCTTCGGCGCTTTCGTCGAGATCGCTGAAGGCATCGAAGGTCTCTGCCACAACAGCGAAGCCGTGGATGCGAATGGCCAGCCCCTGACCCTGGAACCGGGTGTCGAGCACGACTTCAAAATTATCAAGATGAATCAGGAAGAAAAGAAGGTCGGCTTGAGTATCAAGGCAGTCGGCGAGGAGGCCTCCCGTTCCGAAGTCGAGGCCTATAAGCAACCGGTATCAAGCACCGGCGGTTCCACCATCGGCGAGCTAATGTCGTGGAAGCGCGCCGGCAGCGAAAACAACTGAACGTGGGGCGCGGGCGCCCTCGCCCGCGGCTTTTGATTTTGACTTGCGGTTTTTGCCTTGGTCTCGGCTTTGGCGGGCGAAGGCGCCCGCGCCACTCCAGCTACGGTGTCAGGTTCACTTCCACCAGCTTTCGGTCGTCATCCGACACCTTGAAAAACTCCCGCGGCTGCAAAGCCATCAGGTTCGCCAGGAATACCTCTGGCAACTGCCGGATGCGGGTGTTGTACGTATTCACATCGTCGTTGAAAAACTCACGGCGATCCGCGATGCGCTCTTCTAATTCCGAAATACGGTTCTGCAGCTTCAAAAAATTCTCGTTCGCTTTCAACTGGGGATAATTCTCCGCCACCGCGAACAACCCCCGCAGCGCCCCTGTCATCATCAGGTCGGCCTGCGCCTTCTGCCCGATGCTGGCCGCATTCATCGACGCGGCCCGCGCCTGCGTGACCGACTCCAGCGTCTCCCGCTCGTGTTGCATGTAGCCCTTAACGGTTTCCACCAGGTTCGGGATTTCGTCGCGGCGCTGTTTGAGCAAAACGTCAATATTCGCCCAGGCGCGGTCATTATCATTCCGCAGGCGCACCAGCTCGTTGTACATGATGATCAGGTACAGCAAAAGTCCCGCCACAACGAAGAAGATCAGCGCAGCCGCAACAATGCTGACACCCATTTTCACTCCCCTATCATCCTGAGCGAGGTGGCCGCTTGGCTTGCGAAGCGGCCACACAGTCGAAGAGCCTGCCCCGCGCAGAGTCGAGGTGCCCCCTGTAAGAGAATCGGCAGCGACCGTTTTATGTGCTCTGCCTCAACCAAACTCGCCCTAGTACAAATGCAAATGCCCGAGCAGCAAAGCCAAACAAGACAGCGCCAGTGCCGCCCCGCCAAACACCATCCCCAGCGCCCGCTTGCGCAGACCTTGCTGCACCTCCCGCTCTGCCTTCCAGGAAATGAGAAAGGTCTTCTCGTTCTGTCCCAATACAATCATGTTCCGGTCATGTGCGTCACGCGAATCGGGGTTCTCCACGCAGGTCCCGGTAACGTGATACTCCTGCCCCGGCAGAACGAGAAATTCACGCAAACGGTAGCGGCCCGTAGCCGAGGAGACAGATATCGATATCGACGGCATGGGCACCGTGCCAGTCTCGTGAAGCTGCTGTAGAAATTTCTGCCGCTGCGCTTCCTTTTGCGGATCGGCCAGCGGTGGTGACGCCTTGATTTTTTCGATCAGACCAGCCGGGATGAGGCTGGGGACGCTTGCCCCGCCAGACATCGCCTTGGGCAGCGCGCGGGCAATCTCCAGAAGAGTCTGCCTCCCCTGCTCGTGCCTGGGATCGTCGAGAGGGCCCTTGTGTTCCAGCCAGTGCTGCATCTTGTCGGCAAGGTGGTGAACTCCCGCTGTCTGAACATACTGAAGCAGTTCCTGGTCGCTTGCTCCCGTCCCCATAAGAGGCGCGATGTGGGCGCCATCTACAACTCTGGGCGGACTTTCCGGCAAATCGTATTCCGCCGAATAAGAATCAACCAGTACTTTGCCGGTCTGGTCCTGTACGTAGAACTTGGCGCCGTCCATGTCCGTGCGATAGTGCTTCCATCCTCCATGTTCGCCGGATTCGTAGTGCTCGATCTTGACCTGGTAAAAGCAACAGGGCGTGCGGGTGATGGGACTGGGAATCAGTTGATCGGTCAGAGCTTGACCGCGCACCTGCACCAGCCCCATGGGAATGCTGCGGATGGGCATGCAGGGCGTGTCGGCGACGATCTTGAATTCACGAAACACGCGGAAGCCCTTGAAGAAAATCCAAACTCCCGCTCCCGTGCCCAGGAGCAGCGCGCCCGTCGGATCCGATCGGCTCATACTGAACTTGAAGAGAATGCTACTGAATCGACCCATAGAGGAGCAATCAAAAATGTGGGCGCGAGCGTCCTCGCTCGTGGAGGCGGCGGCATTGTATTGGAAGAAACAAACCAGTAAACAGGGACGCACGGGCGGGTGCCCGCGCCCACATTGCAAAGACCCTATTTCATATCAATCTTGAGATTAATGTTTACCGTCGGGCGGGTATCAAACTGGCTGACTGTCTTGGTGTCGCTCTTGCGGTCTTTGTATTGGGCGTAGACCTCGTAGTCCACGTTGGGCGAGAGTGCAGGGAAGCGGTACATGCCATCCTGGCCCACGATGAAAGTTTTCACTGCACGGGTGCGGGTATTGGCGAGATAAACCACGGAACTGGGAAGCGGAGCGTCCTGCTTGTCGACGACTCTCCCGGTCAACAGACGTCCGGAGTCGCCACTCTTGTCCTTGGCGTCAGCGGGCAGGCTGGCTACGGCAAGACTCACAAGAACCATTAGAGCCACCGCCGCGTGCTTCGTCATGAGGTTCCTCCCCGGAACACCCGCACTCCGCGCTATTGCTTTAGATGCAAACCGAGGTCCTGGCGCTCATCCTTATCGACGTGGACCCTGACCTCTTCGTCTTGATGTAACTCCTTGCCAGAAGCCGACTTATAGCCCTTCAAGTCTGCCCGGACCAGGTAGTCCGCTGGGCCCGAAGGCACCCGCTGGGCAAATTCTCCATGGTGATCAGAATACAGCTCCCAGTGCGCTTTCTTCTGGTCCGCACGGCGGATCTTCACTTTCACACCATATAACGGATGGTCATCCGGCCCCCACACCGTCCCGAAAATGAGGGCGTAGGGTTGGTCGGGCCGCTGGTACACCGGCGCGGCCGGATTGGCTAACACCTTATGGGGGGATATAGGGAGGGCGACGAAGCAAAGGAGTGCGGTCAGGAGCCTTAGGCGGATTCGTGAGGAAAACACCGGCATACGGGCAGACCTAGGAATCGTCCCCGTCCCCCATTTCCTCTAACTCTTCCTCATCGATGACCGCGTCTTCCACCGGCTTCAGTTCGATGGGGCTAACCGTAACGATTTCGAAATCGGTGCCGCACTCCGGGCAGGAAACGATTTCGCCTTCGTCAACTTCCTCCTCGTCAATATCGAGGTTGGTCTCGCATTCGGGACAATAAATCATGACGGCCTCCGGGCTGGACGGGTGTCCTGGTAAGAGTGCTCCTGTTAATATTTAGTTTCTTCGGGGCCAGAGGTCAAGTGGCTGGTCACCGGAAAAAGTTGCGGTCATAAGCTTACCCTGTGGACATCATGTTTCATTCCAGAATTTGCCCAATTCTCGCACTGCTGGCCGCATTGCTCACGTCTGTACCCTACCGCACCGTCGCGCAGGCAGATAGGCTCGAACCCAGGCCGCCGGCGGATCCTCAAATCACCGCCGCCTTGGCCGATGTTTCGGCGCAGCGGATCCAGGCCAACGTCGAGAAGCTGGTAAGTTTTCAAACCCGCCTCACGCTCTCCGCCCAGGACCCGGATTCTATCAAGGCGGGCCACGGCATAGGCGCGGCTCGGGAATGGATCAAAGCGGAATTCGAACGCTATTCGCACGATTGCGGCGGTTGCCTCGAGGTCAAGACCGACAGCTTCACCGAAAACCCCGGCGACCGGATTCCGAAGCCCACTCTAATCACCAATGTTTATGCGGTCCTGAGGGGCACCGATCCGGAAAGTCCAAAACGCATCGTGCTGGTCACCGGCCACTACGATTCGCGTAACAGCGACACGTTTGACGCGAGCGGCATCGCTCCCGGCGCCAACGACGATGGCAGCGGCACCGCCGTCAGCCTGGAGTGTGCCCGCGTCCTGAGCAAGCTGAAGTTTCCCGCAACTATTATTTTTCTGACCGTAGCCGGCGAAGAGCAGGGATTGAACGGCAGCGCTCATTTCGCGAAGATGGCGAAAGACCAAGGTTGGGACATCGAAGCCGCTCTCAACAATGACATCGTCGGCGGCGATCGCAGCCCCCGGCAGAACTCAGAGATCGTGCGCGTTTTCTCCGAAGGCGTACCGCTTGCCGCCACCGATACAGAAGTGCGGCGGATCCGCAACCTGGGCGGTGAGAACGATTCCGCATCGCGCCAGTTGGCGCGTTACATCGCTGAAGTCAGCCGCACCTACAAAACCGCTGCCAGGCCCCTGATTGTCTTCCGTCTGGACCGCTATCTGCGCGGCGGAGACCACATTTCCTTCAACGAGCAGGGTTACTCTGCTGTCCGCTTCACCGAATACCGCGAGGACTACAACCATGAGCACCAGAACGTTCGCACCGAAAATGGCATCGAATACGGCGACTTGCCCAAGTTCGTGAATTTCGATTACGTCGCGAACGTGGCCCGGGTAAACGCCGCGGCGCTGGCTTCTCTCGCGTCCGCGCCCGCGCCGCCCGCGAAGGTTCGTCTCCAAACTAAGGAGCTGGAAAACGATTCGACTCTTACATGGGAAGCTTCGCCAAGCGGCGCTTCCTACGAAGTGCTGTGGCGCGACACCGCCAGCCCGGAATGGGAACACGCACAGCCAGTTGGAAATGTAACCCATGCCACGCTGCCGCTCTCGAAGGATAATGTGATCTTTGCCGTGCGCGCAGTCGATGGCGCAGGGCACCGCAGCCTGCCGGTGGTGCCCCAGCCCGAAAGGTGAGAAAGTATTAGCTACAACCGCTGATTTATTAAGAGAGACCGGAGCCAATCGTGGTACGAAGCCGAGAAATGACGCTGAGCCTCCCGCCCTTTACCCGAGCGGTCACCTGGCTGCTCGCGATCAACACCGCAGTCTTCTTGCTGCTTGAACTCTTTGGGATGACCCTGATCGACGTCGCCCGCTGGGTGCGCGACAACCTTGCACTCGAACCTCAGGCCGTCGTCC
>DATMPS010000070.1:0-60491 GCA_035567435.1 Terriglobales bacterium | reverse complement strand
CGGAAATCGTAAACGGGCTTGGCGACGAGTAGGCCTGCACGGTCGCTGCATTCGTCACTTGCTGATCGGTGATCACGCCTGAGATGGGCGCAACGATGTCCACGATACCCTTGGGTTTGTCGGGATCATTGCCCAGCAGCCGAAGGTGCCCAGTCGCCGTCTCGAGGGTGACCTTGGCATCCTCGGCAGCATCTTGTGCGACTTCGAGGTCTTGCATCGCGATCGCGCCGTGCACATACAGGTCTGCGGCTCGATTCAGCTGCTTTCGCGCCAGCAGTTCGTCGGTGACGGCCTTGCGGTAGGCGTCGAAACCGCCGGCCACGTCGTCGCTCCGAATGGTTAGCAGCACTTGGCCCTTCTTCACCGTATCGCCCAGCCGCGCCTGAATCGCGACTACCCGCCCGGACGCCAGCGAGACGACCGGTACATTCCGGGAGACATCAGGAGTCACGGTACCGGTGGCGACTAACTCGGACGTTGTGGGACGAGCGGCAGCTGGTACCAATGGAAATTGCTCGGGATGGTCGACAGCAAACAGATTCAGGTCCACGTCAGGAACGACGTTGGGGGGAGGCGGCGCTTCGGCCGCCGCATCCGCGTGTCCGTTGCAGCCCCACAACATCAATGGCACAGTCAACACGAGGCCAAGATAGATGCGTGTCAGGTTTCTGTTTTTCATAAGTAAGTCGGGTCTGCGGTAGCGCGCCGCCGGTCGGGGCTAACGGCCAAACCTACTCTCCCCAGCCAGAAAGCCATTCTTTTCCCCGTCACCGGTGCAGACTCGACGCCGCTTCCGCCCGGGCGCCTTAAGAGCTTGCTGGAACCACACGCGGAGGGCGACCGATACAGCTGCCGCAGGGGCTCCGCTCGCAGTAAAGGGTCAAGGGACAGCGTCGGAGTCGGAACCGTTTCCGGAACGCTGTCCGCATTTCGCTTTGCGCGCATGCCTGCCGTGTGCACCAGGGCCCGTCGACTGAAACGCCTAGAACTTGACCATAATGGCTAGCCGGATGCTGGGTTCGTCCTTCCGCAGGTCCGGGAACCAGACGCCGCTGTTTGCGCTGCACGACGAAGATGTCAAAGACGTCCCTGCCGGCGTGCCGTCATTGCACACATATTGACCGGGGAATCCATTGTTGCCGGTTGGCGGCGTGATCCCGCCGCGGCCGGTGAAGTAGGGAACGTCGGCGTGGCGGTAGCCGTACTCCCAGCGGAACGTGATGTACTCTTTGGGCATCCAGTCCCATGTGATGGACGTATCCCAGGCCTTGAAAGGCAGCCCAGGAGAGGCGGGGAAATACGGCGATCCGGACACAGCATCGGCTCCATTGATCGGTTGCAGGAGCGTGAGGTAACGCCCGGGATTGTCGAACGCGCCTCCACCAATGGTCAGGCCATAGGTGTCCTTCTTGAACCACCAGCGGTTGTAGAGCATCCAACCCGCGAAGCTCTGCTGGGGGCCACCCTTGGTGCCGACGAGCGGCTTATTCTTGTAGCAACTCACACCCCCGCCGTATTCGCACCCCAAATCCCCGGTAAGTGAAAATGCCATCTTGTCCAGCGTCTTCGTTGGCTTGTCGTAGTATTTGACTTCAATGCTGTCGTCGGTATGAATGCGCGAGCGCCCGATAGGAGTATTGCCAGTCCACAGCGTATCCTCGCCCATGCCGTAATTGTTGAACACCAGCGAGAGCCATGGCGTGGGACGGTATAAGATCTGCCCGCCGAGGCCCGGTTTTGTACCGAACCTGCCGTAGGACTGCCATCCGTTGATGATCCACGGCTCAATTTTCAATTTGTTGGTGGGAAACCACTGAATTCGAAGACCATTGAAGAACCATGGCGTGTTAGAGGACACATACGATGGCTGGTACGCCCAGTTATCGAAGTTGTAGTAACTGAACAAGCCGATGTACGACACGAAGATTCCCGCATCGACGTTGAGCCCGTGATTTACGTTGAAGTGGTACCCACCATAGGCCTCGGAGAAGTACTTATAAGCCCCACGCAGGTCCCATTGACCGCGTCCGACGCTGGCATCGTTGCGCGGAGTAGTGACGGCAAACATGCCGCCCATGGTCAAAATCCTGCCACGAACGTTTTGCCAGTGAAAGTCACCACCTACGCTGATCTGTTCCAGTTGGATTTCGTTGGATCGAAAGATCTCCGTTGATCCACCAAGTGAGTCATCCTTGGGGTGGTTAAAGCTGCTCACAAAGTGGGTGTCGAATCGAATTTCCGGAGTGAAGAATTTCGAATCCCACACTGCGTCCTTGTTGCGGGCGTTCCCGTTAAGCCAGGTCCAATCGGCGTAAGCAAAGGGAGTGACGTCATCCACTTCCGGAGCGGGTGCCGGTGGTGTCGCTTCCTGGGGTGCCAGTGGCGACGCAAGCGATGTCGAGATCGTTGCGGAGGCCGGCGCTGGTGAGGCAGGGGCAGCACCGGGAACGATCGCTGTGGCGGGCATTTCGTTTCCTTTGGCAATTGGTGCGCCCGCAGCTGACGGTAGCTGACCGCTTGCCGAGCGGCCTTTCAGTTCGGCTTCGAGTTGCAGAATCCGTAGTTTCATCGCTTCGAGCTCGCGCGCTACGGCGGGCGGAATGCCTGGTTCAGTGGGGTCTGCTGGCCGGCTTGACGTTGTGCCTGCGGTCGTACCCGTGTCGGTGCTCGCCGGGCCTTCTGCCGGCTCGTGCAGTTTCGCCACCTTGGTCGGAGTGGCGGTAGTTCTTGGCTCAGATTGGGCGTAACAGCGTTCCAAAGAAAAACTCAGGGCCATCAAGGAGCAAATTGCAACTGCTGCGTTCTTGCACAAGGGAGTTTTCATGGTTTTCACGTTCCAATCCTTTTCTGGTTCGAAGGTCGCGATCTAGTTCGCTCACCGAGAAATCAGCGTGCAAAACAACCGACCGTGCATTCCGTCTCGGCTTTTGGAGGTCCTCCGGCCAGCCTCATTGGATCAGAGTGGCCGTAAAGATCCCGCAAGCAAAACGTAAGGCATTCGTAAAGTCTATTCCCTCGGCGTCGTCCCCTATTCTGCTGTCCAAGGAAGGGATTGGCTTTGCCTCAACTGCCAACTGGGTTGTCGGACGATCATGGGCAACCCATGAAAAGGGCGTGAAAATCTCTATTAAAGCTTTGATTAGTCTTCATAAACTTTTCGACCACTACTACTTCCGTTAGCAGGGCGCGAGGACGCCGGCGTCGCCGCAAGAATGCTCTTACTGCTCTAGTCCCTTCTTGATCTCAACGGCGATATGTTACGTACGGAAAGAGATTTGGTCAGCGAGCTAAACGGAGATTAAACAATCAATTCAGCACGCGTGGAGGTTGTACACGTCGTTGTCGTGCTTGCTTCGCTGTTCTGTCTTGCGGTGGCAACGGCGGTGGCGGGAAATTCGCAGACTTTGACAAAGAACGAGCTGAAGGCATGGTTGACGACGGCCAGGACGCCAGCGGATCAGCAAGAACTCGCGGCGTACTATCTTTATGCTGTTCCGCTTAAGGAACTTTTTGGACTCGAACCCGATCAACGACAACGAACCAGGGACTTGGAACCGGAAGAGTTAACAGAGTCTATAATTCCCTACCGAAACACACGTCAGTTGAGGCCACCCGGCATCGGGCGGAGTTCGCCGGGGTGGCCAGCTTCTGAGACATCTGTCATGGAGAGCCACGAATGCAAGCAAGATCACGCTGGCTGCTGCGGTCGTTTTTGTACCTGGGTGTGTGGCTGAACTCTGTAGCCGGTCAGGTAGCAAAAAGCCCGCCGTCCGACCAAAAGAAACCGTTAGCCACCGCCACCTCTATCGATTTGACGAAACAACCGACGCTTTACGTGGTCGGCTACGCGCACCTGGACACGGAGTGGCGATGGGAGTATCCCCAAACCATCCGCGAATATCTCAGTAAGACACTGCGAAATAATTTCGCGCTGGCCGACAAGTATCCGCATTACATCTTTAATTTCAGTGGCGCGAACCGTTACCGGCTGATGAAAGAGTATTACCCGGCTGATTTCGCAAGACTCAAGCAATACGTCGCGGCCGGCCGATGGTTTCCAGCGGGCTCCTCGATGGAGGAAGGGGACGTGAATTCGCCGAACGCCGAATCGATCTTCCGGCAGATTCTCTATGGCAACAACTTCTTCCGTCGCGAATTCGGCACTGCCAGCTCCGAATACATGTTGCCGGATTGTTTTGGCTTTCCGGCTTCACTACCAAGTATTTTGCATCACGCCGGAATCAAGGGGTTCTCCACTCAGAAACTCTCCGCTGACTGGCAGCCAGCACCTCATGTCGGCGGCCCGTCATCGCCGGAGAAAACCCCCAAAGGCATTCCGTTTAATGTCGGCATCTGGGAGGGCACTGACGGCAGTTCGGTGATCGCGGCGCTAAACCCGCTGACCTACGGAAGCCAAGTAACATACGACCTCAGCAAAACGCCGCCTCCTCCTCCACCGCCAGATCCCAATCAGAGCGACCAACAGAACGCATTCCGAACCAGGCCGCGAGAAGATTGGGTGAAGCGTATCGAGATCAACGGTGATCTGAGTGGCATCAAGGCTGATTATCACTATGTCGGCACGGGTGACATTGGCGGCGCGCCGACTGAGTCATCCGTAAAGCTAATGGAAGCCATTGTGACCAAGGGGAAAGCCTCGCTTCCGGAACCGTCATCATCACCAGCCGAGTGGGAATCCGAGGAGGAGCCCGGGGAAGCGCTCACGAGTCCGGTGCAAGTGGGCGATGGCCCGATTCAGGTTGTCTGGTCGAAAGCTGATCAGATGTTCAATGACCTCCTGAAGTGCTGCAACACCGATCGCATGCCACGTTACAAAGGCGATCTTGAGCTGATCAATCACTCGGCCGGATCCATCACCTCCGAAGCGTATCAGAAGCGCTGGATTCGCAAGAACGAATTGCTGGCTGACGCCGCGGAGAAGGCGTCACTCGCGGCTGCCTGGCTGGGTGGACAGTCCTATCCGCTGGAGCGCTTGAATGCGGCATGGACCCTAGTGATGGGCGGGCAATTTCACGATCTTCTCCCGGGCACCGCTACCCCGAAGGCTTTTGAATTCGCGTGGAATGACGACATCATCGCAATGAATCAGTTCGCCAGCATCCTTAGCAGCGCTACTGACACTGTCGCCTCCGCGATGAATACTCAAACTCAGGGTACTCCGATTGTTGTGTACAACCCGCTGAACGTTGAGCGCGAAGATATCGTCGAAGCGCACCTTCAGTTTCCCAACGGAATTCCTAGCTCCGTTCGAGTAACCGGACCCGAAGGTAACGAAGTACCCGCGCAAGTCTCCGGCGAAGACAACCAGACGGCAAAGGTTCTTTTCCTGGCCCATGTGCCTTCGGTGGGCTACGCCGTATTTGATGTGCAGCCAACCGAGGCTCAAGCTTCGACTCCGGAGTTGAAGGCTTCTGACTCCTCCCTCGAGAACGCGCGCTATCTGGTAACCCTCGATCAGAACGGAGACGTCTCCAGTATTCTCGACAAGAAGATCAATCGCGAACTGCTGTCCGCGCCGATTCGTTTGGCCATCTCCACGGATAATCCGAAGAACTGGCCCGCCTGGAATATGGACTTCGCTGACGAGCAGCGTGCGCCGAAAGCTTACGTGACTGGACCAGCAAAGGTAACCGTGGTCGAGAGTGGTCCAGCCCGCGTGGCGGTTCGGGTGGAGCGCGAAACGGAAGGCTCCAACTTTGTCCAGACCGTTCGCTTGTCGGCAGGGGATGCAGGTAATCGCATCGAGTTTGCCAACCAGATCCATTGGAAAACCAAAGGTGTCAACCTCAAGGCCACATTTCCACTCAGCGCAAGCAACCGGATGGCGACCTATAACTGGGACGTCGGCACGGTTCAGCGTCCGAATGAAGAGGAACGTCAATTTGAAGTTGCTTCGCACCAGTGGGTCGACCTGACAGATCAGAGTGGTAGTTATGGCGCCACTATTCTGACGGATTGTAAGAACGCCTCCGACAAACCAAATGACAACACTGTGCGTTTGACTCTTATCAGAACTCCCGGAACTCGCGGGGGCTATGAAGACCAGGGAAGTCAGGATTTAGGCCACCATGACATTCTGTTCGGACTCGCCGGGCACAGCGGCGATTGGCGTCAGGGACAGACGGATTGGCAGGCCTATCGCCTAAACGATCCCCTGGTCGCCTTCGAGAGCACGAAGCACCCTGGATCGCTGGGCAAAGCATTCTCCCTGGTTAAGACAGATAACAACCGCATACGCTTGCTTGCCCTCAAGAGAGCCGAACTGAGCGACGAGGTGATCGTGCGAGTCGTCGAGATCGATGGTAAACCCGCGAGTGATGTTCACATCGCTTTCCCTTCCCCAATTCTCGCATCCCGGGAAGTAACCGGGCAGGAACAGCCGTCCGGCCCCGCAAGGATTCAGGGCGGCCAGTTGGTTGCCTCATTCAGCGCATATCAGCCGCGTAGCTTCGCAATAAAGCTTGGCGAGTCGCCGACCCGGGTGGACGTGCCACGGTTCGCGACAGTAAAGATCCCCTACGATGTTTCCGTCGCCAGCCTCGACAACAGACCCGCGAGCGGTTGCTTTGACTGCTCATTCGATCGCCCAACCGCGCCGCAAGGTAATGCTCTGCCTGGCGAGATGTTGCCTGGCAAAATCAATTACGCTGCGGTCAGCTTCAGCCTTGCATCGGCGACTACCGGCAAACCCAACGCTGTGACCGCTGCCGGTCAGACGATCCGCTTGCCCGCGGGTAAATTCAACCGGCTGTACCTGCTGGCTGCCGCCAACGGTGATCAGAACGCCGAATTTAAAGTTGGAGACAAGTCAGTTAATTTGAAAATCCAAGATTGGACCGGTTTTGTCGGTCAATGGGACGACCGAATCTGGAAGACCACCGTGGAGCCAATCCCACAAAACCTCTCATCAGCGGCCGGCAGCCCTCAGGTTCGCGTAAATGAATACGGTGAGTTGATCGGCATCCGTCCCGGCTTCATCAAGCGCGCAGACATCGGATGGTTTGCTTCGCATCGTCATGATGCCGCCGGTAGCAATGAGCCCTATGCCTATTCTTACTTGTTTGTGTATGCGATCGATGTGCCCTCGGATGCGTCGACCTTGACGTTCCCTAAAAACCAGAACATCCGAGTCCTAGCGGTAACAGCGGCGAACCAGAATGCCAAAACGTGGCCAGTCCAGCCTCTGTACGATGTGTTGGATTTCGGCGGGAGCCGAAAACCTGAATGAGTCAAATTGGCGATTCTGTAACAGCGATTTGACTAGTTGCTGTGCTCTCAGCGATTAAAGAGCGCCGACTGCATCCGCGCTCGTCTATGGCGCTCCTTTGAGGATCATCTCCAGTCAAGCAACGCCGCGACGGTGTACAATCCCGCCTGCTCGCGATTCCTAGAAGAATACGCGCCGGGCATCAGTTTCCGATGAGGTCGCCATGAAATCTCTGCTGACCACTTCCCTATTCTTCTTTTTCATTTCGAGTCCTTCCACGATTGCCCAGTCGTCGGGACCGGATACTCGTGAAATCTCCGATCCCAAGGGGCTCACCTCCGCTGCCAACCCCAGTGCGCGTCCCATTCCGATTGATGATCTCTATTTCACGCGCTCGGTTTCGAGCGCCTCCTGGTCTCCGAACGGCAAAGAGATTGCATTCACCACCGACATTTCCGGCCGCTCGAATTTGTGGAAAGTGAACGCCGACGGCGGATGGCCGATTCAACTGGCGCAGTCCGACGAAAGGCAATATGGCGAGGCGTGGTCGCCAGACGGCAAGTGGATCGTCTATCAGCAGGACACTGCTGGAGATGAGCTTTGGGACCTGTTCGCCATCCCGAGCGACGGTGGAGAAGTGATCAACCTAACCCATACTCCAGAGATACGCGAAGAAAGCCCACTCTGGTCACCCAATGGGAAGACCATCGCTTTGAACGTCAAGCCCAAGGAAGCGACCGTATACAACATAGCCCTGATGGATTGGGAATCTCGAAAGGTGACGCCACTCACCCGGGAAAAAACCGCGAACCACCTGTGGCAGTCGGTAGCCTGGAGCTCGGACGGAAAAACCCTGTACGCCAACCGTCTTGAAGTGAGCTTCGCCGATGCCGACATCTACGCAATTGACACAGCGAGCGGAAAAACCACGAATCTCACTGAGCACCAGGGCCAGGTTCTAAACCGGGCCTCTTCGTTGGCCAGGGATGGCAAGACGCTCCTCATCACATCCAACGAAAAGCGCGGTTACCAGAACGTGGCCCTGCTGGATATCGCTACGAAGAAACTGACCTGGCTCACGCAGACGAAATGGGAGGCCAGTTCGGGCGATTTCTCCCCCGACGGCGAGCGCTTCACCTACTCCATCAACGCCGACGGTCGCTCGGACCTATACCTGGGAGATGTCGCCACGACCAAGTCAGAAAAGATCCTCATCGCTGGAGGTCTGAACAGCTTTGCCGCATCCCCGACCTCCTTTTCCACCTCGGGCGACCGCCTGCTGCTTTCGCATGAGAGTTCAGTCGAGCCCGGAGACTTCTGGGTCTATGACTGGGCAAAGCAAAACTCACGACAGCTCACGTATTCCGCCATTGCGAGTTTGAACTCAGCACCCCGGCCTCCATCGCAGATCGTAAGCTACAAGTCGTTCGACGGCAAAATTATCAGCGCCCTGATGTGGATTCCCTTCAATCTGAAGCGCGACGGTTCCAACCCCGCTCTCGTCCTGCCTCATGGTGGCCCCACCGGGCAGTCCGAGGACTACTGGAGCCCGCGCATCGCAGCCTTCGTGTCCCGCGGATACGTCTGCATCGCTCCCAACGTTCGCGGCTCGACCGGGTACGGCATCGAGTTTCAAAAGGCCAACTTCAAGGACTTGGGCGGCGGAGATCTGCAGGACGAAGTTTTCGCGGCGAAGTTCCTGGAAGCCACGGGCTACGTGAATCCGAAGAAGATCGGGATTACCGGTGGCTCCTACGGTGGCTTCATGACCCTGATGGCAATCGGTAGGACTCCGGACGTGTGGGCTGCAGGCGTGGAACTCTTCGGCATCATCAATTGGATGACCATGCTGCAACACGAGGACCCGATGCTGCAGGAATACGAAAAGAGCTTGCTTGGCGATCCAGTGAGAGATCGCGCTGCCTACGACGCCGCTTCTCCCATCACCTACATCCACAGCGTGAAGGCGCCCTTGCTGGTCCTACAAGGGAACAACGATCCGCGCGTTCCCCGGGAAGAGGCGGAGCAAGTTGTCGAGTTGCTGAAGAAAGACGGGAAGACAGTGGACGCGCACTACTACCCCAACGAAGGCCACGGCTTCGAAAAACGCGAGAACCAGATCGACTCGATCCGACGCTCCGTCGATTGGTTCGACAAATACCTCAAAAACGGCAACTGATTCGCAGACGATTGGAGGATGGGCATGAATAACCGACAACCCGGCGAGGACAGTCTTGCGCGGCGCGTCGAAGCAGACTGAGCAGTGACGCGAGTCCTGCCCATGCTAAGAGGCGACCTCCGGGGACATAGCAGTGCGAAACATTCGGCGGGACTGGTGGACGAGCCGCGCCAGCACGTCTACGAGGCTGCCATACGCACGCCGTTGGGTGCGGCTGAACTATGAAGGTCCAGCGCAGATGTACGTGAAATTGGCGTGGCTGCAACCGCCCACGCGCCGCCACCGCCGCTCCTTGGACAGCATTCCCCGCGCTGAGGCTTATGAGTCGGAGAGGTTGGGCTGCTGGGAAAGACACCTGGCAGGGTTCTCGGTGGGATTCTGGAGGACGTCTTCGAGGGTCGCAGGATCCAGTTCGAGCCAAGCCAGAGCGTCGGCCAAGGAGCGAAACACCTCGAATCGGGCAGTGTTCAAAATAAGCTGGTACATTCGACTCATGCCGAACGACAGATCATTGGGAGCGAAGACGGCGCGCTTTCCTTCGTTGGAGAAAGGATCATCGGCGTGCTTGAGCTGGTAAAGATCCCGAAAATGGAGGTCCAGCTTGACGACGTGGGAGAGATCGATGAGTTGGCGAAAGCCGGGACGAAACTCTGCATGATTGCGTAGGCTAGCCCCGGCAGATTTTAATTCCTGGACGGTGAGCTCTCCGTAGCAAGTGGAGATCACCAGGCGATAAGGCGCACACACCAGGCTGGTCGCAGGCATCTTGTTCTCTGGCTCCGGACCAGTTTCAGTGTACAGGGATTGGGGGAAGGTTGGACAAAAGCAGGAAATCCTGTTACGGAAAGCGAAAACACAAGGTCTCAGGCCGCAAACCTCAGGTCAAGAGTCGCTGGGCGCAGGGTTGTGCGAGTCTACTCAGGTCAGGCAAAATGGGAAACCTCATTTAGTCCCCTTAACGGAGAGGCTGTCATGTATTGCGTTCGTTTCGGAGTGGTTGCGCTAGTGGGATCTGTCTGCATCCTGCTCTTCGCGGTAAACGTGCTCGCTGGCGAGGGCGGAGCGGCACCGGGAATCACGTATCCACACGCGAAAGCGGTCGACCAGATCGATGACTACCACGGGACCAAAGTCGCGGACCCTTATCGCTGGCTCGAGGATACCGACTCTGCTGACACGCGCGCGTGGGTGGAATCGGAAAACAAGGTGACATTCGGGTACCTCGAACAGATTCCCTACCGGACGGCGATTCACGACCGCCTGACCAAACTGTGGAACTTTGAGCGCTACCGAGTTCCCCAAAAACAGGGAGGCCGGTACTTCTACGAGCACAACAATGGTTTACAGAATCAGAACGTCCTCTACGTAGCGGAGTCGCTGAACGCCGAACCTAGAGTGCTGCTCGATCCGAACACCCTTTCTTCGGACGGGACGGTGGCCCTCGTGGGGCACGCGGTGTCAGAGGACGGGAAATTGCTGGCCTACGGCACTGCAGCGTCCGGCTCCGACTGGATGGAATGGCATGTACGCGAGGTGGACACCGGCAAGGACCTGAGCGATCTGGTGAAGTGGGTGAAGTTCTCGGGAGCGTCTTGGACAAAGGACGGGAAGGGGTTCTTCTATAGCCGCTACGACGAGCCCAAGCAAGGCACCATGCTGCGCGACACCAACTACTTTCAGAAGCTCTATTACCACCGCGTGGGAACCGCGCAGTCGGAAGACAAATTGGTGTACGAACGGCCGGACAACAAAGAACTGGGATTTTCGGGGGATGTTACCGACGACGGCCACTACCTGATTATCTCGGTGTGGCAAGGAACCTCCCCGAAGAACCGGTTGTATTACAAGGACCTGACCAGAACGGACGCCGAAGTGGTGAAGCTGCTCGATGACTTCGACGCGCAATATCAGTTCGTCGACAACGATGGACCCGTCTTCTGGCTGAAGACCGATCTGGACGCACCACGAAGCCGGCTGATTGCCGTCGACACGCTCCACCCCGAGCGCGATCGTTGGAAGACGATCGTGCCGCAAGCAACGGAAACGCTGACTTCGGCCAGCGTGGTGAACGATTCGTTCCTGCTGGGTTACTTGAAGGATGCACAGACGGAGGTGCGGATTCATGACCTGGAGGGCAAGTTCCTGCGGAGTGTCGACCTGCCGGGAATCGGTACAGCGGAAGGTTTCTCGGGCAAACGCAACGAGAAGGAGACGTTTTACGGGTTCACGAGTTTTATCGTTCCGACGACTATTTATCGCTATGACCTGGGGGCAGGTAAGAGTGAAGTGTTTCGTCAGCCCAAGGTGGATTTTGATTTCCGTCGGTACGAGACCAAGCAGGTGTTCTACACGAGCAAGGATGGTACGCGGGTACCGATGTTTCTAACCTACAGGAAAGGACTGAAGCTCGATGGAAACAACCCCGTGCTGCTCTACGCCTACGGCGGATTCAACATCTCGCTAACGCCAGCGTTCTCGGTGGCTAACGCGGTGTGGCTGGAGATGGGAGGAGTGTACGCGCAGCCCAATCTGCGCGGGGGAGGCGAGTACGGAGAGGACTGGCACCAAGCCGGAACTAAGCTGAAAAAGCAGAATGTATTCGACGACTTCATCGCGGCAGCGGAGTGGCTGATTGCGAATCACTACACTTCTTCAGCCAAGCTGGCGATTCGCGGCGGTAGCAACGGCGGGCTGCTGGTGGGCGCGTGTATGACGCAGCATCCGGATCTGTTCGGGGCGACGCTGCCCGCTGTGGGCGTCATGGATATGCTGCGGTTCCACAAATTCACGATCGGGTGGGCATGGACATCGGATTACGGATCGTCCGACGACGCCGAGCAGTTCAAGGCGATATACGCCTACTCGCCGTTGCATAACCTGAAACCGGGAACGAAATACCCGGCCACGCTGGTGACTACGGCGGACCATGACGACCGGGTTGTGCCGGGGCACAGCTTCAAATTCGCCGCGACTTTGCAGGCGGACCAGGCGGGAGCGGCTCCGGTATTGATTCGGGTGGAGACCAAAGCGGGGCACGGCGCAGGGAAACCGGTCTCGAAGCAGATCGAAGAAATGGCGGACGAGTGGGCGTTCGTGGCCCGCAATTTGAACATGGATGTGGAGTTGAAGTAGACGGGGGCCAGCTATCGGGGGCTTCGCGCACCCAGGACCGTCCGGCTAGGGTCGGGACAGTTCGCGGGCGTCGATCGTGGAATCCGCAAGTGAAACTGACTGGTGCGCCAGCCTGGCCAGATCCTGGCCATGCACCAGGTCCCGCAGCGCAACGACCACAACGCCTTGCGCGAACTTTTCCGGATTCCAATTCTTCAGGTGAATCTCGGTGGTTTTTGTGTCGCGCACGTACTCGTCCCCTTCCGTACCCAGCACCAGAACGAACTTGGGGTGCAACTGCGGGGGCTTTTCCGGGCGAATGGAGCGGGCCAAGAGGTCGCATGCCCGCGCATAGATCCGGGCGGCCTGGGCCTCGGGCCATTTTTTGTGCCTGGGGTTGGAAACCTCGAAAGGCAGCGTGCTCTCCTGGGCGCGAGCCAGGCCCACGGCGGAAAACAGGAGCAGCAAGAACGCGATGACGACTCGCCGGACCAGGCACTTGAGCAAAGGGGAAATTGGTGAGCCGGCGACCGAACACATGGATTGTAGGCCGGCAGACTCGCTGGACTTGCTGTGCGAAGGCGTGAGCAGAAACTGCATAGGTGCTTCTCCGGTTTCTGGATAGTCCCGCCGGAGCGAAACTGGATCAAGATGCCAAAAGTAACGGACGTCGTTGATCTGGCCGATTGTGAATCGAGCAAAGTAACTGTGATGTCACGAAGTGCACCAGTTTGGTTGACGAGCGACACAAGTGGCGGCTCTATTCCAGGGCGTTCTTTTGCGATTAAGGGCTCGTGCTCCCATTCCACAAGATTGCCTCCGACCAAGTCGGAGTCTCGCCTTAGGAGAGTTTTCATCGACCGCTCAAGCCCGGCTTGGGTCCCCCCCTTTTGGGGGTGGGAGTACCCGGTGCATCGAAATCGGGCAACCTGCCGTCTGGCCGTTCGTAACTATCCTTGACGCGCCAGTTGCGACACACTGCGGGCTGCCAGGACGATTGCGCGGCTTCTCTTCCCTCCCGCCGGCGTTCCAGCTCAGGGACAATCCACAAGGAACTCCAGGAACGACTGCTCGCGAGGCGCACGCTGCTGCTGCGAACCGAGGATGATTCCTGAATCCATTTCAGAGGAGAAGGTTGGAATGAGGAAGATCAGTTGGGTGATCTTGGGTACATTGTTGTTTGGCACCGCGGTGTGGGGACAGAACGGAGGGCACGAATTTCAAAAACGCTCGACGATCACGGTGAGCGTGCTGGTGAGTTCGTCCACCCCATTGAATTGCACGACTTCGCTGGGAACGGGAATGTTTTCGGCGCTGTCGTGGACGTTTGGAGCCACGACTCCGGTATCAAGCGGAACTGGCGGAGGAGGAGCGAGCACGGGCAAGACGACGTTCTCGGACCTGGTAGTCACCAAGCGCACGGATAGTTGCACACCTCTGCTGTTCGCTGCGGTGGCCGAGGGAAAACACTTTCAGAAGGTTACGATCGTGCAGCAGGACAACAATAAGGATGATGTGTTTTCAGTGTCGCTGGAGGATGTGGTGATCGCAAACTACGAGTTGGGCGGAGACATCTCGCAAGAGGTTCCGTCGGAGAAGATCGCGTTCAACTTCGCCAAAATCTTGATCACTGACACCATCACGGGTACGAAGTTCGGCTGGGACCTGAAACAGGGTCGGACCTTCTGAGCGGGCAGCTCGCTGGAAAGGAATCGCGAATTGAGCCGCCTCCGGGCGGCTCAAACTCTTTTGACGAGAGTGCGGATACCCCAGAATCCGGCGCGGGCCATGCTGAGAAGAAACACCAAGCCCACCAGGCGTCCTGAAGGTGTGCTCTTGCTCCAGTCCTGGAGCACGGCGATCAGCCAAGCGAGGAAGAGCAGAGGCGCAACGATGGCGGGATTCTTTAGCCACATGAGTCCCTCTCGAAGTACAAGACAAGCGTGTCATGGACCTGGGAGGTCTATGCTTCGCCGTTCCCCGGCTTCGGCAGCAAATGGCAGGTGTCGCGCGGGAGGAGGGGAAGAGCCACGGTGGCGGCGCGATGGCAAGGAACTGTTCTACCTGGCACCGGATGGCAGGCTGATGGGTGCGGAAGTGAAGACGGGAGCCGGATTCGAAGCGGGATTTCCCGGCGCGCTGTTTGTCACGCATCCGCGGCAACCCATCTCGGCCATGGATTTCTTCTCCTACGATGTTACGGCCGACGGGCAGAAGTTCTGGTCAACACGAAAGTGGATACGTCGAATTCGGCCCCGATGTCAGTGATTCTGAACCGGGCGGCGGAGCTAGAGAAGTAGACGGCAGCTTCGCGGCTAAGAAATCTTCCCTCGTCTGCTCCCGGGTCTATTTCACTTGCAGGTTCGAAAAATACGCGTCGGTCGTTGTGTGCGCCCAGAGAGCGATTCGACCGTGGATGTCGCCGTGCTTGAGGTCGTTGACGACGAGACAGGGTTCGTCGGCGCCATTCACATAGAGTTGAGCTTTGGTGCCGGAAACAACGATCTTCATCCGGGTCCAGGCACCGGGGTCAAGATCGACGTAGGACTCGTAAACGCCGGGACTTTCCTTGCGCAGGCGCTCCCAGGGAAACTCGGGTGAAGAGATGTACTGCGTGCTGTGGTTGCGGCGCAACTGGTCGTCGGAACGCGCATTCGTGGGACGCAGATAAAAGAATTCAGCTTTGTTGCCCTGACTCTGTACCCGGAAAGCAACTCCAACGAACCCACGCGCGTCAGCCGGGGCGCCGGCACGAGGGGATCCCGCGACTTCGACTTCGATGGTTCCATCTTTGAAATCAGGTCCGGCGATGAGGGCCAGCATGTCGCCGTCGGCGTTTTCCTGGCCCGGCATGGGGACCAGGTGAACGGCGCGCCGGCCGCGATAGGTAACGGCTTCCGCTTTGGCGTTCACCGCGTCGAGTCCCGCGGCGGAATCAAGCGCAAAGGTGGCCGAGGGCTTGGGGTCGAGCGGGAATTCGGGATTCACAAAGACTAAACACAGGCCAATGAGGGAGAGAACGAGTCTCGACATCGTGCACCTGGCGAAGGCGGGTTGCGCCGTCAAAGACGAGAGACTGGCCAAGGCCGGTTTGGTTAGCGGAACGAGTCAGTTGCGTGCGAGTTTGTGCTCCAGCGTCGGGATCCAGCCGACCTGGAACTCGGGTTCGATGGTTTTTGCGAGGGCGAGCGCCCTCTCGTAGGGATAGCGTGCACCTTCTGGTTGTTGGAGAGCCGTAGATCCGGGCCGCTGTTCGCGGGCTGCCGGGTCACGGTGCAACCGGGGATGATGTCGGAGAAGATCGATTTTGTAAGGGTCGGCCGTCACAGGCAAGGGTATAGCCGGCGGCCAGAGCGCGGGTGTCAAGAAAGGTCCGGAAGGGACGCCCGGAGGGGCTATTCCGTCTTGACCTGCGGATGGGGTAGAAATACAGTCGCAAGATAGCCTCGGGGAAGTCCATCGCCGGGGCTGGACGGGCGGAGACCATGGGCGTACTCAAGCAGGGGCGGCAGATCATTGTGGCGGCTTTTGTGGTGGGAATGGCCACGTGGGCATTCGGGCAGGATGCTCCCGACACGTCGGCGCCGGCGGGTTCGGTAACCGCGGTCACACCAGCACAGGCTAACGCCGAAGATTCGGAGCTGGCGGCCGAGGTACAGCAGCTGCGCAACGAGGTCGACCGGCTGAAACGACAGGTGGCGTATCTCAACTCGGTGGTCACCGAACTGGAAAACGAAAGGGTGCCGGTGGAACGAACGGCATCCCGACCTGCAGTGAAAACGCCAAAGAAGGGTGCGAACGGAGGTTCCACCCCAGCCATTACAGCAGACGCGCCTCCACCTGCACCGGACGTCGAAGAGAGAGTTACAAAGACGCTGCTGGTGTTCCGCGACGGCCACAAGACCGAAGCAATAAATTACGCGATCGTGGGGCAGACCCTGTGGATTTACACCGAGACGGATTCGAAAAAGGTGCCCCTGGCCGACCTGGACGTGGCGGCAACCAAGAGCGCGAATTCCGATCGTGGAGTCACATTCCAGGTGCCGCCAACAAAATAAGGGGGTTCAATTACGGGGCTATTGGGAACAACTTGCGACGGCCCCTCCCTCTATGTTCATTGGCTCAGCTCTTCTCAACCGCAAAAACCAGGCCCGCTCTCTCGAGCGGGCCTCTGGGTTGTCTCGAGCCGGCCGCTAGGCGCTAGCTGCTGCCCCGGTAGAAGTTTTAGTGCCGCCCTCCGGCTCCATGGCCGCCTCCGCCGCGTCCGTTGTGTGGACGGCCCCGGCCGCCACGACGGCGTCCTCCGCCTGCGCCTCCTCCGCCTCGCGGTCCTCGATCCCGATCCCGCTCACGATCCGGAGCAACCGTCGCAGCCTGGGGCGCGTCGTCCCGGTTGAAGTTAGGCTCATCGCTGGGCTCGTCTACGAAATCGCCGCCGCCTTCGATGGTCATCGAGGCCACTGGAGCCTCTGCCGGAACTTCCCCGCCACCCATCTTCGCGCGCTGCTCCTTCAAAATCGCTTTGCGCGAAAGCCGGATGCGGTTCCCTTCCACGGCCAGAACCTTCACCAGCACCTGATCGCCTTCTTTCAGCTCGTCGCGAATGTCTTTAATCCGGTGCTCGGCGACTTCGCTGATGTGCAGGAGCCCGTCGGTCCCGGGGATAATTTCGACGAAAGCTCCGAAATCGGCCAGCCTCGAGACGGTGCCCAGGTAGGTCTTCCCGACTTCCGCCGTGGCGGTCAGGTCGCCGATGATCTGCAGGGCCTTCGCCGCCGACACCTGGTCGTTCGAAGACACATTCACTTTGCCCGAGTCCTCGACGTCGATCTTCACGCCCGTCTGTTCGATGATGCTTCGGATCATCTTCCCACCCGGCCCGATCAGGTCGCGAATCTTGTCTACCGGAATCTGCAGCGTATAGAACCGCGGGGCAAACGAGGAAACTGCCTCACGATGCGTCGCCAGTACCTCTTCCATCTTCCCCAGGATGTGCAGCCGTCCGCGCTGTGCCTGCGCCAGCGCCTCCCGCATAATCTGCGGCGTAATCCCGGCGACCTTGATATCCATCTGCAGTGCCGTGATCCCGTCCCTGGTCCCGGCAACCTTGAAGTCCATGTCGCCGTAGTGATCCTCAGCCCCGGCAATGTCGCTCAGGATGGCATACTTCTCGCCTTCCTTCACCAGTCCCATCGCTACACCGGCAACCGGAGCCTTAAGAGGCACACCGGCATCCATCAAAGACAAAGCCGCCCCACAAACCGTAGCCATGGAAGACGACCCATTGGACTCCAAAATGTCCGAGACGACGCGCATCGCGTACGGCCACTCTTCCTGCGAAGGCAGCACCGCCGACACGGCCCGCTCGGCCAGCGCTCCGTGACCGACTTCGCGCCGCCCCGCTCCCCGCAGAAACTGGACCTCGCCAACTGAAAACGGCGGAAAGTTATAGTGGAGCATGAAGCGTTTCTTGGCTTCGCCTTCGAAGGCTTCCAGGCGCTGCATGTCGTCGCTGGTTCCAAGCGTGGTGGTTACCAGGGCCTGGGTTTCGCCTCGGGTGAAGATCGCGCTCCCGTGGGTTCTGGGGAGGACGCCAGCTTCGACCCAGATCTCGCGGATTTCGTCGAAGGCCCGAGCGTCCGGACGCCGCTTCTGTTCGATGACCTGTTCGCGGAAGATTCGTTCGCGCAGGGTCTCGTAATATTCTTTCAGCTTCTTCTTGGCATCTTCGGCGTTGTCGTCGTCGGGGATCGCAGCTTCCAACTCTTTCTTGATTTCTTTGACGAGGGTGTAGCTTTCGGCCTTGGGATGCTTGTGAGTATCGAGAGCATCGATCAGGCGGGTGCCGATTTTGGCTTTCAGGGCGTCATAGTATGTCTGGTCGAACTCGGGCGGGGTTACTTTACGCTTGGGTTTGCCGACTTTGTCTCGCAGTTGGTTAATCGCCGCGCAGATCTTTTTGATTTCGCTATGCGCGTACTCGATGGCGTCAACTACCGCCTCTTCTTTTATTTCCTTCGCGCCGGACTCGATCATCACGATCGCGTCCGCGCTGCCCACTACCATGATGTTCAGCAAGCTGTCGCGCATTTCAGAATACGTAGGATTGGTGATGAACTTCCCTTCCACGTAGCCCACACGGACTGCGCCGATGGGGCCGAGAAACGGAATGTCGGAGAGCGTCAGCGCGACGCTTGCGGCATTAATCGCGGAGACGTCGGGATCGTTTTCAGTATCGGCCGAGAGTACAAAGGCGATGACCTGGGTTTCGCACTTGAAGCCTTCTGCAAACAGGGGGCGAATGGGACGGTCGATCATGCGACTGGTGAGGATTTCGCGCTCGCTCGGACGGCCTTCACGTTTGATGAAGCCGCCAGGGATGCGCCCGCCGGCGTAGGTATATTCGCGGTAGTCGACCGTGAGCGGGAAGAAATCGATACCTTCGCGCGGATCGGCATTCGAGACGGCGGTGGCGAGGACGACGTTGTCGCCGATGCGGACTACGCCGGAGCCGTGCGCCTGCTTGGCAAGCTTGCCGGTTTCAATTTTGAGGTTCTTACCGCCGTTGAGTTCAACGCTAATTTCTGTTGGTTCTGGTTTCATGATTCATCCTTCTGGGCAGGAGGGCAACGACGCGCGATGGGAAGTTGCACGATGGGATAGCGAACGCCAGTTGAGGTATGGCCATGGCCGGGAATCGCACTTTCCAAAGATTCCTTGAGGTCCGTCCAGCGGCCACTGGGCGGCGGGACGAAGGCGAGCGGGCATCGGATACACTACGGCTCCGAAGCCTTCAGCATGCAATTACTTGCGGATGCCGAGTTTGGTGATGACGCCTTTGTAACGCTCGGAATCGTACTCTTTCAAGTAGTCGAGCAGGCGGCGACGCTTGCTGACGAGCATGAGCAGACCACGGCGCGAGCCATGGTCCTTCTTGTGCGTCTTGAAGTGCTCCGTGAGTTGACCGATGCGCTCGCTTAACAGCGCGATCTGTACCTCGGGGCTGCCGGTGTCGGTAGCGTGCGTCGCATACGTGTCAATGAGGGACTTTTTTTGCTCTCTGGCTAGCACTAACCTGATGCACTCCTGTCTCTGAGTTTCGATTTTTCCCTTGTAACGTGATCAAGAGTAACACGTTAGCGAAGAGGGTGTAAAGGCAAGGCTCTCGGCCTGTAGATGCTCCAAGATAATGTCACCCCATAACTGCAACGAGATTCTGTCACCCTGGCAGGATGGTGACGATGAGTCAGAAAGAGCTGCAACGAGTGAAAGTGATGGAAAATGCGGCGGGCGGGAGGCTGAGCGTACGCGAAGCCTCCCCTCTGCCGCATTGGGGCGAGCGCCAAGTGCAGTGGCTCAAGCGCCGCTCTGAACCCGATTCGGTGGATGGCAGTTAATACGACATTTTCTCGTTGCAACCACGGGCAAGGCTCCCGGTTTCCTCTCTCCGCCTTCCGGATCCGACTCTGCAACGACAGAATGTGCGCCAAGCTGAGCGCGGCTCAGGAACGCGTGAGTGCAATCTGGTTCTGCCGTTTCATCTAGAATGGCAGGGGTTTGTCGAGTGCGGGTTGGGAGGAGCGCATGACGGCATCTAAATCGGGGCCTGGTTTGTCATCGCGCGGGATGGTTGCACTTGTGGTCGCGACCGCATGGGTGGCGTCTGGCTGGGCGCCGCGGATGTCGGCACAAAGCGCGGCGAAATGTCATCCGATGGAGACACGGCCAGAGGTCGCGCCGGAGGATCTGCCGGTTCCTCAGAAACTCTCGGGCATTGGGAATGCTCACATCCGCATCACTGCCCGACCGGAAGCGCAGATGTGGTTTGACCAGGGCCTGAATCTGCTCCATGACTTCTGGGACTACGAGTCGGCACGGGCCTTTGAGCAGGGCGTGCGGGTCGATCCGAAATGTGCCATGTGTTACTGGGGGCTCTACCAGGCGGAGATGTTCAGCCATAGCAACGCGAAATACTATGCAGACCGGACGCTGAAGCAGGCGGTCCGATTCAAAGGCAAAATCAGCAAAGTGGAGCGGCTATACATCGAGGCGACTGTGGCGGCGGAGGCAGCCAGGGAATCGAAAAAAGACGGGAAGGACAAAGAAGACTCGAAGGAAGTGGATCTGTATCGCAAGCTGGTCAAACATGACCCGAAAGACACGCAGGCGCGAATTTTTCTGGCGAATACGCTCATGCATGGCTATGACGACAATGGCGAGCCGCGCGCAGGCACCAAGGAAGCGTTGGCCATTTTCCAGAGCGTATTGAAGGACGACCCCGACAATTCCTCAGCCAATCACTATTGGATTCACGCTGTGGAGGCGAGTCCACACCCGGAGCAGGCGCTGCACAGCGCGGAAATCCTCGGCCGTCTTGCACCTAGTTCGGGACACATGGTCCACATGCCGGGGCACATCTTCTATCGGACGGGTGACTACGCGAGCGCAAAGGAATCTTTTGCGGCATCGACGAAGGCGGACGAGCAGTACATGCAGGCGCAGCACGTGCGGGTGGATGACGACTGGAACTACGTGCACAACCTGATGTACGCGATCGCGAATGTTCTGGAGGCTGGTGAATTCAGCGAGGCCACCCGGTTGTCGGCGAAGCTCAAGGATGCGCGGGGCCAACTTGCCAATACGCTGTATCCGTGGTCGCCACGCGATGCGATTTCGCGGCTCGACCCGCGGCTTCCGGTAGCGCTGCGCAATGCAGACTGGGCGACGGCGCTGACACTGCTGGCGTCGAGCGATCCGCCGGCCAGCCTTTCGAACCTTCAGTTCCTGCGACGCGAGCTAACCCAATTCGCAACTGCGATGCAGGCGCTCGATCAGCCCGATATGGCCCGGGCGGAAACGGCTACGGCGGAGTTCGATGCGGAACTCTGGCGGATTTCGAATCGGTTGAAAGACGAAGCAAATCAAAAGGCGAAGGATAAGGGCAAGAAAAAAGAAGACGAAGATGCAGGTGCGCCCAAGTTGAACATTATGCCGGATGCTTTGCCGGATCCGCTGGTGAATGATCTGTCGGTGATGTCGCTGGAGTTGCGCGCCGCTGTGCTGGTGACAAAGAAGCAGAACGACGAGGCCAAGAAGCTATACGCGCAGGCAACGCGAGAAGCGAAAGCGCTGGGGTATCGCGAGCCGCCCATTTTTATTCAGCCGGTTCCCGAGACGGAAGGAGCGGCGTTCCTGGCGGCGTCGGACTGGACGGACGCCAAGGCTGCTTACCAAGAGGCGCTCGCTGACCGGCCGCGCTCGGGATTTCCCCTGTACGGCATCGCCATGGCCAGCGAGCAGGCGGGCGAAGTCACAGCAGCCACCGCCGAGTACGCGAATTTCTTGAGCGAGTGGAAATCGGCGGACTCCGATCTCCCGCAACTCGCCCATGCGCGCTCCTACCTCGCCGCCCACAACAAGGCCGTAGCCGGGCAATGAATGACGCGTTTCCCTTCGCTACCGTTGCTAACGCTCTGCCGCCCAGCTGGACGGTGGTGCAGCTTGCGGGCACCTGGTCGATGTGCGCCCTCGGGCGAACGTATACAGTGAAGTCTCTGGGTCTCGGATGAGTTGCGAATCGCCCGCTCGGCTGGCAAAGTTGGGGACGTGCCTGAACTACCCGATATTACCGCCTACATTGCTGCTCTCGAAACGCGTGTGGTTGGCCAACCGCTCGAACGGGTGCGTATGGGGAGTCCTTTCCTGCTGCGAACCGTGCAGCCGCCAGTGGCCGAGGCGGAGGGAAAACAGGTGCGCCAGTTGCGGCGTGTGGGCAAGCGGATCGCGATCGGGGTCGAAAACGATCTGTGGTTAGTACTGCACCTGATGCTTGCCGGGCGGTTGCACTGGCGCCCGCCCGGGGCGAAGCTGGCCGGACGTCGCAGTTTAGCGGCGTTTGACTTTCCCGAAGGTTCCCTGGTGCTCACCGAGGCGGGAACGAAGCACCGGGCGGCGCTGCACATCGTCGCCGGCGAAAAAGGCTTGGAGTCGCTGGATGCCGGGGGAATCGACGTCTTCAACAGCAACCTGGATTCGTTTCGGACGGTGCTGACGTCCGAGAACCGCACCTTGAAGCGTGCGCTCACGGATCCGCGGCTCTTGAGCGGGATTGGGAATGCCTATTCGGACGAGATCCTGCACGCGGCGCAGCTTTCCCCCATCACCCTGACTCACAAACTGGAGCCGGAGGAGTGGGAGCGACTGTTCGCCGCGACTCGGAGCACGCTCGACTTTTGGATCAAACGGCTGCGCGCAGAGGCGGAGGCCAGCTTTCCTGAGAAGGTAACTGCGTTTCGCGATGGGATGGCGGTGCATGGGCGGTATGGGAAACCGTGCCCGAGGTGTGGAGACAAGGTCTTACGGATTCGCTACGCGGACAAAGAAACAAACTACTGTGCTCGCTGCCAGACCGGTGGAAGGGTGCTGGCGGACCGGAGCTTGTCGCGGCTACTGGGAAAGGACTGGCCACGCACGCTGGAGGAGTTGGAAGCGCTGAAGCGACGATGAAGGAGGGTGCTGGTTGGTCCCGGGTGTGTGGGACACGGAAAAGCACTGGCCTGCAGTCGCAGGGCCGCTTATCGTATCCTGAGGAAGGGTGGGACTCTATTACCATAAGGTCGGGCCCGGGTCCCAGCAGGCCGACGGGCGAAAGGAAGTGGACAGGGTTGCGTTGCAAACATTGCGGTACGGAGAATCCGGGACAACATCGGTTTTGCGGAATGTGCGGGCGCGCGCTCGAGGAGAGCACGCCGGAGGCGACCGCGCCGAAGTCTGCAGAGGCGCGTCCGGAGCAGAGTCATCGGGATGAACCCGCGCTGCCGGCTCCGGCTTACACGGGGGGCATCTTTAATTTAGGAGCGCCGCCGGACAAGCCGGGGGCGAACCTGGATTACCTGCTTGAGGATGACGAACCGCGGTCTCACAAGGGGCTGGTGGTGGGGATCCTGGCGCTGGTGCTGGTGGCGGGGTTGGGGTATCTGCGCTGGCGTGGTGAGTTACCGTGGCTGAAGGCGGGGAGCTCGGGAGCAAAGAATACGGCGCAGACGAGGGATGCGCAGCCGGGCAGCACGGGAGGCGATCAGGAAGCACCTGCTTCGGTGGCTCCATCTGATACTGGACAGCAGAGCAACAATGCCGCACCGGCGGCAGTGGTAACAGCACCAGCAGCCACTCCTGCACCTGCGCCAAGTTCGGCTCCGGCCGCCGAGCCAGAACCGGGGCCTAAGACGGCTTCTGCTCCGACGACAACTGCGGGCGGTTCGGCAGCGGCGAACCCGGCTGCGGAGAGTCCGGCAGCGGACGCCAAGCCGTCTGGCTCGCCTGCGGATGCTGCACCGGCGGGGGATCAGGCTGCAATTCCTCCGGCGGCAGCTGGAGATCAAAGCGCACCGGCACTGGCACCGCCAGCAACGGCAGCGGCGGCGGCGGCGACCGCGACTGCGCCTGCGAGACCGAAAGTGAAACCGAAGCCGGCGCCTCCGACCAGGCCCGAGGATTCTGTGGCGATGGGCGAACGGTATTTGTACGGGCGCGGCGTTCCACAGGATTGCACGCGTGGGCTGCGTTATGTGAAGCCAGCCGCGGACCAGTCGATTCCCAAAGCGATGATAACGATGGGCGCGTTGTATGCGACCGGACATTGTCTGTCGCGAGACCTGCCGACCGCGTACCGATATTTCGCCCTGGCGCTCAGGAAAGACCCAGAGAACGGAGCTCTGAAGCAGAATGCGGAGATGGTCTGGGGACAGATGACGGCGTCGGAACGGCAGCAGGCGATCCGGATGACGCAGTGATTCTTCCCTGGGGTAGCCCATCGATCGAGGTTTACTTTCCAGCCAAGAAGTATCTATCCTTTCGCACCCCCCTCATGGAACAAGGCGAAAGCAAACGACGCGCGGGACGCGGTGTTTGGCGGGGGTCTGTCTCATGCACAGATTCCCGATTCACGAAATCTTAACGTCACTGTAACCCAGCCGTAACACAGCTCCACTAGGTTGGCTGGGGTCGAGCTGGCGCCCAGCGAGCTTGAGGCGGGGCCGACACTGTTTCCCTTCACAAAGAAAGGTGGGTGACATGAAAAAGACGGTGACGATTCTGGGCCTGTTGGGGACGGTCCTCATGGGGACGATGCTTGCCGGCGAGGGCCCGGTACCGAAGGGCGTTCCGCGCCTGGACCACGTGTTCGTGGTCGTGATGGAGAATCACGGATACTCACAGATTATCGGCAATCCAACCACGCCGTTTGCCAACCAATACTCGAAGTCTGCCAACAGTGCGACGAATTATTTCGCGATTGCGCATCCGAGCCTGAACAATTACTTGGAAATCGTGGGTGCGTCGAATTTTGGCGTGCACAGCGACAACAACCCGGACTGGCACAACGCGAACTGCACGACGAACCTGGCAGCAGGGACGCCCAACACAGACAACCCGGCGAGTCCGAACGTCTGCCCGATCTCGGGCACGGGCATGGACGCCGCGACTCCGGCGATCGACTACACCAACGAGGTGCAAGCGGCGCCAGGCCAGCCAGGCGACATCAACATCGATGGAACTAAGTCGATTCCGGCGGCCAGCACGATCGGCAAGACGATTGGCGATCAACTGGCGGAAGCGGGGCGGAACTGGAAGAGCTATCAGGAGAGCCTGCCGCCGACGGGAGCTGACGGGGTGAACTTTGCTGATGGGTTCTTCACCGACAGTTCGAACATTCCGGGAGCCATCCCGGGCGAAACGCAAAGCCTGGTCAAGCTGTACGCGGCAAAGCACAATCCGTTCGTGTATTTCCAGAGCGTGCAGGAAGGAACGAATCCGCGCAACAGCCTGAAAAATATCGTGGGCTTTGAGGGCGCGCATGGCTTGTTCGAGGACTTGAGTTCGGGGCACGTACCCTCGCTGGCGTTCATCGCGCCCAACCAGTGCACTGACCAACATGGCCGTGGGAATGGCGGTCCGCAGTGCGATTTCGACCCCAACGACAATGGAACGCAGACCGGTCTGAACCCGGCCTTGATGTACATCGGCGACCTCACGTTGAGGAACATTGTGAGTGCGATTCACAAATCACCGGTCTGGGAGAACAGCCGGAGTGCGATCGTGGTGGTCTGGGATGAGAACGATTACAGTGTGGCACCCACGAACAATCGGGTGCTGACCATCGTCGACACCAACCATGGACGGCACGGCGTGAAGAGCGACAAGTTTTATACGCACTTCTCGCTCACCAAGTCGATGGAAGCGGCCTTCGGGCTTCCCTGCCTGAACCACGCCTGCGACGCCGACGTAAAAGTGATGTCGGATTTGTTCGGCGACGAAGACTAGCAGCAGCTTCCAAGAGGTTGCGATACCGGGGTGCGCGGAACAAGCGCACCCCGGTTTGTTTCTTGGGACGGAGACGAGAAAGGGAAAGAAAGCAAGGTGAGCTCATTCCGTACCGGATTCTGTCAAACACCAGTCAGGATTTGGCGCGGAGACGGTTGTCGAAAATACGAAAGGGCTGGTATGGTGATCCGCCGGGTGGGCATGGGGTGCAGACCGCGGATGTTACCAAGGTCATGGCATTCCAATGAGATGCGCGGGAATCCAAAAGGGCCAGATCAATCCGGGCAGCAGTTTCGGACGTACTCAGAGAGGAAGCGAGACTCGTTTGTCGAGCGCCGACGAAAAAGTGCGGCCCACGGATCTGGCGCTGGTTGCTGGGATCCGCTCGGGCGGGGCGAGCGCGATGGCGGCTCTCTATGACCGCTACTCTTCCATCGTGTATTCGGTGGGGCTACGGGTCCTGGGAGATACGGGGGCGGCGGAGGATATTCTGCAGGAGGTATTTCTGCAGCTGTGGCGGAATCCGGCGAGTTTCGACGCGAGCCGCGGCAGCCTGGGGGCGTGGCTAGCGGTGATTGCGCGGAACCGGGCGATTGACCGGTTGCGAAGGCGGCGTCCGGAGATCGGTGTGGAGGATGTGGTGCTGTCGATCGAGCCTGACCTCGCGGACGAAGCGGACCGGGCGCGGGCTGCGGAGAGAGTGCGCGGAGTGCTGGGGACAATGCCGGCGGCACAGCGGTCGGCGCTGGAGATGGCGTATTTCGAGGGACTAACGCACACGGAGATTGCGGCTCGGACGGGCGAACCTCTGGGGACGATCAAGACGCGGATTCGGGCGGGACTCACTACGTTGCGCAAAGCGTTTCAAGAATGAGCGGGCACGAACAATACGGCGAAGACCTGGCGTTGTTGGCTCTGTGCACATTGGAGGGCGACGCGCGGGCGGAACTCGACAAGCATCTGGCGACCTGTTCGAACTGCCGGCGGGAACTGGAGCGGCTGCGCGGGGATATGGCGCTGATGGCGATGTCGGCGGCGGGACCGCGCCCGCCACAGCGTTTGCGGCAAAGGCTGATGGAGGCGATTGCCAAAGAGCCGCGAGGAGTCGCGGCGACTGCGGCGCGACGACGAGGATTTCAGTGGTGGACGGCACTCGGATGGGCGGCGGCGGCGGTGATGCTGCTGGTGGTGATCCAATTGAGGCAGGCCAACCGAGGGTTGCGCGACGCCCTGGCGTCTCTGGGGTCGATGGTAGGGCAGCAGACGATTGAACTCGAGAATGCAAAGCGAGTAGCCGACACGCTCACGGGGAAGGATGTGCAGACCGTGACCCTGGTGACGGCGAAAGCTGCACCGCAGCCGCAGGGGAAGGCGTTCTACCTCCGCAGTAAGAGTGGGCTGGTGTTCGTGGCCAATAACTTGCCACCCCTGGCTCGCGAGAAGATTTACGAGCTGTGGCTGATTCCGACGAGCGGTGCTCCGATCGCCGCCGGGTTGTTCACGCCGGATGCACATGGGAACGCGACGGTCGTGAATCCTCCGTTGCCGGCTGGAGTGGAGGCCAAGACGTTTGCAGTGACGTTGGAGCCGGCGAGCGGGCCGCACGATGCGCCGCGTGGGACCGGCGTGATGGCTGGCGGCGCCTAAGTGCAGAAGCGAAAACATCCCAATGGAATTTCATGACGAAGAGCAGAAGCTTGTGACCGCGAATGCCGCTGAGGTTGCGCAAAGGATACGAACGAAAGTTTTCGCCTCGCGCTCACAACATCCGCGCAGAGTGCTCTGAGCCTTATTTCTCCCCGTGCTTTACCCTTCGTCGCTTTCCTTCAGTTTGGCGATGACTCCAAAATCTTCGAGGGTGGTGGTGTCGCCTTTCACGTCACCGCTGGTAGCCAGTTCTCTTAGCAGGCGGCGCATGATTTTGCCGCTTCTGGTCTTGGGAAGCATGTCGGTGAAGCGGATGTCGTCGGGCTTGGCCAGCGAGCCGATTTCCTTCGCTACCCACTTTCGCAGTTCTTCTTTCAGTTCGAGGGTGGGTTCGCGGCCCTTTTCAAGAGTGACAAAGGCGCTGATGGCCTGGCCTTTGAGTTCGTCGGGCCGGCCTACTACCGCGGCCTCGGCCACGGCTTCGTGCGCGACTAGCGCGCTCTCTACTTCCATCGTGCTCAAACGATGTCCGCTTACGTTCAGGACGTCGTCGACGCGGCCCATGATCCAGAAGTAGCCGTCTTTATCTTTACGCGCGCCGTCGCCTGTGAAATATACACCGGGGATCTGCGACCAGTATTGACGGACGTAACGGTCGGGGTCGCCATAGATGGTGCGTAACATGCCGGGCCAGGGCTTGCTGATGATGAGGAAGCCGCCGGAACCGTCGCGGACGGGCTTACCGTCCATAGTAACGATTTCGGGAACGACACCGGGCATGGGGCGGGTAGCGGAGCCGGGCTTGGTGGCGATGGCCCCGGGGATGGGCGCAATCATGATGTGGCCCGTTTCGGTTTGCCACCAGGTGTCGACAATGGGGCAACGGTTGTGACCGATGACTTCGCGATACCACATCCAAGCTTCGGGATTGATGGGTTCGCCGACGGTGCCGAGCAAGCGGAGGCTATCCATCTTGTGTTTGTTGGGCCACTCGTCGCCCCACTTAACAAAAGTGCGGATGGCAGTGGGGGCAGTGTAGAAGATGTTGACCTGGTGGCGGTCGATGATGGACCAGAAGCGGTCGGGCTCAGGGAAGTTAGGAGCGCCTTCGTACATCAGGCTAGTGGCACCGTTCTGCAATGGTCCGTAAACGATGTAGCTGTGGCCGGTGACCCAGCCAATGTCGGCGGTGCACCAATAGGTGTCCTCCTCTTTTAAGTCGAACACCAGTTTGGTCGTGAGGTAGGTGCCCACCGAGTACCCGCCGGTGGTGTGGACTACGCCCTTAGGCTTCCCCGTGGTACCGGAGGTATAGAGGATGTAGAGCGGATGTTCGGCCTCGAGGGGCTCGGCGGGACATTCGTCGGAGGCCGTGGCCATCAACTCGTTCCACCAGTGGTCGCGTCCGGCCTGCAGGTTGATTGCTGTGCCGGTGCGCTTGTAGACGACGACATACTTGACGCTGGGGCAGGACTTGAGCGCTTCTTCTACCGCCGGAAACAGTTTCACTTCCGCGCCGCGCCGATAGGAACCGTCTTGCGTAATAACCGCGACTGCTTGCGAGTCGTGAATGCGATCCACGAGCGCGTTGGAGGAGAATCCGCCGAAGACGATGGAGTGGGGCGCGCCGATGCGGGCGCAGGCGAGCATGGCAATGGGGAGTTCGGGCGTCATGCCCATGTAGATGGCGACGCGGTCGCCTTTCCGGACGCCCAGGGATTTCAGGACGTTGGCGAATTTCTGGACTTCCTTCCAGAGCTGCTGGTAGGTGTAGGTGCGAACTTCACCGGGCTCGCTTTCCCAGATGAGAGCGGCTTTGTTTTTGCGCCAGGTCTTGACGTGGCGGTCGAGGCAGTTATAGGAGAGGTTAATTTCGCCGCCGGAAAACCATTTGGCCCAGGGTGAATTCCACTCGAGCACGCGGTCCCATTTCTTGAACCAGTGCAGATCCTCGGCGATACGTCCCCAGAACTTCTCGGGGTACTCGACGGATTCTTTGTAGAGATGCTCGTATTCTTCGAGAGTCTTCACGTGAGCTTTTTCCGCGAAATGCGCGGGGGGCTCGAACTTGCGGTCTTCGCGCAGGATGGAATCAATGCTGGTATCAGTGGGAAGTGTTGCTTTGTCTGCCATGCGGGCCTCGTCAAATCGTGGACGGAATCAGGCTGCGATGCCTCGGGAATTGTACTGTGGGGAGTGCGAGAATGTCTCCCTCCCCGCGGCGGTGTGAACTAGTGGGCGCCTGCCCTCTCGGCACCGAGGCCGGTGTTGGAGCGGACCAGCAATTCGTTGAACTTGTGCTCGGAGGAGGGCTCGTGGCTGAGCAGGGTACCGAGGATCGCGCCAATGAATCCCAGCGGGATGCTGATGATGCCGGGATTCTCGAGCGGGAAAAGCGCCTTGGCTTGGATCAGGTGGCGAGCGCTGCCGGTCACGGTGGGCGGGTCGATGGCCATCACGCTGGGACTGATGAGGATCAGGCCGATCGAAGCCAGCAGGCCGACAGCGAGCCCGACAACCGCGCCGGTAGTGTTAAAGCGCCGCCAAAAAATCGAGAGCACGATGACCGGAAGGTTCGCCGAGGCCGCCACGGCGAAGGCCAGGGCGACCAGAAAGGCGACATTGAAAGTTGGTCCGAGCAAAATGGCGATGCCTATCGCGACTGCCCCTACGGCAAACGCAGAAATCCGGGCCACTAGCACTTCTTCTCCGGGCTTTCGCTCTACGCCCTTGTGAATGACATTGGTCCACATATCGTGCGCGAACGACGTAGAGGCGCTTATCGTCAAGCCCGCTACTACCGCCAAAATGGTTGCGAATGCGATCGCGGAAATGAACGCGAAGAAGATGTTCCCGGCCAGGGCCTGGGCGAGCAGAGGAGCGCTCATGTTCGTACCACCGTGAGTAGCAATGAAGTCGCGCCCCACGATGGTCGCAGCACCAAAGCCGAGGAAGGTGGTCATGATGTAGAAGCTGCCGATCAGGACCATGGCCCAGACAACGCTGGCGCGTGCGGTCTTGGCGTCGGGCACGGTGTAGAAGCGAACCAGGATGTGCGGGAGACCGGCTGTGCCAAAGATCAAGGCCAGGCCGAGGGAGATGAGCTCCAGAGCTCCGTACGGAGGTTTATAACGCAAGCCGGGCTGGAGAAAGTCTTTGACGACCTCAACTCCTTTATCGTGATAGGTAACGTGGCCGATGGCATTGAAGAAAGCGCCGAGAGAGAAGTGGAAGTGGGCAACAACCAAGATGCTGAGGAGGATGGTGCCGCCCATCAGCAGAATTGCTTTGATGATCTGCACCCAGGTAGTGGCCAACATGCCGCCGAAAACCACGTAAACGATCATCAGGATTCCTACGCCGATGACCGCGGTCCGATAACTGATGCCGGAGTCTTTGAGTAACAGAGCGACCAGCCCTCCGGCACCGACCATCTGCGCGATCATGTAAATCGTGCTGACTGTCAAAGTACTGATCGAAGCCATGGCGCGCACGGGCCGTGGCTTCAGGCGATAAGCCAGCACGTCCGCCATCGTGTAGCGCCCTGCGTTACGAAGCGGTTCGGCCACGACCAGAAGCACGGTGAGATAGGCTACCAGCCAACCAACTGAGTACATGAATCCGTCGTAGCCCTGGAAGGCGATGATCCCGGCGATGCCGAGGAAGGAAGCGGCGCTCATGTAATCGCCGGCCACGGCGATGCCGTTCTGCCATCCGGTAACGCGGCGGCTGGCGGCGAAATAGGCGCTACTGCCGGCGGAGCGCTTGGAGGCCCAATAGGTAATGCCGAGAGTGATGGCGATGAAGGTCAGAAACATCAGGAGCGGCGTGGCTAGCATTACGCAACCTCCGTCTTGTTCCGAGCCTGGCTTTCAGCTTTCTCAATGATGTCTTTGGCGAGCTTATCGAAATCGCCCGCCGCCTTGACATAGAGCCACGCAACGGTCCAGGCCATGAAGAATTGCGAGAGCGCGAAGAGGTACGCGAGGTTGACTTCCCCGATGACCTTGGTGGACATGAACTGAGGCGCGTATCCAACCAGGATGGGGAGCAGAAAATAGTAGACGAGGAAGAACACAAAAGCGGGGATGATAAAGACCTTCTTGGTGGCCATCAGGTCTTTGAATTCTTGGGTTTCCGCAATCCGGTCCCACTCAGTTTTGTCGGCTTCGTAACGCTTTGGGGGTGCGATCTCGGTCATCAGAAAATCCTCCCAGAACCCGGCGGCGGCGCATTCTACCGCGTCACCCGCTGAAGTCCCAGCGGAAAATTGTTACAAAAATGTGAATATTGGGCCGAATTCGAAGCGGAAGTCGAGCCATTCCGGGCGGGCACGCCGCGGTAGTTCGGGAACGGCTTGAAACCGGTGGGATGTCCGACCGCGCGGGTCCGATCGAGCGAGTCTTTCCGTGCCCAGGTGCACGATGACCAACCCGTCAGAGGGGCATCCTCCCGTGAACGTTGGACAACTGGGTCTTCGGCGGCGCGAGCGATGACCGGGTTGAGGAGCGGCGGGCGAATGTAAGCATGGGCGCATCGGTTCTGGCCCGAAGGCTAAAGAGCGCGCCTCAAGAGGAGCGGTTTATTGGTCGAGGAATCTGTGGCGCTGGCGGGGATCGGGCCGGGGGCAGGCGTCGAGCTTGCCGAAGATCTTGTAGCGATTGCGGGCAATGACCTTGTACAGGACATCGCGAACCATCCGAGGCAATGCTTTCCAGAAGAAACCACAAACGCTGCAGGACCCTCCGAGTTCGCGCAGGACGTAGGCCACGGCATCGGAGCGCGCGAGGAGTCGTTCCTCGGGTTGCTGGTGGTGCGCGACGACGTAGAACGTGTCGAGATTGACAGCGTCGGTTCCATGACGAGCGAGAACTTGAGTGGCGAACGAGCTTTGCAGAGAGGCGAAGCGGAAGAGATCCTGGCGATCATGCTGGAGGGTGAATTGGACGAGGCGGTTGCAGAGTCCGCAAAAGCCGTCGTAGAGGAGGATGGGGTTCGCGGACATACGATTCCATGGTAACGCAGGCTGCACGACGCTTCCGGCCGCGTGCCGTTAGAAGGCAACAGCGAACCACCCAGGCCACGCAGGCGACACGGAGGGCACACCCGCGGGAAGGGCTTTGCCCGACAGGCGGGATGCCCATCTCTAAGCATGAGCCAAGTGCGTTGCCCGGATCCGGCGGCGTTCGAGCGCGCGCAGGGCATGCGGGCGGTGAAGAGTTTGCGGCATGTGCTGGTGCGGGGGTAGCCGACGAAATATTCGCCGGAGCAGCAGCAAGCACCCTTCTCCCCATCGGACTCTCCGCTTCTTGCGGGCTGGCTCAGCTTGGGTTGCGACCTTTTGCGGGGTGAGGTGCGGTTCGCTTCATTTCAGCCGGGCCAGCACTTCAGCGGGCGACAGGTACTTCCAGTAGTGCTTTAAGTTATCGATGGATGTGAAGGTGCGGCTGCACATGTGGTCGAGGTAGAGATGCCCTTCCAGGTGATCGATTTCGTGCTGAAGGATGCGGGCATGCCAGCCCGTGGCTTCGATGGAAGAGGGCGTGGCGTGCTCGTCGAGATAGTTCACTCTGATGGAGCGGGCGCGCGGAACGATTGCTGAGAATCCAGCCAAGCTTAGGCAGCCCTCGAAAAACTCTTTCGTGTCGTCGGAGCTCCAGGCGATTTCCGGGTTGACTAGAACCATGAATGGAACCGGTTTGCGTTCGCGGGCAGCGAGCTGACCGGCCTCGATATCTTTGTGGTATTGCTCGCGGTCTTCGATGACCGCGAGCTGAAGGTCGCAGCCAATTTGCGGCGCGGCGAGGCCGACACCGGGCGCTTCGCGCATGGTCTGGCGCATCTCTTCGATCAAGCTTTGAATTTCGGGACCGAGAATTTCAGCTTTCGAAATTGCGCGGGCACGCTGCCTGAGAACTGGGTCGCCGACCTGGACGATCTGCAAGGGCATGGGACTTCCGGGGAATGGGCGCGCTGCTAGCTGGCCTTCTCGGTCGATTTCTCTGCCGCTTTGGCTCGCTTTTCCAGCTCTTCTTCGCCGTACATGCTGCCGCGGCACGCCTGGGCGCCGCACTGACAGACAGCAGCATCGTCGTCGTCGCCGTCGTACAGATTGTAGTCGTAGCAGAGTTCCTCGCCGGCGGCAATGTCGCGCATGGCGATGATCCAGATGTGTTCGTCGAACTCGTCAGTTTCGCAGTTGGCGTCGCAGCTGTGGTTGATGAAAGCAGCGACACTGTCGCCGTCGACGACGTATTCGCCTTCCCCGATGCAGAACAGGTAAGTGTCGAGACGCTCGGAGTAGAGAGCGTCGGCTTCCTCCTTGGAAAGGCGGGCGCCGGTGTATTCGACGATGTGAGTTCCCGCGGGAATCGGGACGGTGGTGTAGCATCCGGAACCGTGAATCCCGGATTTCTTGATGAGCAGTTGCATCGGGTCGATAGGCGACATTGCGGTCAGGAAGGACAGATTAGCACGAGGCCGTCTTGGGGACCGACGGGGGGCTCAACATTCGTCGAGATTTGATAGACTCGCGCCCGGCGAACTCAGGGAGAGCGACGAATGCAGCGACGCGAGTTTCTTTACCGGGCAGCAGTTGTGACAGGATCGGCCGCGGTCTGCCGCACATCGGCGGGGGCTTGGCGGTCGGCGGAGACGGTATCGGCCCGGCTCACTCTCGATCCGGCACGGACAATTGTAGAGATTCCTCCCGACTTCGTAGGGCTCGGGTATGAGATCTCGTCGGTGGCCCGTCCCGGTCTTCTAAGCCGCAAAGATGCCGTATACGTACAACTGGTCCGGACGCTGGGCGCACTCGGGATCATCCGCATCGGGGGCGACACTTCGGACTATTCCAGCTATGCACCAGCGGCAGAGCCGCTTTCGTCGCCGGAGACCGGGCCCGGTTCAGTCGTGAATGACGCGGTGCTGCGCGAGCTTGGGGCTTTTCTCGAAGCCACGGGCTGGAAATTGATCTGGGGCCTCAATCTTGGCCGGGGCACCAAGAAGAATGCGATTGAGGAAGCGCGAGCGGTACTGGCGGCGACCCGGCCGAGTCTTCTCGCCTTCGAGATCGGCAATGAGCCCGATCTTTTCGCGCACCGGGAAATTCATCGCAAGAAGGGGTACGGCTATGAAGATTTTCTGCGGGAGTATCGCGAGTTCCGCGATGCCTTGCGGAAAGAGCTTCCGGGAATTCCATTGGCCGGCCCGGACGTAGCCATTGAGACCTCATGGGTCACAGAATTTGCCCGGGACGAGGGCAAAGACATCAAGTTCCTGACGCACCACTACTACCGTGAGGGCCAGAACCCGACAAGCAGCATCGACAAGCTGTTAAACGCCGACCCGAAACTTGCGCCGATGCTCGCGCAGCTGAGCTCGGCGTCGAAATCCAGCGGACTTCCATACCGCATTTGCGAGACCAACTCGTTTTCGGGCGGAGGCAAACCTGGAGTGAGCGACGCGTTCGCCTCGGCGCTGTGGGTCCTGAGCTTTATGTACAACCTCGCCGCAGGGGGCTGCGGCGGAGTCAACCTGGAGACTGGAGTCAACCAGCTGGGATTCGTCAGCTCGTATTCCCCCATCGGGGAGGACGAACCCGGGCACTGCACCGCGGCTCCGGAGTACTACGGCATGCTGGCCTTCGCGCAGGCGGGGATGGGCCGTCTCTTCGGGTGTCATCTGGAGGCCGGAGGCAGCAACCTGGAAGCGTTTGCGACCCAGCCTGGCGACGATCGCAGAGTGGTGACCCTGATCCATAAGGGAGGCGGGTCGGACGCGCTGGTGCATGTTGAGGGGGCAGGGGCCTCCGAGAAGGCCTCGGTGCTCCGCTTGACGGGACCCTCGCTCGACAGCAAAACGGGAGTGCGATTCGGCGGGGTGGAAGTGACTGCTACTGGAGAGTGGCGTCCCGCTCAGGTCGAAGAATTTCGGATCGAGGGAGGAAAGGTGCTGGTACGTGTTCCGGCCGCGAGTGCGGCGGTGGTGACGCTGCATACGTAGGCAAAGCGAATCGCGATAGAGCAGCTCATTAAATCCAACCCAGATGCCAGCCGCGACTCGAGGATGCAAAGTCGCGGCTGGATTAAGAGAGGATTGGCGGATGGCGTGTTCGTTTTCCCTGCAAGCCAAGGAGCCTATCGCTTACCTCTTCGTGAACTTGAAGATTGTGACCGTGTGGTAGTGCTGGCCCGGCTTCAGGGTTGTCGTTGGAAATGATGGATGGTTGGGCGAGTCCGGGAAATGCTGGGTCTCGAGGCAGAACGCGTAGCGATGGTTGTAGACCTTGCCGCCTTTGCCCGTGATCGATCCGTCGAGGAAGTTTCCGGTATAGAACTGGATGCCCGGCTGATCGGTGAGGATTTGCAGCACACGTCCGCTCTTGGGTTCAAAGGCCTCGGCGGCGAGGGTTACACCGCCTTTGCCGCCGCTGTTGAGCGCCCAGTTGTGGTCGTAGCCCTTGCCGAACTTGATCTGCTCGTCGTCCTGGTCGATGCGGGAGCCGATGGCAGCGGGCTTGGTGAAGTCAAAGGGAGTGCCTTTGACGGGACGCAGTTCGCCGGTGGGAATCAGGGTTTGATCGACGGGCGTGAAGCGATCGGCGTTGAGGGTGAGCTGGTGCTCGAGGATGTCGCCATTTCCCTGCCCGGCCAGATTGAAGTAAGAATGATTGGTGAGATTGACTACGGTTTCCTTGTCCGTCGTAGCGGAATAATCGATCTTCAATTCGTTGGTGTCGGTCAAGGTGTAAACGACTTTGACGGAGAGGTTGCCGGGATATCCTTCTTCGCCGTCTTTGCTGAGGTAGGTGAGTTCGAGCGCCTGGCCATGCGGTCCGGAGACGTCTTGGGCAGTCCAGAGGCGCTTGTTGAAGCCGGTGTTGCCGCCGTGGAGACTGTTTTCGCCGTCGTTTTTGGGAACATTGTAGGTGGTGCCGCCGAGCTTGAACTGCCCGTGGGCGATGCGGTTCCCGTAGCGGCCGATGAGTGCGCCGAAGAAGGCCTTGTTGGTGAGATAGCCGTCGAGCTGGTCGTAGCCAAGGACGACGTCATCCATTCTCCCGTTGCGATCGGGCGCCTTCAGGGAAACCACGATGCCGCCAAAGTTCGTGATGGTGGCTTCCATGCCGGCCTTGTTGGTGAGGGTGTAGAGATCGACCGGCTCTCCTGCTCCGGTCTTGCCGAACGGCTGTTTCTTCATCGTCGATTTAGCCTCTGCGTTGAGCGCGCAGACGCACGCCCCTGTCATCCAAGATATCAACAATGCCCAGATCATCCAACGAAGTCTCATCATTCCCTCCCTTTATCGTAAGTCATTCGGCGCCGGGCACAGGCAATATACCGTAGAGCACGACCCCGTGCGCTGGAACCGTCGCGGTGATGGAACCGGCGGCGGCCAGATCCTTGTGTTCCCAGAGATCGCGCACTTTGTATTTCGGTGCGACGAAGCCCAGGTCCTTCCATGAGTACTGGAGCTTGTCGGGCGTACTGCCCAGGTTGAAGATGGTCAGGTACTGTAGGTCGCCAGAGTCGGCGTGCGACTTCCATACGACTGTCTTGTCGGTCATGATCACCGGGCCCGCGCCGGCGGAATGCTGATCGAGGGCGATGACTTCAGGATTCGACAGCAGTGCGGTCGTCCAGGCATCACTCGAGGGTAGGTTTCCGCCCATCATGAGCGGAGAACGGAATATGGACCAGAGCGTGAACAGGGTGCGCTGTTCGTCGTGAGTCAATCGGGTCGAGCGTGCTTTGCCCCATCCGGGCGCGGGCCCCAGATAACCGAGCGGCAGCATATCGGCGTCAGGCCAGTGGCCGGATTGGGTGAGCGGCGCCCATTTCGCGACCCGGGGAAACTGGTCGCCGAGGCCCTGGGGGTACTGGACGTCGCTGTGCCAGAGGTCCCAGATGTCGTCGGAGATGCGCCACATTTGCGCATGGGCGCGCATCTGGTCGATCTGTTCGATGGGGGCCTCTCCGGGTGAAAGGCTCAGCACGATGGGGCGGCCGGTTTTGTCGAGGGCGCGTCGAAGCATGACGATGTCGTCGCCCTTGTAGGGATGGCTGGCGATGCAATCGACCTTGATGAGATCGACGCCCCACCCGGCGTAAAGGCGGGCGATGGAATCGTAGTAGGCCTGGGCTGCGGGCTTCGAGGAATCGGTTCCGTAGTTGTCGGGATTCCAGGGGCAAAGGTCGGTGGTGTTTGCGGCTGCAGACGCGCGGTATTCGGAGCCTTCAATAGGAAGGTTCTTCTCGACCGCTTGCTTGGGCACGCCACGAAGTATATGAATGCCAAATTTCAGGCCCTGCCCGTGTACGTAGTCGGCGAGAGGCTTGAACCCGGCGCCGTTGACGGCAGATGGAAAACGGCTCACGGGCGGAATGTAGCGGCCGTGCTCGTCGAGGCTGTACTGCGATGTCTTCGAGTTCCCTTCCGGTGTGGGATTGGTGACGAACCACTCCATATCGACGACGACGTACTGCCAGCCGAAAGCCTTCAAATGGGAGGCCAGCCATTCGGCGTTGGCTTTAAAGTCGGCTTCTTTGATGGTGGTGCCGTAGGAGTCCCAACTGTTCCAGCCCATGGGTGGGCTTCCAGCGAGCAAGGGCTGCCCCGTTTGCGGGACGGCCGCAGACGTGAGCAGGCTGATCAGCGCAGCGGACGTCACGAGCCAACGCGGATGGGGGCGACAGTGTTCCACGATCGGATCAGGCTTTTGCGAGAACTTGACCTTTGTGCACCGACTCGGAGACACGAATCAACGTGGGCAAGACGCTGGCCAAGGGATTGTTGCCCGGTTCGCCGAGTGCGAAGTACAGGTCGCGGTAGAGCGGGTAGAGTTGGTTGTAGACTCGCTGCGCATCGGAATCGGGCTCGTAGACTTTGTGCTTGGGACAGATCTGATCCTGCGCGTCTTCCACGGACTTGAAAGTGCCAGCAGCCAGGAAAGCAAAAATGGCAGAACCGAGACTGACCACGCTCCTGCTGGGGACCAACACGGGACAACCGAGAACGCTGGCGTAGATGCGGTTCAGCACGTCGTTCTTCTGCGGAATGCCACCGGCGTTGATGACGCGCTTGATGTGTACGCCATGGCCGGCCATGCGGTCGAGGATGACGCGGGTGTGGAAGGCGGTGCCTTCAATGGCGGCGAACAACTCGTCCTGGGCGGTGGTTTGCAGGTTCCAGCCGAGGGTCACGCCGCGCAGATTGGGATTCACCAGAACGGTGCGGTCGCCGTTGTCCCAGGTAAGGCGGAGGAGTCCAGTCTGGCCAGCGCGGTAATCTTCCAAGCCTTTACTCAGGGTGGCGACGTCAGTGCCAGCCCGGGTGGCGATGGCGTTGAAAATGTCGCCGACTGCGGAGAGGCCAGCTTCAATGCCGGTGCGCTGCGGGTGAACACTTCCCTGCACCACGCCGCAAACACCGGGGACCAGATTGATCGAGGGCGTGATACCAATGATGCAGGTCGAGGTGCCGACGACGTTGACCATGTCGTCGGTGCGGCAGCCGGCACCGATCGCGTCCCAGTGCGCGTCGAAAGCGCCGACGGGAATCGGGATGCCCGCCTTGAGGCCGAGTTGTTCAGCCCAGTAGGGCGAGAGCGTTCCGGCGATCTGGTCCGACGCTGCGAACTCGCCGTCCAGTTTTTCGCGAACGCCGGCGAGGAGCGGGTCGACCTTGGTCAGGAACTCTTGCGGGGGGAGGCCTCCGAGAGATGCGTTCCAGAGCCACTTGTGGCCCATGGCGCAGACACTGCGCTTCACTTTCTTCGAGTCGGTGATGCCGCAGAGCGTGGCGGCCACCATGTCGCAGTGCTCGAAGGCGGAGACGAACCGAGGCCGCAGCGCGGGGTTGTGACGGAGCCAGTGCAGGAGCTTGGAAAAGCCCCACTCTGAGGAGTAGACGCCACCACACCATTCGATGGCTTCCAGACGCTCGCGCTGGGCGGCCTCGGTGATCTCGGCAGCTTCGCCTTTCGCGCGGTGGTCGCACCAGAGGTAGTACTCGTCGAGAGGTTCCATGCCGGCGCCGACGGGGATCACGGAGGAGCCAGTGGTGTCGAGGGCGATGGCCTCGATCTTGTCACCCGAGACCCCGGCATTCTGCACTGCTTGACGAGTCGCGGCCGCGAGGGCGCGCATGTGGTCAGCATGCGATTGAGTGGCGTATTCGGGATCTTCCCGCTTGCGGTGCAGCGGATATTCGGCGACGGCGGAGTCGAGGAGTCCGCGCTCGCTGTCCACGATCGAGACGCGCACGCTCAGGGTGCCGAAGTCGACGCCGGCAACGATGGCCATCAGCAGGCTCCGTTAGGTCCGTCGTGCCAGTACATATCCCAGCCGAGGTAGCGGGTGGTGGCTTCCTGAACCGCGCCGGCTACGGTGGAGAGGTTGGCGGCGACGTGATGTTCGAAACCGTTCTCGCAGATGTAATGCAGAAGCCTTTGCATGTGAGGGATCTCGACGACCCCAGCTCCCCCGAAGGTGTTGAGCGGATCGTCGGTAAACCTGCCTTGGCCCACATAGCCGCGCATTTTTCCGGCGGTGTCGTCGGTGGAGAATCGCGCGAAGCTCATTCTTTCTGGCTTGATCAGGCCGACGCAGGTGCCGAAGGTGTTTTCTTTGCCGACCGTACCCGCAATAATTTCCTGGAAGTCCATCTTCACCGAACGGAAGAAGTGCTTGGGCAGGTTGGAGCAGTGGAAGCAGACGGCCTTGTTGGGATCGGCGCCGTAGTTGTTGTTCCAATCGAGAAGTGCCGAGGGCGTGCCGGAGGCAAGGCGCAAGGCATGCATGCCGAGCACGCCGCAGATATCCACTTCGCAGGCGCTGGAGAGCAGGCTGTCGCTCATCATGCTCATGATGGTGCACGGGACGACGCCGAGATTCTCTTCGATCGAAGTCCAGCACTGCACGGCGCTGATGACAACTTCGGTGGCGGCCATCCACTGGTCGACGACGGCACCGAGCTTGGCCATCTTCATCAGGGCAGCGGCTGGAACGTCCTTTGAGTCCACGTACTTCTTGATGGCAGCGAGCTTGGCCTGAGCCGCGTCGTCGTTGTCTTTCATCCGCTCGATGCGGCCCAGAACCTCGGAGAGGTCCAGCGTCTCGATCGAGATACCCTGTGATTCAAGAATCTTTTCGCTGTAGCGCACGGTGTTGAATGCCGTGGGGCGCGCCCCGATGGCTCCCACGCGCAAATTGCGGAAGCCGTTCACCACCCGACACACGGCGGCGAACCACTGCAGGTCTTTCGCAAACTCGGGCGAGTCCGGAGCTTCGGTGTGTAGAGTGGTGATCGAATACGGGATACCGTACTGGCGCAGGTTGTTGCAGGCCGACATTTTTCCGCAAAAGCTGTCGCGACGGTACGCGATGGTCATCTTCTTGGGATCGTCGGGTGTGGCCTGAACGAGGACAGGGACGTGTAAGTCAGCGAGCCGGAGAGTGTCGGCGATGGCGCGCTCTTCGCCGAAGTTGGGCAGGGTCACAACGACGCCGTCCAGGCGGTCGCGATTGCGTTTGAAAAGGTCGGCGCACCGTTTGGACTCTTCTCGGGTTTCGACAGCGCCGTACTTGCTTTCCTCCGGGCTCAGCGCCACTACGTCCATGCCCGCGGCTTCGAGGACTCGCAGGATTTCCTCACGGCCACTTTTGGCCAGGTGATCGGGAAAGAAACCACGATTCCCCACGATCAACCCCATCGTCATTTTCTTTACATTTGCCATGGCCCGTTTCCTTCCCGTTCAAAATACTAACGCCGCTTCCAGACTTCCCTCACTTAGTCGAGGCACCACTCGGTGCAGGCTCTGCAACCGGTCGCTGGTGCTGAGAAGCCGGCACACGCTACCGGGACTTACTCGGCCAGAATAGAGTGCAGTACAAGCTCCCTAGGACCACGAGTAAAGCGCCCCACCACACCGGGGCGTGCAACTGAGCCTCGACCGTAGCCGACGGATGCGACCACTCCGCTAAGCCGCTCACGAAAATCAGGACTCCATAGATCAAAAGCAGCACACCCACGAAGAACCAAACCGGGATGATGTGATGTTTTTCGCTCATAGAGAATCACCAGAAAATGATTTGCAGAACCACCAAAGCGACGAGCGCGAGAGCGCCCCAAACAACCGGGCGGTGCAGCCAATTTGTATGTTCCTCTTGGGCGACGTCCGTAAGGGAATAGACCAGGCCCCTCAGCTCTTCGTCGGGCCGTGGTTTCGTGACCAGAGTCACTAAAACCGTGACCACAACGCAGGTTAAACAGGACCACAGCGCCTGGTACATGGCCTGCGCGAGTCCTTTGGCCATGGGAGAGAGCGCGAATACACTGACCCAGCGCGTATCCAGCTTCATGAGGGTAAACATGGTGACGGAGGAGACCACTCCGGCCAGCAGGCCCAGAAAGCCGGCGGAACGGCTGACCCTCTTCCACATCATGCCGAGCAAGACGGTGCCAAAAAGGGGCGCGATGAAAAACCCGAAGAGGGCCTGCACGTAATCCATCATGCTGGCGAAGCGCATGACCAGATACGCAGTGCCAATGCTGACGATCAGGCCGATAATCGTGCACCAGCGGCCCATCGACACGTAGTGCCGGTCCGGTGCGTCCTTGCGGATAAATGGACGATAGAGATCGTAGGTCCAAACCGTGGCAAAAGCGCTGACATTGCCCGCCATGCCGGCCATGAATCCGGCAACCAGTGCGGTGATGCCCAGGCCCAACAGTCCGGGACCGCAGTAGCGGGCGAGCATCAGGGGAAGCACGTCGTCATATTTATATTGCCCCGGCAACGCCTCGCTGCCCGGGACCAAGTGCATGGGCAGGACCGCACGCCCGAGCAAGCCGGGAAGAATCACGATCAAGGGCACGGCCATCTTGAAAAACGAACCGATGATAGGCGCCAATTTCGCGGACCGCACATTTTTGGCAGATAGGACGCGTTGCACGACCAGAAAGTCCGTGGTCCAGTAGCCCATCGCCTGCACAGCTCCAAGGCCAAACACGATGCCGGTCCAGTGAATGCCCATGGGGTTGGAGGAGAAGGAGTGCATCGGACCCCACATATGGGTGAAGTCCTGACCGGGAAAATTCTGGTGAATGCGAGCCACCATCCCATTCCATCCGCCGGTTTCAATCAAACCGAGGATAGGAATAAGGAGGGCTCCGAACCAAATGAGAAAGAACTGAAGAACTTCGTTGAAAATGGCGGAAAACAGGCCGCCCGCCGCCACATAGATGCCGACCGTCAAGGAAGACGTGATGAGGCTGAAGTGGATATTCCAGCCGAGGACAACTTGCATGACCACGGCCATGGCGTACATGTTGACACCCGACATCAGGATGGTCATGACCGCGAAAGTCAGAGCGCTCAGCGCACTCGCTTCCGGTCCGTAGCGCAGTTGCAGATAACCCGGGACAGAATGGGTTTTTGAAATGTAGTAGAAGGGCATCATTACGAGGCCCAGAAAAACCATGGCGGGAATGGCGCCGATCCAATACCAGTGCGCGGCCATAATGCCGTACTGGTATGCGTTGCCGGCCCAACCGAGCAATTCCAGGGATCCCAGGTTGGCGGAAACGAAGGCCAACCCGGCGACCCACGCGGTCATCTCGCGACCGGCCAGAAAGAAGTCTTCGCCGGTGGTCGCGAAGCGCTTCAGGTAAAAGCCTATGACAATGACCAGGGCAAAGTAGATCACGACGATCGCGATGTCCACCGCGGACATGTGCACGAGTCGCTCTGGGATAAACAAGGCCAAAGCAGGCATCATTTCGTATCCTTTGGCTGCCCGTAGTATGCGTTCTTGCCGTGCTTCCTGAGGTAATGCTTGTCGTGGAGTCCGCGGCCGATGGGTTCGGCAGCCTGGTTAATCCCGCCGGTGAAGTAAGCCATGCGGGCAACCGACTCCAGTATGACGGCGTTGTGGGCAGCGGTTTGCGTGTCAGGTCCCCAACAAAACGGTCCATGGTTGGCGACCAGGACCGCGGGAATTGCGGCATAATCGATTCGCTGGAACGCCCGCACTATAGCATGCCCGGTGTTCAGCTCGTAGTCGGATGCAATGTCGGTGTCCGTCATCACATCGGTGACAGGAACCGGTCCGTGGAAGTAATCCGCGTGGGTAGTTCCAAAACACGGAATGGGGCACCGGGCCTGGGCCCACGCAGTCGCGTATTCGGAGTGCGTATGGGCCACACCACCGATGCCGGGAAACGCCTTGTACAGGGCAAGGTGGGTGGGAAGATCGGACGATGGGCGATAATCGCCCTCGACCGGATTGCCCTCCAAATCGGTGATGACCAGGTGGGCAGGAGTCATGGTCTCGTAAGGGACTCCACTGGGCTTGATTACGACAAGAGCATCTTTGCGGGCGATGCCGCTGACATTGCCGAATGTATAAAGCACGAGGCCGCGCCGGACCAGTTCGAGATTGGCGTCAAGCACGGCTTCACGCAGGCTAGGCAGCAACATGAGAGAGCCCCCAACGGGCGGACGATCTCCTATAGTAATCGTTTACCGTGCTCCGAGAAATTAGAGCACGCCGCGGTTTTTGTCAATCGCCGTCCGCCGGACTCCAGCCAGCATGATTCCGCCCCGTAAGCCAGCGGAGCGCAGGGCGCCCCCCTGATCGAATGGGCCGTCCCGTGCCTCCGACGAGACCGGTTTGCGCGAGGTGCGCTCCTGGATACTTGGGCCTCCGGAGGCAACGTTTACCATGCTAAAATCCCGGTCAGGCCACCGGACACCACTCCACAATGGACATCCGCGAAATTGCGAAGCGAGCACGAGTCTCCACCGCCACAGTGTCGCGCGTGGTGAACCGAATTCCCACCGTGAACCCTCAAATGGCGAAGCGCGTGTGGAACGTAATTGAAGAACTCGGTTACTACCCTAACACGCAGGCGCGCGCGCTGGTTTCCGGACGAAGTCGAATTTTTGGGCTGATCATCTCCGACATTACCAATCCGTTCTTTCCTGAAATCGTGCAGGTATTCGAGGCGATCGCGGTGCAGCGGCGCTACGAGATTCTGCTCAGCTCCACGGGCAACGATCCCAAGCGAATGGAAGCTGCGGTTCGCCGGATGCTGGAGCGCCGCGTGGAGGGCGTGGCCGTGTTGACGTTCGGCATGGAAGAGGCGCTGCTCGAGGATCTGAAGGTGCGAAAAGTTCCGCTGGTGTTTGTGGACGTGGGTCCGCAGCGGCCGGCGGTCAGCAACATCCGAATCGATTATTTGCACGGAATCCGGCAAGGGGTTCAGCATCTGGCAGCTCTGCGTCATGAAAAGATTGCATTCATCACGGGACCGCTGCGCCTGAAGTCGGCGGTCGCGCGACAGCAGGCTTTCCTGCGCTCCATCCAGGAAATTGGACTGGAATCTGATCCCGAACTGATCATCGAAGGAAACCACACGATGGAAGGCGGGATGGCGGCCTTCGAACAACTCCTGGCGCGGCCGGTGCGACCGACAGCAGTGATGTGCTCGAACGACATGACCGCGATTGGGGTGATGCGAAAGAGCCACGAAGCCAAGATGGCAATACCGGGCGACCTGTCGGTGATTGGATTCGATGACATTCACCTGGCGCAGTTTGTGCTTCCACCCCTCACCACCATCCAGATGTCGCAAGCGGAGCTAGCTCGGCTGGCGTTCAACGCGCTCATGGCGGACGTGGAACGGGAGACGCCCGCGGCCAGCGGCTCGGAATATGTGCTCAAGACCAACCTGATTCTGCGTGAATCGACCAGCCTAAACTCCCCCGGCGCGCCCAAGAACTCGAACTCACGCCGGCACGGCGCGCGAGAGTAGCCTTCGGCAGTTTGCCCCCTATCCGATTCCCTCCTAGGTCAGAGTGAGCGCAAGCTTCGTCACCGAGGCCGGTGGGAACGTGTAATTGAGAATGCGACCCTTGACGTCGAGCGAGCGGGTTTGAGGAGCAACCACGGTTCGCTGGTCGAAGGTGTTGTGGGCATGAATGTCGGAATGGGTGAGCGTAGTGGCGGAGGCCGATTGCAGGTTGGCGCCGCGGATTCCGACTTCGGTGTCGCGCGGGGTACTCACTGCCGGATTCACGACGGTGAGGACTAGTTCCTTGCCGTGCAGAGAGGCCGAGCCGCGGAGTCCCCAGAACGAAGCGGCCTTGCCATCGCGATCGTAGCTGACCCCGGGCGCCGAGAAGATCGTGCGCAAGCCCTGCCCGCCCTGATGCGCCGCGTACATGGAAAAAATGTGGCCGACCGGCGTCACGCAGAACTTGTCTTCGTGCGCCAGGTACAGACTGTTCAGGCAATTGATCAACTGCGCACACGCGGCCATCGTGACTTTCTCGGGATGACGATTGAAGATGTCAAGCGTCATGCCGCTGAAGACCGCATCGCGCAGGGTTGGAATCTGCTCGATCTGGTCGCCGGGAGTCGCCTCGCTGCCGGGACGGTACCACGGACCCCACTCGTCAACCACCAGCTTTACCGAGTGCTCAGGATCGAATTCCTCCATCACTTGCCAGTGCCCGTTGATCAGGCCTTCCATGCGGTCGCCTTCGCGCAGGAGTTCGTACCAATCGACCGGGTCAAATTTGAGCGCATCGCCCTTTCCCTTTTCCCAATCCTGCGTAGCCCCGCGGCTGAGATTCCACGCGTAATGGTGGAGCGCAATACCGTAGATGGAGCGCAGCTGTTCTTTTCCCTTGCGCAGGATTTCCTCGAAGAACCCGTGAGTCCAGCTCCAGCGATCGCCATCCGGGCCAGAAGCGATGAAGGCGAGATCCCCCTTGTAGTCCGGGACCCAAGTGGTATATCGGCGATACTCAACCGCGTACTGCTGGGGCGTGAAATTGCCGCCGCATCCCCACGACTCGTTGCCCACACCCCAGTAGCGAACGCTGTAAGGCTCAGGGGAGCCGGCTGCGGCTCGCAGGTCGGCTAAAGTTGTGCTGCCCGCAGGAGAGTTGCAATACTCGACCCAGCGATCGAAATCCTGAGCGGAGAGGGTACGCACGTTGGCCGCAAGATAGGCTTCGGCGCCGATCAGTCTGCAGAAGCGCACGAATTCATCGGTTCCGAACTGGTTGGGATCATACTTATGGCTGGCGGGAGCGGTTGCGGTTTCACCAAAGGCCCAGAAGTTGGTGCGGCGCGGACGCTTGTCAGCCGGCCCAATCCCGTCTTTCCAGTCGTAGCTATCCGCGAAGCAGCCTCCCGGAAAGCGCACGACAGGAGGCTTGATCTTGCGCATCTCGTCGACCAGTTCTCTGCGGATTCCTTTAATGTTGGGAACCTTGGAATTCTCACCCACCCACATGCCGTCGTAGATCACGCCGCTGAGATTCTCGGTGAAATGTCCGTAGATGTTGGGAGAGATGGTGCCGAGCGGTTCTGCAGGCAGCACCTCGATGCGGGAGTCCGACCCAGTGGAGTCGAAGGCGGCGGCCCACGGCGAATGCCGAGTGAGGAGGAGCCCTCCGGCTCCGATCAGACTCTTCTGAAGAAAGTCTCTGCGCTGAATCATGGCACGGCCTCCTTGGAGCTTTTGCGAGAAGCAGTGTACACGTTTTCTGAGATGGGCGATCGCGGGAGAGTAAGGAGGCGCGGATCCGGAGAAGGATTCGTGGGGAATCGTTCTCCGCGTCTCGACCTGAGCGTGTTGCGATCCTCGACCCCGCACCTTGTGCAAGATGGGGAGTCAGGGCTACTCATCGTGAGTTAACCGTTTCCCTACAAGGCCGCATATCGTCAGGGCCCGAGAAAACTCCTTCAACGCCTGAAATCGCCGGACCTTGCTATGAATCGCCGATCGTTTATGAAGACCACAGCGCTGCTATGCGCCGCTGGACATTTGGGCGTCGACACTGTTTTCGCCTCGGAAGCCGCAGGTGTCGTAGACAAAGCCCGTGCCGCTGGAGAGGACATCACTGCTGACGCATTCCCCGGTGGCGCGGATTTAATCTGCAGGGAAAATTCTCGACGCCGCAGCGACCCTACGATGGCCCGGCGCGATATTCCATCGCGCGTTGCTGGGTGCAGGCAACGATGCTCAGCTTGTAGTTTTTGAGGCACTGCCTCACGCTTTCTGGTATCACTTCCAGTTACCGGAAACCAAAGAGGCGCTGGAGCGAATGGCGAAGTTTTTCGACGAGAGGGTTGGCGCCGGAAACAAATTGACAGAGAATCCAGTGCAAGGAGATTTTAGCGATGACATCTGCGCGCATCACTCGACGGTCTTTTCTGGCTATATCAGCGATGTTGCCGTGGGCGCTGACGGCTAGGGCAACGAGGTCGATCCCGGTCGGGCTCGAGCTGTACTCGGTTCGCGACGAATTAAAGCGCGATCCGGAAGGAACCGTACGAGCGGTTGCGCAGATGGGATACGCGGGAGTGGAGTTCTACGCGCCCTACTTCGACTGGACGGAGCAACAGACCAAGCAGATGCGAAAGCTGCTGGATGATCTTGGCATCCGCTGTTTCTCGACCCACAACAACGAGGAGTACTTGCAGGCCCAGAACATTCAGAAGGCGCGCGACCGTAACTTGATCCTCGGTAGCAAGTACGTGGTGCAGGCAAGCTCGAAGCCGCAAACCAGCCTCGATGGGTGGAAGACCGTGGCCGCCGGTTTGAATGCCGCCGCTGAACAACTGGAACTCACCGGGTTGAAGGCGGGATATCACAATCACCAACCGGAGTTCACACCGATCGAGGGCAGGCGGCCAATCGAGATTCTTGCCAAAGAAACCAAGCCGTCCGTCATGCTGCAACTGGATATCGGCACATCTCTGGAGGCGGGTTCTGACCCGGTTGCATGGATTCGAGCGAACCCCGGGCGTATCCGGTCCATGCATTGCAAGGACTGGTCTCCCGATCCGGCGAAGGGATATTCCGTGCTGTTCGGGGAAGGCGCGGCTGATTTCAATAACATTTTTGCGGCGGGGGAAAACGGTGGCGGAGTGGAGTACTACCTGATCGAGCAAGAGGGGAGCCGCTTCCCTGCTCTTGAGACCGTGCATAAGTGTCTCGACGCTTATCGGAAGATTCGTCCCGCTTGATTTTTGTTGAGCAGCGACACATCTCACTTGCAACTCGTGGAGGTTCTCTTGGACCGCAACAATATTGGGTGGCGCTGGAACGCGTTTCTCGCTCTTCCTTTGCTCGTTGCTGTGCTTTCGCCTCGCCTCTTTTGTCAGCAGAGCCATTCCGCGCTCGGAATATTTGAGGGCCATCAGGATGTGGGCACCGTGCTGCATGCCGGGTCCACGGACTACGATGCGGCACAGCACAGCTATATCCTTGCGGGCAGCGGCGAGAACATGTGGTTCAAGGCGGATGCGTTTCAGTTCGCGTGGAAGAGAGTCTCCGGAAACGTCAGTCTCACGGCCACCATCGACTTTATCGGCAAGGGTGTGAACGAGCATCGCAAGGCGGTGCTGATGATCCGCCAGAACCTTGACTCCGACTCGGCCTACGCCGACATCGCCCTGCACGGCAGCGGGCTGACGTCGCTGCAGTACCGCGACGCTAAAGGGGAAACCACGCACGAGATCCAGTCGAGCGTCTCTGGCCCCAGGACGGTGCGCATTGAAAAACGGGGCGAATATGTCTTCATGTCGGTGGCGGGCAGCGGCGAAGAACCTGTCATGGCAGGCGGATCAACCCGAGTGCCGCTCGAAGGCACCTACTATGTCGGAATCGGGGTGTGCTCGCACGATAAAGACGTCGTTGAGAAAGCGGTGTTCTCCCAGGTCGAGATCACGGCCGCGTCCGCTGCAGCGAATACCGCAACCAAGCTTTACAGCACTCTGGAGACCATCGCCATTGCGTCGACCGATCGCCGCGTGGTGTACGTGGCAGCGGGGCGCTTCGAGGCGCCAAATTGGACCCACGACGGGGATACGCTGCTGTTCAATCGCGAGGGTCGCATCGAGGGCATCCCGGTAACGGGAGGCACACCGCACCCAATGGACACGGGATTCGCGAACCGCTGCAACAATGACCACGGAATCTCTCCGGACTCGAAGTGGCTAGCGATCAGCGACCAGTCGCAGGAGGACCACCGTTCTCTCGTGTATATCGTGCCCTTCGAGGGCGGAGCGCCGAGGCGGATCACGCAGAAGTCGCCTTCTTACTGGCACGGCTGGTCTCCGGATGGGAAGACGCTGGCCTTTGTCGGCGAGCGCAACGGAGATTTCGACATCTACACGATTCCGGCAGAGGGCGGGGAGGAAACGCGGCTGACCACGGCCAAGGGACTGGACGACGGCCCGGAGTACTCACCGGATGGAACCTACATCTACTTCAACTCCGAGCGCACCGGGCACATGCAGATCTGGCGCATGAAAGCGGATGGGAGCGGGCAGGAGCCAGTGACCTCGGACGACGACAACAACTGGTTTCCGCACATCTCGCCCGACGGGCAATGGATGGTGTTCCTGACTTATGACAAGAGCGTCACCGGCCATCCTGAAAACAAAGAGGTGATGTTGCGCTTGATGTCACTGAGCGATCGCAAGATTACCGTGCTGGCGAAATTGTTTGGGGGGCAGGGCACGATCAATGTACCGTCGTGGTCGCCTGACAGCAAACGGCTGGCGTTCGTGAGTTACCAGCTGATTCCCTAAGCACGTCCCGGGAAAAAGCGCCTTCCCTGCCCCGGTGCACTTCGGCTTGGGATTGGCCGCGAAGGAAGACCGCGTAGAGATCGGCTGGCCTTGCGGAACAACCGATGTCCTGAAAGATCTCGCCATGGATAAACCCTACGGAGTCCTGGAGGGGACTGGAGAGGTCCCGGTCGAGAACTTCAGGCCGTCGCCGACCAAGGCTGCGTCACCAGAGCAGAGCGCGGCGCCACCGACGGCCGCGGGAGTTGACACAGCAAAGCCGTGCGGCCCCGGACCTCATCCAGAAACGGGTTCAGCATGGTTCTCACACGCGGTGACAAGAGGTTTCGATCCCCGGAAGGCGTAGTAGACAATATAGAGATAGCAAATCGCGGGCAGAATGAATGCGTGATGGAGTCCGATGCGGTCTGCCAGGGCCCCTTGCGCGAACGGAATCAAAGCTCCGCCTACGATGGCCATGATGAGCAGGCCGGAACCATCGCCGGTGCGCGGGCCCAGCTCTGCGATCCCGAGCGTGAAGATGCTGGGAAACATGACGGAGTTGAAGAACCCGACAAAAATGATGCTCCACATGGCGACGTGGCCGGAGGTAACGATGGTGATGCAGACCAGCCCAGAAGCGGCTAGCGCGGCCAGTCCCAGCACCGTGCCGGTGCGAATCTTCTGCAGGATGGCAGAGCCGATAAAGCGGCCTACCATCGCGCCGCCCCAGTACAAAGACACATACTTCGCGGCTTCGACTTCCGAAATGTTCCCAATGCTCGTCTGGCTGAGATAGTTGATCAGATAACTGCCGATGGACACTTCGGCGCCGACGTAGACGAAAATTCCCACCACGCCGAGCACAAGGTTGCGATGCTTCCAGACGCTGCCGGCGGACGAGTCCCCCTTGTGGTGTTCCGCTCCGGGCATGGGTGGCAGCTTGAATAGCGCGATGGCGACACCGAGAACGATCAGCGCCAACCCGATTACAAGGTAAGGCAGCTTCACCGACGATGCTTCCTGGATACGGTAGGCCTGCAGAGTCTCTGCGGACATTTGCCGGACGACATTCATGTCGCGCGCGGTCGCGCTGAGTATCAATCGTCCACCCAGATACGGAGCGATCGCCGTGCCCAGCGAATTAAACGCCTGCGACAAGTTCAGCCGGCTGGACGCGGTCTCCGGAGACCCCAGCACCGCAACATAAGGGTTGGCGGCAACCTGCAGCGCCGTGATTCCGCCGGCAAGCACCATCAGTGCCGCGAGAAAAAGCGGATAGGAAGGCACCATTGCTGATGGGATGAATAAGAGCGCTCCCACACCCATCACGACCACGCCCACGACCATCGTCTTCTTATAACCAATCGCATCGATCAGTGCGGCCGAGGGAATCGAAAAAATGAAATACGCTAGAAAGAACGCAAACTGAATCAGGCTAGCCTGCGCATAGTTCAAGTCGAAGATCGACTTCAAGTGAGGTACGAGAACATCGTTGAGAACGGTGACAAAACCCCACATGAAGAACAAGGAGGTAACGACAGCGAGGGCAACTCGGGTCGACGAGGCGGGCGCAGCAACTGCTGGTGTCGTACTCTTGACGTTTGCGATCGCCATTGGTTCCCTGCCTGTCCCAGCCGGATTTTGTTGCAATGCGGAGCAGGCGGTCGAGGTTGGTCCGGGGCATCATACCATCGCTGTGCCGAATCACCGTGCCGAACGGGACAGCTGGTGGCAGACAGGATAATCGCTTATCTTGCTGAGAATAACGTTTTACTTTATTTTGACAACCCGTCAACGTTAGCGCAGACTGCCGCTCCGACCTGTTTCGCGCGGGCGGTGGCTGCGTCGATTTTCACCGGGCTCATGTCCCACACGGTTTCTGGACTCCTGTTTTGAGCGCCGGGTAGTAAAATCCCGAACTCTTCTATCCAAGCTCATGCAAAGGCACGCTATGAAGAAGGCTGTAGTCCTGGCGGTCTGTGTTTTCACTCTGTTCGTCTCCGCATTTTCTTTCTCGCAGAGTCTCTCCTCCGTGGTTGTGTTCAGCGAAGCAGGGTTCCCGGCTGCCGATTCCGCCGCACCGTCTCCGGCCCAGCTCGCATCGTTGCTTTCAGGAGCACAGATGGCGTCGGCGGAGAAGTTGCACGCGCTCCTGACCAGCGAGACCCGTCTGCTGGTGTTGCCCTACGGGTCGGCCTTCCCAGAAGAAGCATGGCCCGATATTCAACAATTTCTTCAGCGCGGTGGAAACCTTCTCGTGCTTGGGGGACAACCATTCACTCGTTCTGCCTATCATGACGACGTGGGATGGCATCTGCGGAACTACAACGTTCGGTTCACGCGCCCGCTCATGATCGACCAGTACCAGGTCACACCCGGATCGCAGGGGCTGGGGTTTGAGACCAATCCCGACATACTCTTAACGTTGCCCCAGTTTGCCTGGAAGCGCGGCTTTAGTCCGGTCATCCGCTTAAGCGCCGTGGATGTTTATCACCGCGGCGGGGCAGCAGGATCGATCGATGCGCGGGTTGACACCCTGGTCTGGGGTATGAAAGACGGCCGCAAGATGGCCGCGCCTGCCATCGAGGTCGACCACCTGCGCAATGGGTTTGACCGCGGGCGTTGGATTTTCGTGAACGCCGAATTAGCGCCAGACTTCTACGAGGGAACGGCGGGGCGGGAGGTGGTGCGCGCGCTGGCGATGCGCGCGCTGGCGGGAAGTGAGGAATTCATCGTCCGGCCTGTGTTGCCGCTCTATCTTCCAGGTGAGCCCATCGAACTGAACGTGAAGTGGCAATCGGCCGTGGTGCCGCCAGCGAGCGCCAGCGTAAAGATCGCGGTCTTCCCTGAGGGCGAGCCATCGAGCCGGTCTGAGACCAAGGCGGCGGCGTCATCGATGGAGCCCATCGTCCTGCACGCCCCGAGTGGGAGGGGGTTGTACACCGTCGAGGCGCGACTGGTCGAGGGAGACACTGTGCACGCCATCTATCACTCCGGCTTCTGGATTCGCGACGAAAACTATCTGCGATCGGGTCTCCACCTCAGCGTGAATGAGAACTATTTCGAGGTTGATGGCCATCCCATCGCGGTGGTAGGCACCACCTACATGTCAGGCGAAGCGCAGCGGTTGTACTTTGAGTATCCCAACGTGTACGTCTGGAACCAGGAGCTTGGCCAGATTCACGCGGCCGGCCTGAACATGATTCGCACAGGGTGGTGGACGGGATGGGACAAGTTCTGCAACGAGAACGGCGAACCGTACGATCGCACGCTGCGCACGCTGGAAGCGTACCTGATGACAGCACGCAAGAACGGGCTGCCGGTGCAGTTTAACTTCTTTGCCTTTCTGCCCGAGGTGCTGGGCGGGGTCAATCCGTATCTGGATCCGCAAGCCGTCCGCCGGCAACGAACTCTAATCTCGTCGGTGGTGAAACGCTTTCATGACGTCCCGTTCCTTGCCTGGGATTTCATCAACGAGCCGAGCATCTCGCAGCACCTGTGGACGATGCGGCCGAATGGTGATCCTATCGAGCTCGCCAGCTGGAACGAGTGGCTCGACAAGCGCTATCCCGACCGGGCCGCGCTGGCAGCGGCATGGAATCTCCCTGTCAGTACCGTGCAGAAGATCGTTCCCCTACCCGATGAAATTGAATTCAGCCAGCGCGGCCAATACAGCGGACGCAATTCGCTGAAGGTTTACGATTTTTTCCTATTTGGACAGGAAGTTTTTTGTGGCTGGGTACGCACCATGCGCGACGCGGTGCGCGCCTCCGGATCGCAGCAACTGGTCACCGTGGGCCAGGATGAAGGCGGCATCGAGGACCGGCTTTCTCCCGCCTTCTGGGGTGAGCTCGTGAGCTTCACCACCAACCACTCGTGGTGGCAGAACGACGACACACTGTGGGACTCGTTGCTGGCAAAGCAACCGGGCGAGGCGATGCTGATCCAAGAAACGGGCGTGCAGCGGGAGTTGAACCTGGATGAAGTTGCCCGGCGGGATGAGGATCAGGAGGCTTCGCTGCTGGAGCGCAAAGTGGCGACTGCCTTTGTTCAGGGAGGCGGGGCGGTGGAGTGGGTATGGAACACGAACTCTTACATGACCGAGAGCAACGAAACTCCGATCGGTCTGGTCCGTCCCGACGGGACCGAGAAACCCGAGGCGAAGGTCATGCGGGGCTATGCAGCGGCGATGAAGGCCATGCATGAACATCTGCGCGCCCCGGAGCAGCCGCCTATCGCGATGGTCACATCGCAGGCGGCGCAATTTTCGGTCCTCGGCGAGCTGCAACTGGAAGCGCAGCGCAAGGCCGTCCGGGCACTGGCGTACGACGACCACCTGACGCTGTACGCGGTTAGCGAAAATCAATTGGCTCACCTCGGGTCGCCAAAGCTGGCGATCTTGCCTTCGCCCCAGGCTTTGACGGACAGAGCGTGGCGGGTGCTTCTGAAGTACGCGGACGGCGGCGGGAATCTGCTGATCACGGGCCCAGTCGATCGCAACGAGCACTGGCAGGTGATACCACGAGCTGCGGAGCTGAAGCTCGGCGCGGAAGTCGAGCCCATCATGTTTCACGAAGCGACGCTCACCGAGGGCGGACGGGCAACGTCGCTTTCTTTCGACCAGCAGAAGCAGAACCTAGTGGACTTTTTGCGCTTCAACGACGGCGCCACGCTCAAAGAGCTTCCCTACGGAAAAGGACGCATCTTCTGGGCGGCTTATCCCGTCGAGCTGGCCGAGGGTGAACAGGCCGCAGCCAGTCTCTACCGCTACGTGGCGGGGCGTGCCGGCATCGCGCCGATGTATGAAGTGCAGCCCACACTCTCACAGGGCGTGCTGATTTTCCCGACCGTGTTGCGGGATTCGGTCCTGTACGTGATCACCTCCGAAAGCGCGACCGACACGAAGGTCGACTTGCACGACAAACTGACCGGTGTTCGGGTTAGCGTGCTACTGGCTGGGCAGCACGCCGCCCTCGTTCTGATTGGGAAACAGCCCGCGAGCGTCATCGCAAAATACGGCTTCTAGAGACGGTCAACGATCGTGTGCCAGCTTAGAGGACTCTTGCGATGAGCGGATTTTCTCTGTTGGTCCTTCTTGGCCGGTGCTGATCACGAGCTTCAGAAGCACAGGTGCAAACGAACTTCAGCTCCAGCGTGCTTTCTTAAGGGATTATCGCCGACTGGCGTTTTCAGGGCTGGACTGGAGGGTGGTGTTGCAGTCGCGGTGTGAATTTTCGGACGACGAATTCTTGTGAGACATTCGCCTCCAGTCTGTTGAGGATCGACCTCTTTGTGCTTGTAGCGAAACACCGAGCCGCGCCCCAAAGAGGAAACTCTATGGCTCGTAAAGTTGGCCAGATCATCGCAAGGAGGCGACCGAAGACGGCTTACCTGTTTGTTTTTAGGTTTCCGGTTGGGCGGCCACCCTGGGGACTGCCGCATTCGCGCTGCCTGCGTGCCGCTGCCTCGAACTTGGGCCGATCGACTTCGATCAGAACGTTGCGCTGGCCCATGTCCCGCCATAGGGCAGCCCCTTTCAAAAAGAATGAGCAGCCCTGCCTTTGCGAGCGTGTGATCTGCGCTCCGTCTACACTGGCGAGTCCAGCGACGGAGTACAGGTCCGCGAGGGTGCGCTCCATCAGCCAATCGTCAGGATCGGCCGTTACCATCGGTGCCAGAATCGCAATGCCGTCCTGGAAGCTCCGCAAGGCATGACCGGGACTCCCTCTCGCCTGAATATTTCCGAGGTCTAACAGGTTCTTTGCCCGAGCGTAACGGCCGCGAGCATCGCTTGGATCAGCCAACACCAGCGATTGTCGAATCTCTGCCCCCTTTCCGGAATTCTCCTCTGCCTCCTTAAGATTTCCCCCTACGGCAAGCGCGTTGCCCAGCGCTTGGTAGCTGTTGGCAAGGCGATACTGGCTGTCCGAATTGGTCGGATCTATCTTGATCAGCGATAGACTGAACGCCACAGCTTGGCGATGATCTCGAATGGCTTCCTGGAGCTTGCCCATCCTCAGCGCGAGTTCGCCCACCTGGTTGTAGCCTGAAATCTCCTGACGTTGGATCTGCACGTTCTTGGTGTCGGCTGCACCAATGGCGAGGATACCCCGGTACGCCGGCTGCAAAACCTCCCAGGCTCGGGAAAGCTCCCCGAGTTCTTCGAGAACTGACGCAACCCTTCCTTCACCAGTGACGAGGAGACGGCGGGCTTCAGAGTTGGTTGGATTGTGCTCGATGAAGGCTCTCATCCGATCGCGAATGCTCATCTGGTAGTGCAGCGCCTCGCGCGGATGCCCGGTCACCCAAAGCATGTCGGCGACGTAGTGGTAGCTCTCGAAAACGTCGAACAGCGAAATGGCATCGTTGGGAGCGGCATCGAGGAGGGGCTGGCGGAGGTCAAGGGACTTGCGGGCATACCGCATCCCAGTGGCCGAACCGAGAAGGTAGCTGATCGTATAGGGGTTCGCGTAATGCAGGCTCAGCTCGGCATAGCTGCTCGCTAGATCGCGGCGGAGCTGAACGTCGGCCGGATTGTCCGCCAGCAGCGCCTCGCGAATGTAGATGGCTTTGTGCAACCGGTCGACGCACTCCTGCGCGGAGGAGTGCAGCGCAATGCGCTCATCGAGTGCTGCGGCCTGCAGTTGCAGGGCTGGCTCGTTGGGATGAGACGCCAGCAGCGGCTGCAAGATCGCGAGCGCATTTTGATAGCTGACCTTGGCACCGTTGGTATCCCCCAGGTCCGCCTCGGCCGGGTTGCCCTGAATATCCCCAAGCTTCATGTAGGCGGTCCCGAGCTCCTGCTGCAGCGACGGATCGCCATTCGCGTCGTGCGCCAACCGGTCTAGGTAGTCCCGCGACCTCCGCACCAAGAGCGCCCGCACCGGAGTTGCGCCCGCCAGATGCTTGATCGAATCGTGGAACTCGAACATGAATGAGTTAGCCACCTGCCTCAAGTCCTTGAATCGCTCCTCGGCCTGAGCCCGCTGCTGCCGGGCTATTTCGGTCTGCTGGCGCGCGATGCGGGCTTCGCGCAGAGTCACGGCCAAACCGGATGCCAGTGTCAGAAGGATTGCGACCACCGCCACCACTCCAACTTTGTGTCGCGCGACAAACTTGGAAGCCCGATAGCGCGCTGTGTCTTTGCGCGCGATCACGGGCAGGCTTTCCAGATGCCGTTGAATATCTTCTGCGAATTGTCCCGCCGACAAATACCTCCGGTGTTCGTCCTTGCGCAGGGCCATCAGAACGACGTTGTCGAGGTCTCCACGCAGTCGCTTGCTCAGCTTGTCCGCCGTGCCATCGGCCACCCCATCGCCAGCAGCCACTGCCCCTTCGCCCGCAGTCCCCTCGGGGCGCTGGACGGCTGCACTCGGCCGCACCGGTTCGGTATCGCAAATCGTTTTCATCATCAGTTCCGGAGAGCGACGGTCGAGTGAATAAGGATGTCTCCCAGTCAACAACCGATAAAGAATCACGCCGAGCGAATACACATCGCTGGCCGTGGTGACGGTGTCTCCGCGCACCTGCTCCGGACTGGCGTATTCCGGGGTTAGCATGAGCATGAAACCGATTGTGGTTTCCGTTCCGCCCGGAATCGACCCGGTATCGAGAATCTTCGCGATGCCAAAGTCCAGAAGCTTGGGAATACCGTCTGCCGTGACCAGAATGTTCGCAGGCTTCAGGTCGCGATGAACCACCAAGTGCTGGTGGGCGTACTGAACCGCCAGACATACAGTGCGGAATAGTCGGAGCCGCTCTTCAACGGAAAGCTTGCGCGCTTCGCAGTATTGATCGATCGGTTGGCCATCGATCAATTCCATCACGACATAGGGAAGTCCTGCCTCGGTTGCCCCGCCGTCCAGCAAACGGGCGATGTTGGGATGCTCGAGGTTGGCCAGAATCTGGCGCTCGGCGCGAAAGCGAGCGAGGGTAAAGGGCGTATGCAAGCCGAGCTTTACGATCTTGATCGCAACCTGTTTCTGGTACTGCTCATCGGCACGAGCGGCCCGGTACACCGATCCCATGCCGCCCTCTCCGATGATTTCGATGATCTCGTAAGGTCCGATGCGGCGACCGGCCCAGGACGCTGCGTCGCGCTCGACGTCTTGCGCACTGACAGCAACCGGTGATCGCAGGAATCCTTCGGTGAGCACGTTCTCATGCAGCAGAAGCGACTCTACTTCCTGCCGCAGTGGTCGATCGCCCTGGCAGGCGTCGTCGAGAAAGGTTTTTCGCCACTGCTCGGAAAGCTCGAGTGCCCCTTGGAGCACATCTTTCACCTGCTGCCACCGCTCAGGAATCATGGGTGGCTTCGCTCCTGCGCAATTCCCGTTGTAACCACATGCGGGCGATGGACCATTCACGTTTGACAGTTGCAGGTGAGAGTCCGAGCACCTGCGAGGTATCTTCGATGGATAAGCCACCGAAGAAGCGCAAGTCTACGATCTGGGATTGTCTGGGATCCATGACGGTGAGCTCATTCAAAGCGTCGTCGAGGGCAACCAGATCGATTTGAGGCCTTCGCGGCAACGCAACGGCTTCGTCGAAACTGAGCGTGAGACAGCCGGCCCCCCGCTTCGCCGCCCCGCGGGAGCGGGCGTGGTCCACCAGGATTTCGCGCATGAGGCGCGCCGCGATGGCAAAAAAATGCGCGCGGTTCTCAGCTCGGAGCGAGGACTGTCCAGCCAGGCGCAGATAAGCTTCATGGACCAGAGCGGTACTCTGCAGCGTCTGATGTTGCTGGTGACGTTGCTGGCCAGCCAAACACTTGCCTGCCAGGCGACGCAATTCCGGGTAAACCACCGCGATTAGGGCCTCCCGAGCCGCGGCGTCGCCATCGCTCCATCGCGCGAGCAACTCGGTCACGTGGCTGGAGGAAGAGGAACTCAAGGCAGCGCACACCCCAAATCCGGTCTCTTTGGCCGAGCACAGTATCCTGGTCATCTTGTAAAGTCAAGAACCTGCTAGGGGTTAGCGCCGCTTGCCCGCAATATCCGTTTGTGCCTGCTCTTGCACCTGTGGAGGCACCACAAAAGGCGCGTACCTTTGCGGCCACGCGAGAGGTGCAGAGCCGTTAAGAAAAATCCACGCGGTGAGCCAATCGCTCTCGATTTTCCGAATATGTGCATTGAAGGCCGAAATCGGAAAGCTCGGTTCGCAGAAGAATCCCGGGCCGCGAAGCGGAGGTCTCGATGAAACACTTGATGAGGATCGTCGTACTCGGTTTGATCGCCCTGGCCGTGTCCAGCATCGCTGTCTGGGGGCAGGTCCCCCGTGAGGTCTCGCAACCAGCTTCCGCGACGCCGCCAGGGGCGCTCGTTCGCATGGACATGCATACCACGGTGGGAGTCGAGTTGGACGAAATTCCGGCTGGCCCGCAACGCGAGGCGGCGGCAGACTGGTCGCTGACGCGAGGCAAGGACTTCTGGATAAAACGCGCCACCGAGCAAGTCAACCTGACCTATTATCGTCTGGTCTTTCGCTCCTTTTATTACACTCCTCCCCCAGCGCGTGGGGATTTGCCGCTTCCACCGGACGCTGCCTGGAAGTTTGAAATTCTCGCCGCTCCCACCCGCACCCTGATCGGCGGGCACGACTACGTCGCTGTGCCCTATCATTTCTGGACCTATATCGTCACCGATCCGGCCTCTCCGGGGACCAGCGAGCCAGCTTTGAGCACCATCGGCGGAACCTGGGACGAACCCTTCGACCTGCCCGCTGATCCCGAAATGGTGATGCAACGAACTGGCTACGCGTGCCTTGATGAGTTTGGGTTCCCACCGAACAGTGCATTCGAGGAGAGCGTCTACTATTTCTACGACCAGACTTGCCAAGTGGAAACACCGGCCACCTCAGCGTGTCACGTCACACAATTCCCAACCGAGTCGTGTACGCAAGCCCTCTCTAATCACATTGGGATGCTTCAACCCAATATGCATTTCACACGGGTCGCCTACAACCGCGACCTCGCGGCGGATTTCCGTCAAGGCCAATTCACCAACCCGAGTGGTCCTGACCTCGCAGCTATTCAGGAAGCGTTGGTAGATGAAAACCGCGTCTATTACCGATTCTTTACCCCTGATTCTTGCGATATCGAGTACGGCACGATTTCGCAGCCTGGGTGGCGCAGGCTGTGGACCTTTTCCACGAATACCCGCAACGACGGCACGGGGCCTATTCATATTGGCGATCTGACGAATCCTACCAACCCCTGGCTGTTGAGCAATGTCTTTGAATTCGGAAATTGTGACCAGGAATGGGATTTCAATTTCTATGTCAATTTCGCATACAACACCGCAACCGGCGTCAAGCGCGCATTCTGCATTGAAGATACCAACCGCTATCACAACGATGAATCGACACCGCTAGCCGGAACCTATCAGACCTGCAATTACCAGGGGAT
>DATMPS010000069.1:0-42685 GCA_035567435.1 Terriglobales bacterium | reverse complement strand
GCCAGTTCCATAGGTATTCTTCGCTTCGCCGGGCCTGAAGCAGGTCTGCCCCACCAGCGCTGCCTGCTGATCGCCGAGGATGGCCGCGATTGCGGCGCCCTGCAGAGCGCTTTCTTGAGCAGTCCCGTAAACCTCGCTGCTCGAACAAATGCGAGGGAGAATCGCAGCCGGGATTCCGAAGGCCGACAGGATTTCGCGATCCCAATCGAGGGTCTTCAGGTTCATCAACTGGGTGCGGCTGGCGTTGGTTACGTCAGTGACGTGAATACCGCCTTTCAAGCCACCCGTAAGATGCCAGACCAGGAAGGTATCGACGTTGCCGAACAGTAGTTCGCCCGCTTCGGCCTGCGCCCGCACGCCAGGAATGTTGTCGAGCATCCAGCGAATCTTCAGGCCGCTGAAGTAGGTGGTTAGGGGCAGACCGGTCTGGGAACGGAAACGGTCTTGTCCACCCAGTTGCGCGAATTCCGTAACCGAGTCGGCTACGCGCGTGTCCTGCCAAACGATCGCGTTGTAGACCGGCTTACCGGTCTTCCGATCCCACAGCACGGTCGTCTCGCGCTGGTTGGTGATTCCAATGGCGGCAAGATCGGAGGGGTGCAGGTCCTTTTGCTGAAGGGCGCCGGCGATCACTTCCCGCGTGCGCTGCCAGATTTCCTCGGGATCATGCTCGACCCAACCGGGCTTGGGATAAATCTGCTGGTGCTCGCGTTGGTGGCTCGCGACGATGCGCCCAGAGCGGTCAAAAACGATGAAGCGCGTGCTGGTGGTCCCTTGATCGATTGCACCCACGTAGCTGGCCACGGTACCCGCCTTCCCAATCGGCCGTCCGGCAGGGTTGACCTCTGCCTTTTGCGCCCTCGACTCTAATTGGTGACAGCTCCGATCGCTACCAGAAAACGATCGATCCTGGTTGCATAGCGACGGATCTCCTCGTCCTTCTGTAGATCGGACCATCCCAATTCGCTGGCGAGGTGCGAGGCTACAACAAGCCCGGCCTGCATTGCCAGCTTCCAGTCATGCTGTTGCAGGCCGAGACGACGCGACAGTACGTCTTCAATCGACACTGCCATCTCGTGCCGAATAGAGTAGAGGACCTCTGCCTGAATCGGAAGCGCGCCTTCAACAATAGGCTCGAAGAATTCTGGTCGGAGTTTCGCGATGTCAAGAACGGCCGGCGCGTCGGTCCCGAATTTCAGGGCCAGGTGCCGCGCTGTGGGTTCGTCCAGTGGATGTTCGCGGGTCAGTTGCATCCAGTAGTCGGGGGAATAGCCCTCGGCGCCTGAGAGCAGATGCTGCGCAGTGACGCTCGGGCGCAACGGGCCACCCCTCCGGCTCAGAAGCGCGTTGATCGTGTCCTCGGCCATGGCGCGATAGGTCGTCCACTTACCGCCAAGGATGCTGATCAGGCCGCTGTTCTGATCCACCTCGACTTCGTGCTCGCGAATCAGTTTTTTCGTCGCCTGCGCGTGCTGTGGACGCACCAGCGGGCGTACTCCGGCAAATCCGGCGACGATTTCTCCGATCGTGCGTTGCCGGGCAGAGTAGCGATTGAAGTGGCGAAGAAGATACTCGGCTTCGGCCCGGCTGACCACTAACTCGTCCTGCAGTGTGGTTTCCTGGTCGGTCGTACCCACCAGCAGGCGGCCAAACCACGGAATTGCGAAGATCACTCGGCCGTCCTCAGTTCTTGGAATCAGCAAGGCGCTCTCGATTCCTTCGTCCAGGGGCAAGAGAATATGCACGCCTCGGCTGAGAACAAGTCTGGGCAAGGCCCTAGGATTTACCAGCGACCGGACGGCGTCGGAGAATGGGCCCGTTGCGTTCACGAACACCCGGGCTCGCACGTGAAGGTGCTGGTTGGAGAGTGTATCTTCCGTGCGCGCTGCGAGAACATTCCCGTCGGGACCTCGTTCAAAGCCGACCACTCGCAGATAGTTGGCGACCTCGCCGCCCGCGTTGGCGAAGGTCTTCACCAGCGTTAGCCCGTAGCGGGCATCATCGAATTGCGCGTCCTGGTAGGCGACCGCACCGATGAGCTGATCCGTCTTCAGGGAAGAATTGCGGCGCAGGGCCTCGGCTGGAGAAAGAATCCGACTGGGGGTGAGCTTGGCCTTGCCCGCAATCCAGTCATACACCTTCATCCCCAGTCCGTAGTACCAGAGCTCAAACCGGCTGAAGCACGGCACCAGAAATTCGAGAGGATGAACCAGATGAGGCGCGTTCTGCAGCATTCGAGCGCGTTCGCGGAGGGCCTGACGGACTACCTTCAGTTGTCCTAGATCAAGGTTCGCGACCGCTTCCTGCAGATAGCGAACGCCACCGTGCGCGAGCTTGGTGGAAGCACTGGAGGTGGCGGAAGCGAAATCCCCGGCATCGAGCAGCACTGTTTCGAGGCCACGCAATTGCGCGTCCAGCGCGCATCCGGCTCCTGTGGCCCCGGCCCCAATTACGCAAACATCGAATGTGTGAGTTGCGATCTCGCGGAGCGCTTCGGTCCGGCTCTTCATGTGGGTGTAGATTACTTGGAACTTTGGTGAGGCGTCGAGCTTGGACTTTCAAAGAGGGTCGCCGGCAGAAGCGAGTCAAGAATTTCTGCCCGATCTATTGGCCGGTCGCTGCCCCGGACTGCGGATGACTTTCGCCTTGGATCGCGGGCAAAGTCGCCGCGTCCCATCCCCCACCGAGTGCCTTGATAAGCGCCACGCTGGCAGTCATGCGACGACCGGCAATCTCAACCGCGGTCCGCTGGTCCGTGAGCGCAGTACTCTGCGCCGTAATGACCTCAAGGTAGGTGGTCACGCCACCCTTGTAGCGATTGGTGGAAAGCGTCAGGGAGTGTTCGGCAGAAGTGACCGCCACCTCTTGTGTTTTGGCTTCGTCTTCGAGCAAACGCAAGGCCGCCAGATTGTCTTCGACCTCCTGGAAGGCGCCGAGGATCGTCTCGCGATAGTTCGCGACCGCCTGATCGTAGGAGGCGCGAGCCACGTCGAGCTGAGCTCGGCGGCGCCCCGCGTCAAACACGGTTCCCAGAGCGGAGGCGCCCGCTGCTATAAATCCGCTGGGGCCGTTGAACCAGTTGGTGATCGCACTGCCCTCAAAACCACCGGCCGCGCTAAGCGTGATCGTCGGGTAATACGCCGCCTTCGCGATTCCGATCTGCTCGTTCGCGACCGCCATTCTGCGTTCGTTGCCGGCGATGTCGGGACGCCGCTCCAGCAGATCGGAGGGCAATCCTGTTGGAACCACCGGGGGAGTGTTGTTGAGCGGTGATCCCGGCAGACTAAAGTTGGGCGCGGGCTGTCCGATTAAGACCGCGATCGCGTGCTCGAGCTGAGCGCGTTGTACGCCTAGATCGATCGCCTGGGCGCGCGTGGTTTCCAGTTGAGTCTGCGCCTGTGCCACATCCACTTGCGAGGCCACCCCGCCGCTATAGCGGTTCCGGGTCAATTCGAGCGCCTTTTCGTACGCTGAGACGGTGGAGTTTAACAGCTGTTCTTCCGCGTCCAGAGCGCGCAACTCGAAATAGTCGGTCGCAAGTTCCGCGTGCAGGCTCAGGCTCACCGATTCCAGGTCGGCGGCACTCGCCTGCGCATTGGCACGAGCAGCCTCCACGGTGCGCCGGACTCTGCCCCAGACGTCAGCCTCGTAGGAAGCATCCACGGGAAGCTGCAGGTCGGTATAGGAGTTCGTCGGCGCCAACCGTCCGTTGGGGCGGTTGATCGATTGGTGATTCCGGGTTGCGCTCATGCCCGCGGTCAGGTAGGGGTATTGAGCCGAACGATTGATGCGGACCAGGGCACGAGCCTGTTCAAACTGCGCTTGCGCGGACTTCAGCGTTTGGTTGGAGACGTTGATTTGTTGTTCCAGAGTGTTCAGCGGTGGATCCTGAAACACCTCCCACCAGGTTCCTTTGGCGATCTGATCATTGGGCTGCGCTGTTTTCCAATTCGGTGGCAACTCTTTGTATTCGGGGGGAGCTACGGTCGCGGGCCTCGAGTAACGGGGTCCAACAGCACAGCCGGAGAGGACCAACAATCCCAGCCCTAGGAAAACAGTCCCAGCGAGCGAGTTCTTTCTGTTCAACCGTAAACTTGTCCCGCCCACCTTCACCGCGTTCCTCCCGCCGAGCCGGTTTGGGCGAGGCGCACCGCCTGGCCCGACACGATGGAATCCGCCGGATTCACGATCAGTTTTTCGCTTCCGCTCAGACCGGTGAGCACCTCGACCTCGCTGCCGAAGTCGCGGCCCAGCGTGACTGGGATCAGGGTGGCCTTCCCGTCGCTCACCGACGCTACCCGCAGCCCCTCGGACCGGAACAGCAGGGCGTTCACTGGAATGGTGAAGGTCGAGGCATCGCCGGGTAGTTTGAGATGCAGTTCCGCGTAAGCACCGGCCAACAATTCACCGCTGGGATTGTTGACTTCGACCTCGACCAGCAACGTCCGGCTGGTTGCGTCGATTGCATCGGCCGTGCGAACCAACCTGCCCTCGAAGTGGCGCCCCGGAAACTCGGCGAGCGTCAGATCTGCCTTCAAGCCCGGCTTCGCCACCTGCGAGTAAATCTGCGGGACGTTGACGTAGACGCGCAACTTTCCAGGCGCCGCAATATGGAACAGCTCACTCTTGGCGCCCCCACTGCTGCCGGGGTCGATGAGCTGCCCGATGTCGGTGTTGCGCGCGGTAATGATGCCGTCAAAGGGAGCGTAGATCTTCTGGAAGGATTGCAGATCTTCGAGACGGCGCACATTGGCCTGGAATGACTGAACGATCGCCTTCTTCGCCGCGTAGTCACCAGCGGCGTTATCGGCATCCTGCTGGGATACGGAATCGCTCTTGAGCAAGCCCTGATAGCGATTCGCTGTGATCTCGGAAAGATGCATGTTGGCTTCGGCGGTGGTGAGGTCGGCGAGCGCCTGATGAAGTTGCTGGTCGACTTCGGGAGTATCGATCTCGGCGAGCAACTGCCCCGCCTTCACGCGCGCACCAATGTCGACGTACCAGCGTTTGAGATAACCGCTGGTCCGGGCGTAAATCGGTGCGTCCTTAAAAGCCTGTACGTTCGCGGGCAACACAAGATCCTGGCCGGCGCTGGCGCGCTTCGGCGGCACCACCTGCACCGTTGGCACCGCCAACTGGTTGGTTTCGTTGCGGACTGTCGCTCGCGCCTTGACGCGGGGCAGAATGCCGGAGATCACGACCGCAGCCACGATCAAGAACGCCACCAGCGCAACCAGCCAGGGGCGGCTCGGACGCTGCTGCGGGGCGCTCTCGGGGTCCACTTGCAGATTTCGCATTCGCTGCGGCCTTTCCACGTTGTCTTGCTCTTCCACCTGCATTCTAGCTCTCCCACTCTGTAGAACGAACAATTAGGCTTGCCGGCCGGATGCTGCAGCCGATTTTACGCGCGGTCCGTGCAGCACACTAAAGAACACCGGAACGAAGAACAGGGTCGACACCGTGGCCAGCAGCAGCCCGCCAATCACGGCGCGGCCGAGTGGAGCATTTTGCTCTCCGCCCTCCCCCAGTCCCAGTGCCATCGGTACCATGCCGATCATCATCGCCAGGGCCGTCATCAGAACGGGGCGGAAGCGAGTGAAGCCAGATTGCAACGCGGCAGCAACTGGATCCTTGCCTTCCTCCACCTGTTCTTTGGCGAAGCTCACCACCAGAATGCTGTTGGCGGTGGCAACCCCCATGCACATGATCGATCCGGTGAGCGCCGGCACGCTGAGAGTGGTGTTGGTGATGAACAGGAACCAGGCGATCCCGGCAAGTGCAGCCGGCAGGGCCGAGATGATGATGAAGGGATCGAGCCACGACTGGAAGTTCACCACGATCAGCAAATACACCAGCAGGATCGAGAACACCAGTCCGCCCAACAGACCCACGTAGGAGGAGCGCATGGTCTCAATCTGGCCGCGAACGGTAACACGTGCCCCCGGTGGCAAGTCCTTCTTGCTCTCCTCAATCATCCGGTTCAGATCCCGCGCCACTGCGCCCAGGTCCCGCCCCTGGACTGAGCCGTAAATATCGATGACAGGCTGGATATCATAGTGGGACACCAGTCCCAGGCCGACGCCGCGGTGAATGGAAGCCAAACTCGCGAGGATTTGCGGGGGCGCCCCGCTCGCTCCCGTCACCGGAATATTTTCGAGTCCCTGCAAAGAGTCCAGGCGGTACTGCGGAGTCTGGGTGGCAATGGGATAGCTCACTCCGTTTTTCGGATTCAGCCAGAAAGTTGGGGACGTCTGGAAACTGCCGCTCAGGGAGATCAATAAGTTGCTGGCAACATCGCGTTCCGTGTACCCCGTCTGGCCAGCCTTGGTCCGATCAACATAGATGTGCAGCTTGGGCTGATCAAAGGGCTGCTGAATGCGCAAGTCTACTGTGCCGGGGATGTAGCGAATTCTCTGCAGCAGGTTATCGGCAAATTGCCGATTGGCGTCGAGGTTGTAGCCGACCACCTGAATGTCGATCGGAGCCGGCAGGCCGAAGTTCAGAATCTGGCTGACAATATCGGCGGGGAGGAAGGCAAACGTGGCCCCGGGGAAATCGTTGGCCAGCTTGATTCGCAGATCGTGGACTATCTTTTCGGTCGACTCGTGCTTCTCCGAGAGGCTTACCAGAATGTCGGCATCGGCCGGTCCCACCGGGGCCGAGGTGCTGTAGGTGAGATTGATGCCGCTGTAGGGTAACCCGATGTTGTCGATGAGGCTTGAAACTTCATCGGGTGGAATTTGTTCGCGAATCGACTGCTCGACCAGGTCGCACAAGCGTGCGGTCTCTTCGATCCGCGTGCCGGTGCGGGCCCGAACATGCAGCTTGAACTGCCCGCTGTCCACGGCTGGGAAAAAATCCTGCCCCAGCCAGGGCACCAGCAAGACGACGGACGCCAGGCAGGCCCCGAAGAAACCGATCAGAAAAACTCGCTGATGATGGAGGCAGCGCTCGAGAAGCCGATGGTAGCGCTCGCGAAAGCGTTCGAAGCCCTCCTCGAAACGAGCCTGCAGGCGCACCAGCGGATTGCGGCTTGACGATTCCACATGGCCGGCTTCGGCCTCATGGCCTCGAAGCAGGTATTTCGCCATGGTGGGTACAACCGTTCGGGAGAGGAGGTAAGAGGCCAGCATGGCGAATGAAACCGCTTCCGCCAGCGGTACGAACAGGTACCGCGCCACGCCCGTCAGGAAAAACATCGGCACAAACACGATGCAGATCGCCAGCGTGGAAACGAAGGCCGGAACCGCAATCTGCTGGGCGCCATCCAGAATGGCGTGCTCGGCTTCCTTGCCCATTGCGATATTGCGATTGATGTTCTCGATCTCGACCGTGGCGTCATCCACCAGGATGCCGACCGCCAGAGCAAGGCCGCCGAGCGTCATGATGTTGATGGTCTCGCCCAGAGCACTGAGACAGATGATGGAGGTGAGAATCGAAAGCGGGATCGACACCGCAATGATCACCGTGCTGCGCCAGCTTCCCAGGAAGATCAGAATCATGAGGCCGGTAAGACAAGCGGCAATAATGGCCTCGCGCACCACACCCTGGATAGAGGCACGGACGAAAAGGGACTGGTCGGCCAACTGGCGGATGCGAAGGTCACCCGGCAGAGTCTTCTGGATCTGGGGCAGCATGCCCTTGATGCCGGAAACAATATCGAGCGTCGAATTGCTGCCCGCCTTCTGGACCGTCAGCAGAACCGCACGCTGCCCGTCGACGCGCGCAATATTGGTCTGGGGAGGATACCCGTCGCGAACGTTGGCCACGTCGCGGATGTAGATCGTGCTGCTGCCCACCGTCTTGATCGGCAAATCGTTCAGTTCCGCAACCGTCTGCGGACTGGCGTTCATGTCGACGTCGTATTCCAGGGGACCGATTTTGGTCGTTCCCGACGGCAGGATCAGGTTTTGCACGCTCACTGCGTTCACAACGTCCAGCGGAGAGAGCCCCTTCGCCTGCAAGGCCGTGGTGTTCAGATCAACCTGGATCTGGCGCTGTTTGCCGCCATAGGGATAGGGGATCGCGGCGCCCGGAACCGTGATCAATCGCGTGCGGATGAAGTTCACGCCGTAATCGAACAGCTGCTGCTCGGACAATTGCTGCCCGGACAGGGCAAGCTGCAGAATTGGAACCGTCGAGGCGTTGTAGGTGATGACGAGCGGGGGTGTCGTCCCGGGGGGCAACTGCCTTAACTGCGTCTGCGAGATGGCTGTAACTTGTGCGATCGCCTTATTTACGTTGGCATGAGGTTGGAAGAAGACCTTTACGACGGCGATGCCATTGAGCGATTGCGACTCGATGTGCTCGATGTCGTCGACCAACGTCGTGAGGGCGCGCTCGGTCACGGACGTGATGCGATTGCCCATATCTTCCGCCGGCAACCCGCTGTAGTTCCACACGATGCTGACCACCGGAATGTCGATGTCGGGGAACACATCGGTGGGGGTGCGCAGAATGACGATGGGACCGAGGATCAGTATGAGCAGGGCAACCACGGTGAAGGTATAAGGACGCCGTAAGGCTAACTTAACAATCCACATGATGGTCTCTTATGTCGAACGACAGGCCGGACGTGAGCCCACTTCGGAAGGGGCCGTGCCGACAGGGTGGACAGCGGATCAAGGCCGCAGAAGTCCAGACACAACCCTCGGATTCATCAACAATAGCAAAACGAGCCGAACCGGTTAGGTTTCGGATACAAGATTTGATGCAGCGCGAATCACCCAGGAAGCAAATGTTTAGACGCCCCGAAAGTCTTTGGCACAAGGCGGTTAGGCCGTCTGCAAGGTCTCCGCAGGGCAAGGACATGGGTTCAGACAGCGGAGTCGGAAGCCTTTTGCTCGCTCAGTCATGAGAAACGCCGGAGCCACGAAATGGGCTCCGGCGCGCCGAAGTACCCTGCCCTCCCCCAAGTGCTAGGGTTCTATCGGAAACTCGAAAAAAAGGGCGGCCCGGCGTGCTTTAGCTGGTTTGCATTTCGCGCTGGGCCCGCCGCAAGTGTTTACTTACATCGTTTTCACTGATTCCCAGCACAGCCGCGACCTCGGAAAGCGTAAATCCCTGAATCTCTTTCAGGACAAAAACGTCCCGGCAGGCTGGCGGAAGCAGGAAAGCCCGGAGCATGGTCAGCTGAAACGATCGGCTGGAATCCTGGCCTGGTATGACACAAGAGTCGTTGCTCGAACCACGTTTTTTCATCTCCCGACCACGAATCATGAGGTCTCTCATCCGCTTCGAAAACATTGTGCAAGTGCAGGAGATTCCGTTTCAAAGTCCAGAAAGAATTTCGGCCAAGAAGGCTTGCCAATGGGGTAGTTCCGTCCGGTCACCCCTGCGCTTGACTGTCCTTTTGGCTACTTATCCCATGTCCATTTGCCCGCACCGGGATTCCCCGATTTGGGTGTAAGATGGTCGCCACTTCTGCAGTCCGCGAGGCAAGCTCTTGCAATTTCAGGCCTTTGATGCACCCTACGTGGAGCGTCTTCGTTCCGGCGATTTTCGGACCCAGGAGCACTTTGTTGCTTATTTCGGGGAGTTGATCCAGCTCAAACTGCGTGCCCGGTTGCGTACGCCGCAGGCGATTGAAGACGTGAGGCAGGAGACGTTCGCTCGGGTGTTCGCTGCGCTGCGAACTCCGGACGGTATCCGCCAGCCCGAACGGCTGGGCGCATTCGTAAACTCCATTTGCAACAACGTGTTGCTCGAGCATTATCGCGCTTCCTCCCGTGACAGTTCGATCGAGGATGAGCCCGAACAGGACTTTCCGGATCCTGTCATCGATGTGCTCGGCGCAGTAGCCGCAAGGCAAATGGAAGAAAAGGTCCGCCAGATTCTGCAGGAATTGCCGGATCGCGATCGCCGGTTGATCCGTGCGGTTTTCCTGGAAGAGCGCGACAAAGACGAAGTCTGTCGCGAGTTCAGCGTCGATCGAGACTATCTCCGCGTCTTGCTGCATCGCGCGAAGCAGTCGTTTAAGTCGCTCTATCTAAAGAACATGGAGAAGCGTCCACCGGGTATCCGGGTAGCGTGAGGCAGAATGAAACGATTTGCAGTCTGGGTTCACTACACATAACAGAGGGGGAGTAGTGGCCATGGATCATAAGGACGCGGTGCGTCTGAAAGTGACGGAAAAATATCTGTTGAACGAGTTGGACCCCGACCAACTCGATCAATTTGAAGAACATCTTTTCGATTGCCCGGACTGCGCTCTTGATGTTCGTGCGGCAGCCATGTTCGTTGAGCAAAGCAAGAATGTTTTGTCGGAGACTACCGGCGCAGCCCCGCTGCCGGCGCCAACTGGTGTGCCCGCCGGTTGGTTGGCGTGGCTACGACCGGCCTTCGCGGTGCCGGCGATGGCTTTGCTTTTGGTGGTTGTCGGTTATCAGAATCTGATAACGTTCCCGCACTTGAGGCAAGCACTTGCTCAGCCCCAGTTATTGCCATGGGCTACCGTCAACGTCGGCACCTATGCCGGAGACGGGTTAGTAGTCTCAACAACTCGCGGGAAGGGTTTTGTGCTTTTCGTAAGAATCCCGCCGGACCCGGATTACACGCGATATAAAGCGGACCTGTATAACCCGGCCGGGGGGCTAGAATGGACGCTCAACATTCCGGCCACCACCTCCAAGGATCAGTGGCCGGTGGAAGTGCCGGCAGCAAATCGAGAAGCGGGTACCTACACCCTGGCGGTGCATGGAATTACCGCCACGGGCGAAGCCCGGGACATCGGGCGTACCTCATTTCAGTTGCAAATCCAAAACTGAGCTCAACCGAGCGGAGTAAATACTATGGCGACTATGACGGAATCCCCGTCAGCGACGGGAATACGAAGGGCGCACGAGTTCCACGCCGAAGCGCACGTGCTCAGCGGAGACCTGCAGCGTCCTATCCGGCAAACCATCGAACCCCACGTCCCGGTCTCGCTGAGAGACGAGCGGGGCGGGCATCTCACGCGCTTTACCGAGGACGTCAGCATCGAGGACCTCGTCACCTTCGAAACCGGCCGCACTCGAGTATCAGGAAGCAAGAGTTTGAAGCACCACGGCTGGGTCACGCTGTCGACCTCGATTTTGGAAGGCTTGAACGTCTTCGAAATCATCACCGCCGATCGCGTGGTGGCGCAGGTTTCGACCGAGCATCCTTACGACGACGGTCACGTGCCGCACGTCACGTTCTTGGGCACCAAGTTCGAGAATCTGCAGGTCGGTGGTTTTCCGCTTCGGATCAACCTGAATCTCGATGTGTGCGGGAAAAAGCCGAACGGCGACAAATCCTATCTCAGCAGCTCTGCGTTTCTGGAAGATCTCAAGAAACGAACCACGAGCATCGCCCGGGCGGGCTTCCTTCCCGAAACATTGCGGAAGCAGTACGATGACAGACTTGCTGAAATCAAAGCGATCCTCGATAGCAAAGGCGAAATCGAACCGCACGAGGACCGGCCCGTCAAAGTCACATGCTCACTGATCGAAAGCATCGACATCAAGGGCATCCCGATTCCTGGACTGGAAACGGTGGGGAACCTGCTCGTGATTCCGAATTTCGGCGCCGTTGCCCTCGCAGAGGTCGAGGTGGGGGTGGAGAAGGCCAAGCCGAACAACGGGTTCAAGCGCGAGGCACCCGGGCCGGCGCTGTCCAACAATGGGAACTCCCGCTTGAGCAATTACTTCCAACTGAAGATGCTCAACATGGAATTGGGCTGCGTGGGCCATGGTTCCATCAGCGCGAACACAGTCAAGTCCAACGGCAACACCTATCCCTAGCCCTCGGCGCAGCGTTTCTGATTCTTACCTGCGGGTTGGGATGCGCACGTCGCACCAACCCGCAGGTCGCTTTCGAACACGCTTACAAGACCTTCCTGCACGGCGATCCTAAGCGAAGCCAGGACGAAGCCCATGAAGAGTGCCAGCGTTTCCGCGACTCGAATCCCGAGTGGAGTTGGAAGTTCAGAATCCTGGAAGCGAAATCTCTGCTGCTGCGCGGGTTGAGTCAAGATGCCCTTACCCTGCTTACCTTCAACTCGCCCGGGCCCAGCGCGCCGGATTCGGCAGTCGAGTTACTCGTCATCGAGGGCATTGCCTACGGCCGCCTGCACTCGTTTTCTGAAGCCGAGCAACGCCTAAAGCAAGCCGAGCAACGCTGCGCGGGAGCCTCCTACTCGATTTGCGGCGATGTAATTCGCGCGCAGGGCGTCCTGGCCATTGAGCACGGCCAACTCGCCTTGGCGCGAGAGCTGTTCCAAGACAGCCTTGCGTTTGCCCGGTCGCATCGCGATCCGTTCCTCGAGGCCTCCGCTCTACTTAACCTGGGAGTGTCCGCGCTCAAGGAGGAACATTTTGATGAGGCGGTTGAGTGGACAGACGCAGCTCTCGAGAGCGCGACTGCGATCGACGCTGGCGCCCTGGCGACAAAAGCTCTGGGGAATCTCGGCTGGGCGTACTACAACCTCGGGGACTCCGAGAGATCATTGAGACTTTCCGAGCAAGCTGAGAAACGCGCCGCTGATCTGGCCAACATCATCGATCAATTGTCCTATCTCAACAACCTTGGGTATGTGTACGCGGATCGTCGCGATTTTTCCCGCGCCAAGCAGTCCTACGCAGACGCAAACAAGCTGGCCGTCCAAATTGCCAGCCAGCAACACATCTACAACACTCTGAGAGCGCTCGCGCTGGTGTCGGTTGAGAGCGGCGATCTGGAAGCGGCGGGCCGGGCGGCTGACGAAGCCATTGCCATTGCAAGAGCCGACAAGAACCGATTGAATGAACTCTATCCGCTTCTGGTCAAGGGGCTGATTGCTGCTCATGCCCACGCGGGAACAGCAGCGGAACACATATTCCATGAGGTGGAAGGGGATCCGAGCGCCAGCGCCTCACTCAAGTGGAGAGCCGAACACGGGCTGGCACGACTCTTCGAAGATCAGAAGCGAAGGGACGAGGCCGACCGCGAATATCGGGCGGCCTTGACTACGTTTGAGGCGACGCGGCGATCGCTGCACGGCGAAGAAGCAGTCCTTCCTTTTTCCACCAATGCACAGCGCATCTACGAAGACTACGTGCACTTCCTGGTGGTGCGCGGAAAGACAAAAGATGCGCTGCGATGGGCCGACAACAGCCGTGCGCGAACCCTGGCGGAAGGGTTGGGCCTGCTGCCAACAGGAACTTCCGCCGGACCTCCACCACTGAATCCACAAGAACTCGCCGGGCGGGTGAAGGGCACGCTACTTTTCTACTGGCTCGGCGAGAAACAATCCTATCTGTGGGCGATCACGGCGCAAAAAACCAGTTTGTTTCAGCTCCCCGGCAATGCCGCGATCGACGCTGACGTGCAACGGTATCGGGAGGCCCTGCGGGGGCCGCAAGACGTGCTCGAATCCGGCAATCAGGATGGCACCTCGCTCTATCGCATGCTGGTCGCTCCCGCTGAAGACCTGGTACTGAAAGACGGCAGAGTTTTCATCATCCCGGATGGCCCCTTGAACAACCTGAACTTCGAGACTCTGCTGGTCCCTGCGCCCAAACCACACTATTGGGTGGAAGACGCGACGATTGCAAATGCGAGCTCGTTACGCATGCTGGCAGCCTTGCGCACCCCGGCAAGGAAACCAGTTCACAATCTGCTCCTTATTGGCGACAGCCTTCCTCCGAACGAGAAGTATCCCGAGCTTCCGAAAGCCGCCGCTCAGATGGAAGGGGTCGCGAAACACTTCTCCCTCGCACAGCAAACGGTCCTCTCCGGTGCGCGGGCGACCCCTGCGGCCTACCTTTCGGCTAACCCCGAGCAGTTTTCTTTTATTCATTTTGTGGCCCACGGTACGGCAAGCCGATTGAGCCCGCTGGATTCCGCCATCGTGCTGTCGAAGGCCACAACCGCAGACGACTCTTTCAAGCTCTACGCGCGTGACATCGTGCAGCATCCTTTGCGGGCAGACCTGGTGACGATCTCAGCCTGTTACGGCAGCGGCGACCGCTCTTACGCCGGCGAAGGGTTGGTCGGACTCTCCTGGGCTTTCCTGGGAGCCGGGGCGCACAATGTGATTGCCGCGTTGTGGGAGGCGACGGACGCTTCCACCGAGCAACTGATGGCAACTTTCTATGACGAGCTAGACAAAGGAACGGATTTGGACGTAGCCCTTCGAACTGCCAAGCTGTCCCTGATTCGGAGCCGCTTTCACAATCCCTTTTATTGGGCGCCGTTCCAGTTCTACAAGGGATCGTAGGCTCGAGTTTTGGTGACCGGCTCCTGTTCAGTTGTCGGCAAGCTCTAAGGTCAGTTCCGGCCTGCGATTCAGGAGTGAGATCTGGCTGCAGTTCTTCAGCACCCAGTCAGCCCCGGCCGCCCGCAGATCGGGCTCCCTACAAGTGGTGCGAAACGCGATGACTCTCGCCTCGGCGGCTTTGCCAGCGCGAATTCCCGCGGGAACATCTTCCACGACAACACAAGCGTTGGCCGAAACCTTCAGGACGGCCGCCGCTTTCAGATACGGCTCCGGGTGTGGTTTGCCGTTCACAACGTCGCTCGACGTGACCAGACTCCTCGGTATCGCCAAGCCCGCGGCTCGTAAGCGGACCTCGGCCAGCGGCCGGGTCGATGAGGTCACGATGGTCCAGCGCTCCGCCGGCAGGCTGCTGAGCAACTCCCGGGCCCCGGGAAGTGGGACGACGCCCTCCAGATCCTCCATTTCAAGCCGTTCCACAATTCGATTTTCCGCTTCCTGATCCGCGTTGGGCAGATACTCGCGCACGGTGGTGATGCTCGGCCGTCCGTGCGCCCGGGCCACGACTTCCACGGGATTGAAGTGGTGAGCCAACGCCCAATTCCGCCAGACTCGGGAAACAGCCGGAGTCGAGTCGATCAGCACACCGTCCATGTCAAACAAAACTGCAGCGCAGCGGATCTCGGTCATAGGCTCGCGATCGATTCGGGGTCACACGGAAAACTCTAGCACGTCGCGCTAGAGGTTTTTCTGTAACATGGAGCTTCCGCAGGATTTGCCATTTACTGCGGAGTCCTCATGCCTGAGCAATTTATATTCTCCGATCTCCGCGAGTTGTTTGCGAAGGCCAATGAAGAAAAATCTGGCGATCAACTGGCAGGCTTGGCCGCACGTTCGGAGAAGGAAAGAGTCGCGGCGAAACGCCGCCTTGCCGACCTAACCCTCGAGGAGATTGTCCGGCAGCCTTTAATTGATCCATCCGACGATGAGGTTAGCCGGCTCATTCTCGAGACGATCGATCCGGAAGCCTTTCTGCCCATACGAAGCATGACCGTGGGCGAGTTCCGCGAGTACATTCTTGATGACGAGACCGGCCAGGCGGAACTGGAATGCCTTCGTTGGGGAATCATCCCGGAAATGGCCGCTGCGGTGACGAAGTTGATGAGCAACAAGGATCTGGTGCTCGCGGCGGCCAAGATTCGCAATGTGACTCGCTGCCGCAATACCATGGGAGAGCACGGCGTCCTCGGAATCCGCGTGCAACCCAATCATCCGGCCGACGATATTGGCGGCATCCTTCTCGCCGCATTCGAAGGGTTGCTTTACGGATGCGGCGACGCGGTCCTCGGTGTGAACCCCGCGACGGATTCCGTGGAGACGGTGAGTTCGGTTCTTTCCGCGCTCAGCCGATTGGTCGACGCGTATCGAATTCCCACTCAGACTTGCTGCCTGGCGCACATCACCACCCAACTGGCCGCGTTGGACCGCGGCGCGCCGGTGGACCTTCTCTTCCAATCCGTAGCTGGCACCGAAGCCGCCAACCGCAGCTTTGGCATCACGCTTGCGATGTTACGCGAAGGCCGCGAGCAAGTTCTTGCGCACCATCGCCAGCGCGACGTAGTTTGGATAGGAAGTGACGTGATGTACTTCGAGACCGGCCAGGGGAGCGCCTTATCGGCGGAGGCTCATCACGGCGTGGATCAGCTGACCCTCGAAGCGCGGGCGTACGGAGTGGCGCGTGCTTTCAGCCCCTTCCTGGTAAACAGCGTGGTCGGCTTCATCGGGCCGGAGTATTTGTACGATGAGCGCCAAATCATCCGCGCCGGCCTTGAAGATCATTTCATGGGCAAGCTCCTGGGCCTGCCCATGGGCTGCGATGTTTGTTACACCAACCACGCTGCCGCAGACCAGAACTCCGCCGACAATCTTTTGTTGCTGCTCGCGGCGGCGGGCTGCAACTATTTCATGGGCGTGCCCTGCTCCGACGATGTGATGCTGAACTATCAATCCACGAGTTATCACGATGCGCTCGCGGCCCGTCGCCTGTTTCACCTCCGCCCGGCACCGGAGTTTCTGGCCTGGCTGCAAAACACGGGGATCTACCGCGACGCGGAGCCGGCTTCGCTTGATGCTTCGGCCCGGCGTCAGCTCATGCAAGGATTGGAGTCGTCCTTGGAGAAGGCGTTCTGAATGGCTGATCAGCGGGACGATTTCCTTGCTTCCTCCGACTGGCCCGAAATCGTCAGAAGGGTGCGCGCACAGACACCGGCGCGCCTGCTCGCTGGCCGGAGTGGCGCGGCCTATCGAACCGGTACGCAGATGGAATTGCGCGAGGCTCACGCGGCGGCCCGCGACGCAGTTCGCGACGAAATCGATCTGGAGCGCGACCTCGGATTGGCGTTCGTCCAAACATGGAAGCTTTTTGAAGCGCGCACGCGCGTGCGCGACAAAGACGAATATTTGCTGCGGCCCGACCTTGGCCGCTTCTTGAGTGACGAGTCCAGGGCGCAGGTCTCAGATCTGTGTGCACGCGGTCACGATCTGCAAATCCTCATCGGCGATGGACTCTCGGTGACCGCGGTTTCGAGGCAAGTCCCCTCGCTGCTCTCCTTGCTGCTCGAAGGCGCCAGAGGTCGCCAGTGGAGTGTCGGCCCCGTATTTGTGGTCCGGTACTGCCGGGTGGGGATTCTCAATGAGATTGGCGAACTCCTCGAACCGAGGGTTGCGGTTCTGCTGATCGGCGAGCGTCCCGGCCTGGCCACCTCCGAGAGTCTGTCCGCTTACATGGCGTATGAGCCGCGCAGCTCACATACCGACGCGAATCGAAACCTGGTTGCGAACATTCACGCTCGGGGCGTTAGCCCCGAGCAAGCTGCGCTCCGAATTCTCAATCTCGCCGCCGCCATGATGAAGACGCGCGGCAGCGGATGCTTGCTGAAAGAACAACTCCCCATACTCAATCACTGACTCGGCGCGCCGCGGCTAGCCCTTGATCTTCTTTGCTCCCGCGTCCCACGTGGCCACTGTTTTGTTGAAGTACGAGTAATTCGCCAGGTGGCAGCCAATCGCCGCGTTGTTGCCGAAGTCTTCATTCTCCACCACACGTTTCCGCGTCCGGACTGCGTTGAAGAAGTTCGCCTGGTGGTCCACCAGATCGCTATAGCCTGCGGGCGGGACGAAGGTCTCCACCTCTTCCTCGACGGCTGCCCCTAACGCCGCGGGCAGTGGATTCTTCGCGTGCCAATCCGCCAGATATTCCTCGCGCAACTGGTTTGGCCAGCCATAAATCGAATAACTCTCCGCCTGCGGCTTGGTGTCCTGGGGCTTGTAAGTCAGGGTCGCGTCCTTGATGATCATCGTGCCCTTGGTCCCATAGAAGCCGATGAACTCCCCGCCCTCGTTGTTCAAATTGCAGCGCACGGCGACTCGGAAGTTCGGATAGTCGTAGAACGTGTCGATCAGATCCGGGAACTCGCGGCCGTCCTTCCAGCGGAAGATTCCGCCAGCCGATTGCGCACGCTGTGCGACGGCGTTTGTGCCGGTGATGAAATGGATCCCAGAAATCAGGTGGACGAACAGGTCGCCTGCCAGTCCCTCGCCGTAGTCGGTAAAGCAGCGCCAGCGGAAGAAACGGACGGGATCAAACGCCCGCCTCGAAGCGCCATTGAGAAAGGTATTCCAGTCAATCGTCTGCTCGCTCGCATCGGGTGGAATCGGATAGACCCAAGCGCCGCTGGCGGTATTGCGGTCCCAATAGGCATCGATGAAGAACACGTCTCCCAGTTTGCCGGAGTCGTAGATCTCCTTGGCCTTTGCGTAAAGGATCGAACTGACACGCTGGCTGCCGACCTGAACCATGCGGTTTCCCTTGCGAGCGGCCTCGACCATGGCGAAGCCGTCGTCCACGGTGTGCGACATGGGCTTCTCACAGTAGACGTCTTTGCCCGCGGCGCAGGCATCTTCGAGCACCCGACGATGCTGGTGGTCGGTGACGGCCACGATGACGGCATCGACATCTTTCCGCTCGAGAATCTCTTTGTAGTTGCGCGTGGCAGGAACCTGTTTCTGAACGGACTCGCGCGCCGCCACGTGCCGGCCGTCGTAAAGGTCACACACCGCCACGCATTCAACCCCTGGTACACGTAGCGACGCCTTCAGCAACTCGCACCCGCGCACACCGGTGCCGATGGACGCGAACCGCACCGTGTCGCTCGGGGGAACCGTCCCTGAAGCCAGCACCCACTGGGGTTCCAACAATGTGACCTTCGTCGCAGCGCCAGCGGCGACGAGGCCCGCACCTAAGCGCATGAAGTTTCGCCGACTCAATGACTTGCTCATATGATGTCAACCTCCCTTGGGGTTGAGACGAGAACTGCGATCTCTTCTCTACATCCGCCTTGTCAACATTTGGCGTCGTTCTGGAACGCGCGCCATTGTTCCACACTTGCCCAATTCAGCCAAATGGTTATGATGGTCGCGCCGCGCGAGAGCTGCGGGAGTTGCCGTCCGCGAACCGAGGTCGAGCAAAAAGTTGAAGATCACCGATCAGCCTTCCGTGGGCCCAATCGCTGCCCGGACTCAAACGCGCCTCTTCATAATCCTTATAATCCTGCTTGGCCTTGCCTTCATCGTTCTCGCCGCTCCTGCTGGTCAGACTCCAGGCGACAAACCCTCCACCGACTGGCCTGCCTATGGTGGCGGACCGGAGAACAGTCACTACTCCACTCTGACGCAGATCAATCGCGAAAACGTAGGCCGCTTGCAACTGGCTTGGTCTTTCGACACTCAGGACAGTTACCCCTCCTCAGAAATGGAATGCAACCCGATCATCGTCGGAGGCGTCTTGTACGCGACGTCCCCCAAGAGCAACGTGGTGGCCTTGAACGCGGCCACCGGGAAACTCCTCTGGCGCTTCGATCCGAACTTCGGCCAGAGAATCGTCGGGAAGATGCGGAATCGTGGCGTCACGTACTGGGCTGACGGAAAAGACCGGCGAATCTTCGCGGCTGCTCGCACGTTTCTCTACGCGCTTGACGCGGACACCGGGCACCTGGTCGCGACTTTCGGAAACCAGGGCCGCATCGACTTGCGCGATGATCTTGGGCGAGAGTCGAGAAGCGCGGTCACGATGACGAGCCCCGCCATTGTCTACAAGGGTCTGGTAATTATTGGCAGCGCCATGGGAGAAACTCTGCCGGCAGCGCCGGGGGACATCCGCGCATACGATGCTCACACCGGGAAATTGCGCTGGTCGTTTCATACCATCCCCCATCCCGGCGAATTCGGGTATGAAACCTGGCCGAAGGATGCCTGGAAGTACAGCGGCGCGGCCAACAATTGGGCCGGCATGTCCCTCGATATCAAGCGTGGCCTGCTTTTCGTGCCCACGGGGTCCGCCGCGTATGATTTTTACGGCGCAAACCGGGTTGGCGATAACTTGTTTGCCAATTCGCTCCTGGCGCTGAAGGCGGAAACGGGCGAGCGGGTGTGGCACTTCCAGACGGTGCGGCACGACATCTGGGACCGCGACCTGCCCGCTCCTCCGGCCCTGGTGACGGTCACGCGTGATGATCATCAAGTCGATGCCATTGCCCAAACCACCAAGTCCGGGTACGTTTTTCTGTTTGATCGCGTTAGCGGCACACCTCTGTTCCCGATTGAAGATCGGAAATTCCCACGCTCGGATCTCGCAGGCGAGGTAACCGCTGCGACCCAGCCCCTTCCGCTGCAGCCTCCGCCTTTCGCGCGTCAGGAACTGACCGCGCAGATGCTCACCGAGCGCACTCCGGAAGCACACCAAGTGGTGGTCGAGCGTTTCAAAACGGTGCGCAGTTCCGGACAATTTGTTCCCGCCAGCCGTGAAGGCACGATCGTTTTCCCAGGCTTCGACGGCGGGGCCGAATGGGGCGGATCGGCATTCGACCCGGAAACTGGACTGCTCTATGTAAATGCCAACGAGATGGCATGGATTCTCAGAATGACGGAACAGAAACTGGGGACTGACCAGCCGACAGGGCGAAGCATTTACCGGAAAGAATGCGCCACCTGCCATGGTCTGGATATGAAGGGGAGTCCTCCCGAATTTCCATCGCTCGAAGGAATGGCACAGCGCTATGAAGACACCGACCTCCTGCTCTTTCTCGCGCAAGGCTCGGGGCGGATGCCATCCTTCTATCGGCTCGGGGATGAAGGCCTCCGGGCCGTCATCGATTTTGTGGCTCATGGCCACGATTCGCCGGTAAAGAAGCAAGGCACGTCGCCGTTCGACATGAAATACCTGAGCGATGGTTACAATCGTTTCCTTGATCCGGACGGATACCCCGCCATCCAGCCGCCCTGGGGCACGCTGAACGCGATTGATCTGAACCGCGGGCACATCGCATGGAAAATCCCTCTCGGCGAGTATCCCGAACTGGCCAGCCAGGGCATTGCGGTGACCGGAAGCGAGAACTACGGGGGTCCGGTGGTGACGGCCGGTGGCCTCATATTTATCGCGGCGACGAGCTTCGATAAGAAATTCCGCGCCTTCGACAAGACCACCGGCACGCTGCTGTGGGAAACCACCCTTCCCGCCGCCGGCAACGCTACACCGTCCACCTACGAAGTTGACGGCCGGCAATATGTTGTCATCGCGGCCGGAGGCGGCAAGTCAAAAGCGCCTTCCGGTGGCAGCATCGTTGCGTTTGCGCTTCCGCAATCGTCGACGTCTGATCTTCGGTCAAGAATCTTCCCCAAAAAGACCGCGGCAGGTCTTGCCCACTTCAGGATTCCAGCCGCTAGCGAGGAAGCTGAGGCACACTGTCGAGTATCTTGCGCAGGCCGGTGTCGATGGCTGGAGTGGTAAAGACTGAGGCGTCAACGGAACCGTGCACCATCCCGGACCTTGCGTGCGATACCTTCCAGAAAGTCGTCTATAGACTGATCAGGTTGCCGCTCGATTCCAGTCTTCGCGGTGACGCGGGCCGCAATCTGGCGAGCGGTCTGATCCCGCACTGCGAGGTCAAAGCTGTCCCTCCGCTGCAAGTAGCTCTCAATCAGGAGCAACTCACCAGGTGTGACGGCCAGCAGCTGCGAGGCGGACTCGGCGGCGGGCTCCCCGGCTGCCCACTCGGGGCGTGCTTCATCGGGCGGCTTCTCGTGCACCACGATGCTGCCGGCCAGGTGATCTCCGAGCCGTTGATTGCGCTGGCTGATCATCATGCTCACCAGCCCCACCACATACATCCCGGGCAATCCGTCCACTGCGCGCAGAAGGTTGCGCGCGACCCCTTCGTACACGTTGATGGGCCGACCGGTGTCCTTGATCACGCGAATACCAGCCAGCCGCTTGCCGGGAGTTTGTCCTCTCCAAAGAATCTCAAACAGGGCGAAATATCCCCAATAGATACAGAAGACGAAAATGATCGCCAGGGCCGGCACCCAAGACAACGGAACCCAGCTCAGCCAGCCAGAAGCACTCGTTGCGTACTTTAAGGTCGCGAAGAGCGCAAAAGATCCTGCGATGTACAAGAAGAGTTGCAGTACAGTATCGATGGCGAAGGCAAGGAACCGGCTTCCGATCCCGGCCAGCGGAAATTCAAGCGCGATCTGCTCGGGAGTCTCAACCTGGATTTGGTCTTCGAGAGGCAACATGATCTCCACCCGCTGGCTCGAACGACGAAAGCCTCATTGGCAGCGCCTTGAAAACCTGCTCGAACAGAGCGCTCGTAGCGGGTTTCGCACGTTCGGCCGCAGTGAACTCCGCGAACTGGGGCTCCTTTATCGGCAGATCGCGGCCGACCTCGCCACGCTGCGAGAAGACCCAGGGGCGGTGCACTTCGCCCGGTATCTCAATCAACTGCTGGCGCGGGCACACAATATCATCTATTCCACCCGGAAGACGAGTCCATCCATGATCCTCGATTTCTTCTGGATGACTTACCCTCGCGCGTTTCGGCGGAACTGGAATTGCGTTCTGGTGGCCATGCTGATCTTCCTGGCTTCGGCGCTGCTGGGTGCGGGGCTCACTTGGCAGGATCCGGATTTCAAGCTCTCGATTCTAGGCCCCCAGATGGTCCAGACCATCGAAAAACATGAGATGTGGACGCATTCCATCGTCGGGATCAAGCCGCTGGCATCAAGTTCGATCATGACGAACAACCTGAGCGTGTGCTTTGTGACCTTTGCCCTGGGTATCACCGGCGGACTGGGGACCCTCTACATGATGATTTTCAATGGATTGCTGATGGGCGTGGTGGGGATGGCTTGTCATTTGTCGGGCATGAGCCTGAAGCTCTGGGAATTCGTCGCACCCCACGGCGTTCTGGAACTGCCCGCAATCTTCATCGCTGGCGGCGCCGGTCTACGAGTCGCGGCCGGATTGCTGTTTCCCGGATACCTTCCGCGGCGCGAATCTCTCGTGGGAGCTGGCCGCGAGGCGGTTCAACTGCTGCTTGGGTCGATCCCGCTGCTTGTGATTGCCGGGATCATCGAAGCCTTTGTGTCGCCCACCGAACTCGCAGTGCGCCTGAAGTTCGGACTGGCTGCGGCACTCTTCACACTCTTGCTGTTGTACTTATTTGGCGTCGGGAAGAGTCCCACTAAAGCTGACTCCTCTGTTTAACCTCCAGATACGAGTGCACCAGTAAGGGAGCAAGATCTGCCGATTCGACTTCGACGGCGAGTGCACCCCGTTCGCGCAGCCGTGCCAATAACAGCTCGCGGCGGTGAATAACTTCCTGTGCTGCCGAGATCTCATACATCTCTGCCACATTCGACGGGCGCTGTGCTGCAGCGTGCTCGAGATCCGGCTGCCCGATCACCACGAACAAGACCAGGTGGCGCGACAAGAGCGCGGACGCGGCCTCAATCACCTCGGGCGTCATCGCGGTCTCCGCCAGATCGGTAATCCACACGATAAAGCTGCGCCGCTTTTGATCGCGCATGAGGCGGCTCACGGCCTGCAAATGATCGGCCTCCGAACCGTCCTCACGCACGACGGCCAATGCCTCAAGCAGCTGCCGCAACTGCGCCTTTCCCCGTGCGGCGGGAATTCGCCTTTGGATGGTGCGGGTATAGGCCAGTAATCCTACGCGGTCACCCGTCAGGAGGGCCATCTGGCCGAGCGCCAGCGCGGCGTTTACCGCGTGGTCGAGCTTGCTGAGCGAAGCCACGCGTGTGCGCATCAACCGGCCGGTATCCAACACGATCCAGACGGTCTGGCTTTTCTCGGGCTCGTAGAGGCGAGTGACGAGCTTTCCGCGCCGTGCCGTCGCGGTCCAACAGATGTCGCCGAAATCATCGCCGTCGCGATACTCCCGCAGGCTTTCAAATGCATGCCCGGCGCCGCGGACACGGCTGAAACGTTTCTCCAACTCGATCTGCCTACTCCGCATGAGAAACATTGCGTGACGCCGGGCATCCCGGAGGTCGGGGTAAACGGTTACCTCCTGCGCCAGTTCGGTGATGGCCCAACGCTCCGCTAGCCGCATCGTACTCTGATAGCAGAGATAACATTTTCCCACTGCCACTGGCCCACGCTTGTGAGGCTGGACTGTGTACGTCGCAGTCGCGTCTCCCCCAGCCGGCACAGTCACTTCAACGACGGTCGGTTCGCTCCTCAGTGCGGGAGCAACATAGTCTGTCACTAGCACGTGCAGGGCATAGGTCGACTGGTTGGATACGGTGATCTCCACCTGGGACTCGACGGACAGTGAAAGAGGCGCAGACCAACTTCGCCGCACGCGGAGTCGGACGGGCCTGGGAAGCGCGAGCAGGTCGGCCACCCACCCCAGCAACAGCAAAAGATCCCAGCCCACCATCGCGTACGCGAAGCGACGATCCACAAACGCCGGTACAAGCCACGCCAGCCCCATCAGCAGAACAAGAAAGAAGCGGCGTCCGAAGGAATAGCCGAGCTTTTTCGATGGCCGGGAGATGGCCTCGACCGGCGGCGGAATCATCGCCGACCATTCCCTCACTTCGGCAACTCCACGGCACGGACAACGTCCTGCATCACCTGGTCGGGCGTGATGCCTTCCAGATCCGCCTCGGGTTTCACCACGATGCGATGCCGGAAGACCGGGGGAGCAGCCTGCTTCACGTCGTCCGGGATAAGGTAGTCGCGTCCATCGAGCGCCGCGAGCGCCTTCGAGAATGTCAGCAGGTTGACTCCCGCTCGCGGGCTGGAGCCGAGCGACAAGGCGGGCCAGTCGCGTGTGCGCCTCGTCAACTCGACGATGTAGGTGAAGAGCGACTCCTGCACCTTCACCGCCCGGACCGCTTGCCGCGCCTGCAAGAGCCATTCTCGCTCGATTGGCACAATCTGGAGGTTGTCAAGGCGTTCGGAATCAAACCCGTTGTGCACGTTGACCAGAAGTTGGACTTCCTCTTTGCCCTCAGGATAGGGAACGCGCACTTTTACTAGGAAGCGGTCGAGTTGTGCCTCAGGGAGCGGGTAGGTCCCTTCGAAATCAATCGGGTTCTGGGTTGCAAACACCGTGAAGTCGGGCGACAACGGAAGGCGCTCTCCGTCGATGGTCACCTGGCGCTCTTGCATGCACTCGAGCAGAGCCGCCTGGGTCCGCGGAGGCATCCGATTGACCTCGTCCACCAGCAGCAGACTCGTAAACACGGGACCCTGGTGAAGGTGGAACGCACTGGTCGCCAGGTTCAGGATCTTGGTTCCAATAATGTCGGCCGGCATCAGGTCCGATGTACATTGGACACGCTGAAACTCGAGCCCCAGAATTCGCGAAAGGGTCTTGACGGTAAGCGTCTTGGCGATGCCCGGCACTCCCTCGAGCAGGGCATGGCCGTTGCAAAGGAGTGCGACCAGGCATTGCGTCTTCATCTCCTCTTGCCCCACCACCACTTTGCTCATTTCCTGACGAACATGCTGCCCTAGCCTTACGACCGCTTCCATGCCTTCTTCTCCTCGTGTGGCAATACGACGAGTCGCATGCGTTCCGCATATCCGCAAAGCGCCTGGACCAGGCGCAGGGCCGTCCGTGGCCGCACGGTATTGTCATACCGGATGGACTCGCACTCTCGCAGGGTATCGCCGAACCCGGCGTCCTGAAGGTCCCAGCGCCGCCGGACCGCCCGATCCAGATCTTCCACCGGGCTGCCCACGGGCAAGCCCAGCCTGCGAGTCAGCAGGTAGCGGAACCGTTGATAGTAAATCTCCACCGCCACGCCCCCAGCATGGGCATGATCGTATAACGTGCCCAGAGTGCGCACGAATTCCAAAGGAGACAGACGGGCTTCAGCAACAGGCATCCACGCCGGACCATTGCGGCGAGAGAAGCCCAGCAACACCGCGATTGCGCCCAGGGCGAGTTGCAATATAGTCCATCCCAGAATCCGGTTGCGGCCCCGGCGAGGCGCCGAGCGCTGGTACCCGTGTACATATTCGTCCCACAGAATCTGGCTTTGCTCCGGCGTTCCGACGGCGGCCAGGAAGAATTTAAGATTCTCCGGTTCTTTCAGACCAGCGTTGGTGAGGGGAGTGGCTGACGCCAGCCACAACACATCTCCATCACCGACTTTATATTCAACGACCACCGGCTTCACCGGGTCACCGTAGAGCGCGACTCCACCCTTGTCCGTGTGCCAGTAGGCATTCGGGAGTAACGTGATTTCCGGTGCCGCACGAGTGACTGGCGATAGCCCCACAGCTGGGATCCTTTGCCAGGTCGAACTCGCTGGAGCTTCGAACGCCGACTCATTCTCCGGAAGGTAGAAGGCCGCGAGCGGCCCCGCAGCCAGAACGCGTCCCCCCGATTTGAGGAAATTCTGCAGATGTCCCCGTTCTTCGTTCGTCGGATAGCCGATTGGGTCGAGGAGAATCAGCATCTTGCCCCTACCTCCGGGCAGATCACTGATTGGCTCTTCCCACGAATTTGTTTGATATCCCGATTCTTTGAGCAACAGGTAAGACGCCTTCGAACCACGCGACGCCGTCGAGTAGACGCTAGGTACATCTTCGCTCGAGTCAGCGCCCCGGTTGAGGAGGACCGCCGTAAGAACCATCAGAAGAAAAACTGCACCGGTGATTCCAAGAATCTTGCGGTCGCCGGTCGTCAGTGGCATGGACAGCCAAGCCTCTCCAACTCAACCAGGGTCTGCTCGAACACTTCCGGGCCAGCCTCGCCCATCCCGTACCAGACGAGTTCCAGTTTGCTGGTCAGCGAGCGCAAAGCCGGTTGCCGCTCGCTGCTCGCAGGAAGGAGACGAAGATACTCACGCGGAGTGCGGGCACTGTCGGCGCGCCAACTGCCTTGGGCCTCGAGAAACGAGATGCCGCTCCAGTAAGCAAGGTGGACGGCCTCGCGCCAGTCCCCCTGTGCTGCAGCCGTGCGCGCCTCCCGCAGCCAGATTGGCCATTCTTTCGCGCTCAGGGGCAGCGCCTGAGGCATGATGGTCTCGAGGTTCGCGCTCTCGCGAATCGAGCGATACATCCAATAGGCGACGCCCCCGACCGCGAGCACCATCAAACCGTACACCATGAGGTCGCTGATAGCCGGAATTGCGGATGACGCAAATGCACGTCCCAACAACCGAATCAGGAATTCCGCCAAACGTTGTTTCAGACGGTCCACCCAAGTCGGTCCGCGCACGTTCTTGAATTCACGGCGCCCCAAGATGTTGCTCAACAATTCTTGCCGCGCACGAGTGTCAGAAGGCGGGTTCTGGTAAGCGTGAGCGCCAACGCGCAGTGCATCGAGTTGTGCGAGGATTCGCTCTTGCACCTCTTCATCATTTTTGTTCCGCCACGTATCGACGTCATGCCGCAAACTTGTGGTCGGAATTTCGAAGTCTCGGTTCGCGACGCGCACAAGCCACGAAGCTTCCGGCAAGGCGTGCAGAAGATCCACAGCTGCGATGGGCTCATCCTTGAGTTTTGTTGCTATTTTGCGGGAGTCATCCAGGGCCTCGATGTATTGCGCCAGAGAGAGGGGAGACTTTGCGAACGCCTCCGATGCGGCCAACGGCCCCGGATGAGACACGACCAAGATCAGCAGGATCAGCAGGGGTCGTCGCATCGAAATTACAGGCCGATTGCAGGCAAGGGTCCACTCTGCGTGCCATCAAGGGTGCTCATCATATGCTGCAGGTCGAATGCCTCTTTGCGCACCCGCTCGTCGTAGTAAAACAACGCTAGAGCAATCGTTAACAGGGGTCCGACGAGAGATTGAGTCAAGAAATTCAGGATCGGAAACGCAATAAGAAGCCACATGGGCAGGGCCACCGCATGGTTATTTCGCGCCGTCACGCCAATAAAAGCAAAAATCGGTAATTCCCATGCCATGTATACCGCATAGAACAGGAGAAGGAAGAGGAAATACACCATGAATACCCGGCCGCGGTGACCTTTTGTAAGTTCCGCGCTGCGTTCGACAGAGTCGCGCAGTCCCTTATCTTCGAGGACTGCCACCGGAATCGTGAGCGCCCACATCAGTGCCAGGATGATTCCGGGCACAATCAGCAGCACAAAACCGACTCCGATCCCCACCCAGTATCCGATCATGATGAGGGCAAGATACAGAACCCTGCCCTTGATGCCGGCAAAGGCCTCCCCGATTGACACCGGCCGTCCTAAATGCACATGCGAGACCGCGATTACGGTCGCACCCTGCGAAACGGCCAGCACTCCAAGAGCGGTCACTGCCGTAAGGAGAGTCCACAAAACGCTAATGCCAACCGCCCCGAGGGTTCTCCCAGGTTGCAGCGCAACGCTTACAAGTTGAAAGGCAAGCAGCAACAAGTGCGGGAAAGCGATAATCCCGACAAACACCAGGAAGTATTTCCGGTAAAGGAAGAACGTACGATCGAGCAACTCGCCAAGGCTCAGCGGACGCAACTCGGTAAGCATGGCAGGCACCCCAAGGGACAGGCCGAAGTGGCCCACGATAGTAACACAGGTGTCTCCGAGCAAACTCGCACTCAATCTTGCCGGTGAGGTAAGCGCATCCAGCGAATCGTCCACGGTGGATGGCCGGATCCGACGGGTGGGTCCGGCGCAGAATCTCTAATATCCACTACTAAGGCGACCTGCCCGTGGTCTCCGATCCTGTAATCAAAGTCGTAGATTCGTCCGTTACCGAGCGTCTTCCGCCGCACGCGATCCCCACCTTCACACCCGAAGGCGCAAGGTATCACTCCATCGCGCTTGAGGAAATTCAGCCTCCTCCACCCATATGGGTTGAGCGATTCTCAGCGCCAACAGGAAAGGCATATTTACGAAAGAATCTGTGCGGAGCACTCAATTGGGGTTTGCCCAGGCCGATGTCGATTAAAGCTCTCGCGCCTACTATTCCCGGATATTGCGGCGGCTTGGTTGCGAAATGCAACTGCAATCTCTTCATCCTGCTGGACCAGCGGACGGCCCCTGTTCCAGTTCCGAACAAGCAGGGGGCGCCGAGCCGTCATTGATCCGCCGAAAGGGTGTGGAATTCACAGATCGTCAACAAAAGCCACCCTTCGCCTTCTTGCCCAGCCCGGGATACAGACCAACTGACCATAGCTGGAAATCGAGACGGGCGAGAGTGTTCCGTTTTTGGAACACGGTTGACTGGAACATCCGGTAACCACCCAACCGTGGGTAACATTCTCCTCATCAGAACGCGAAGGATGGGATTACCCCCCCCTTGCGGTGGCAGTGTGATGCCTGTTGACTACGCTATCGACCCTAAGTTAGGAGTGGTGTTCCGCTGGTGGCGCGGATTGGTCACACCCTTGGAGATTGTGGACAACGCAGAACGCCTCCGCAGTGATCCCTTGTTCAACGAGCATTTTTCCGACCTGGTGGATATGAGCGCCCTCGACGGGACCAGCGCAAGCTCTTCTTCACTTAACGGAATCGCGCGCAAGGCTGATCCTTTTTCCCCGTGCTCGTTACACGCGGTTGTGGCCCCGGGGAGAGTCGCGTTCGGCATCGCCCGGATGTACCAGACGGCTTGGGAAGGCGCACATTGCGCGATTTTCCGCAACCGGCAAGATGCCTGCACCTGGCTCGGAGTAGCATAACCCTTCACGTTCTTTTCTCCTGCCTTTGTCTAGTTATGGATAGCCTTCCGTTTTCGTAAAATGCGGAGTTACTTCCGTACCCTTTCGATAGTTCCCTCCGTGGCCCTACAGTCATAAGTGCAGTCGTCTGGGAGCATGCAAGCTACAGACGCCGGAGCTCTGGCGTCCATCGATCATGCCTGCAGTACCCACGTGCATGGTCTGCGGATGACGTGCGCACCTGACACGGCCCTTTGGGACCGTTCTCGTACCAAGTCGACCATCGGAGCCTCGCGCTCAGCCAGGAAGGACGGGGATTGATTCAGTCCGAAGAGCAATACCGGTCGCTGTTCGCGTCGGTACCACGACCCATGTGGGTGGTGGACGCTGAGAGCCTCAAGTTCCTGGCTGTGAATGACGCCGCCATTCTTCACTACGGTTATTCCCGAAAAGAGTTTGAGTCGATGTCGGCGCGCGAGGTCATCTGCGAGGACCCCTTTCCGGTCGCCGGGGCACATCTCATGGGCCTTGCGCAAACAGGGTCGGGGACCAAGACTTTTTTGAAGCATCACAAGAAGGATGGGACCGTTATTGATGTAGAGGTGGTAAGACGTCCGCTCGTGTTTGAGGGCCGGGCGGCTGAAATCGCGCTGGTGACCGATGTCACCGAGCGGAAGCTCGCCGATGCAAGGCTGCAAGCATCGGAAAAGAAGTTCGCCAAGGCTTTCTACTTGAGCCCTCTGGCGCTGTCCATCGCGACGCTCCCTGAGGGGAGGGTCCTGGAAGCAAATGGAGCTCTGTTTAGGATTTTGGGCTACGACCCTGAGCAGATGATCGGGAAAACGGTGCGGGAGCTGGGAATTTGGACCTTCCCCAGGGACCGAGAGCGGATGCTCCAATCTTTGGATGAGAAGGATCGCTCGATCGGTCTGGAAACCGTGTTCACGACGCAGTCCGGCGAGACCAAGACAGTTCTAGTATTTTCGGAAGCGATCGAACTCGACGGTGTTCCCTGTGTGCTGAGCGTGACGCATGACGTGACCGAGCGAAAGCAGCTGGAGCAGCAACTGCGTCAGGCGCAGAGGATGGACGCGGTCGGCCGTCTTGCAGGTGGGGTGGCGCACGATTTCAACAACATGCTGGGTGTGATTCGAGGTTATAGCGAGTTGCTCCGCAGCCGTGTGTGCGATGAAGTTGCTCAAGAGCAGATCGAAGAAATCAAAAAAGCATCCGATCGTGCAGCATCGCTCACCCGGCAACTGCTGGCCTTCAGCCGTCGGCAGGTGTTGCAGCCGGCCAGCCTAGACTTGAACGAGAGGATTTCTCAGATCAGCAAAATGCTGCGCAGGCTGATCGGAGACGACGTCCAGCTGATCGTCCGACCCGGAGACTCTCTGGCGGCCATCGAAGCCGACCCGGGACAGATCGATCAGGTGATCTTGAATCTGGCGGTGAATGCTCGCGACGCGATGCCCAACGGCGGCAAGCTCCTGCTGGAGACCGCCAATATTCGGCTGGACGAGAGTTCCTTGTTCCAGCAAAGGGCCGTGAAACCAGGGTCTTACGTGCTGCTCGCCATCAGTGACACCGGTTGCGGGATGGATCCGGAAACCCTCTCTCATATCTTTGAACCGTTCTTTACGACGAAAGAGCATGGCAAGGGAACCGGTCTGGGTCTGTCCACCGTGCACGGAATTGTTACTCAGAGCGAAGGTTACATCTGGGTGGCAAGTCAACCTGGTCAGGGCTCGACGTTCAAAATATGTCTTCCCGCCTCTCGGAAAAGGCACGTGCAGGCCACGCAGGACGCAAATGAGCGGCGGGAGGTTGCGCGTGGTTCTGCGACGGTTCTGCTCGTAGAGGACGAAGAGTCTATGCGCAAATTGACCCGGCACCTTCTGGAAGGTCCAGGCTACCGCGTTCTGGAAGCCTGTGACGGGGCCGAGGCCATCGAACTTGCGCGTCAAAATAGCGACATCCGGTTGCTGTTAACGGACGTCGTGATGCCGCGCCTGAGCGGACCTGGCTTGGCCGAACGTATCAAGGCCACCAATCCGCAGATCGAGGTGATTTACATGTCGGGCTATACCGACGAACTCTTGGTCCGCCATGGCGCATTGGGGCAGGGGATCACTTTTCTGGAAAAACCATTTACGCAGGATTCGCTGATCAATGCAGTGCAAACCGCTTTGGCGGGAACGCACACCGGCAGGGAAGATCGCGCGCGCGCAGCAGCGAAGTCATGAGTTGCGGGAAAGGTGCGAGCAGAAGACTCGAGGATCTGTCGATGCTTAGAAGCAGAGTGCTGCTGATCGAAGACGAAGCGCAGTTTCACGGTGTGGTGCGCAGTTTTCTCGAAACAAACGGATTTGAAGTCCTGGTGGCCGAGACATGCGCGGACGGGGAAGAACTTTGGCGCAATGTGCGGCCCGACGCTGCCGTCCTGGACTATGAGCTTCCCGACGGTAACGCGTTGGATTTGCTCCCCCGCCTGAAGGCGGTTCACCCTGCCAACCCCATCGTTGTTCTGACCGGCCATGGGTCGATCGAACTCGCGGTCGAGGCGATTAAACTGGGCGCGGAACAATTCCTTACCAAGCCACCAGAGCTATCGGCTCTTCTGGCAATGCTCCAAAGAGGTCTTGAGAATCAGAGAAATCGTCAGAACCATCAAGCCGCGCAAACCCGCGCAGCACGTGAGCGGACGGATCCATTCCTTGGCACCAGTGACAGCATCCGAAAGTTGGCGGAGACTTGCCACAAAATCCAGGACGTTGACAGCACGATCCTGATTCAAGCGGAGACCGGTACTGGCAAGGGAGTGCTGGCACGCTGGTTTCACCAAAACGGGATGCGAGCGGCGGAACCGTTTGTCGATCTCAACTGCGGTGGGCTTTCGCGCGATCTCCTGGAAACCGAGCTATTCGGGCACCAGAAAGGCGCGTTCACGGGCGCAATCCAGAACAAGACTGGCTTGCTCGAAATTGCCCATCGCGGCATCGTGTTCCTGGACGAGATAGGCGATGTGGATCTGGCAATTCAACCCAAGCTTCTCAAGGTGCTGGAGGAGAAACAGTTTCGGCGGCTGGGCGATGTGCGCGACCGGAAAATCGACGCGCGCTTGATTGCCGCAACCCAGCAAGACCTCTCCAAGCTGGTGCGGGAGAACCGTTTTCGAGGTGACTTGTATTTTCGAATTAGCACAATTCGGCTCGCCATTCCACCGCTCCGCGAGCGCGTAGAAGACATTCCAGTCTTGGCCCGCAAGTTGCTGGAGCGTTTGTGCGCTGACCTGGGAATGGGCATGGTCGAACTTACGCCCGGGGCCGAGCGGGCGCTGTGCTCGCACTCGTGGCCGGGTAACATCCGGGAACTGCGGAACCTTCTCGAACGCGCGGTGCTGCTCGGCGGAGTCGGAGTCGTCACTGAGAAAGACTTGCACTTCGACCCTGCGCTGGAGGCGGAGAATGTTCGAAACGGCACCAAGACCCTGGAGGAAGTGGAGCGAGAGTACATAGCGCTGGTGCTGCGCCGCGAAAAAGGCCATGTCGAAGCAGCCGCCAAGAGACTAGGGATCCCTCGGAGTTCCCTGTACCACAAAATCAAGCAGTATGGCCTCTCCCGACAGGGCGAAATCGAGGCTTTCAGCGCGGCCGGTGGTTCCGAATAGGCGTTGTGCCACGATGGTCTAGGAATTCTGCAGTACCCAGTTCGCCACCCTCCCTGTGAACTTTAGGCCGTAACGACAGATGGGAGCTCCGGACGACTCCTTACGAACCACGCGAGCCTGCCCAACGTAGCGGTCGCTGGGCCCGGTTCGGTAGACGTCAAGACCTGTTCCCTTGACCAGGCCTCGCGAGCAAGTACACAACAGTCCGCTGGCACTCACATTTTCCGTTTCTGCGAGTTCTTCGAACTGTTTGCCGCTCGCGTCCACCCCACGCAATTTCAGAGCAACCCGCATCTGAACCCGGACTTCGGAACGGCGTTCGACGCGTTGGCCATCCAGTTCCGCCGACAGGCTAGCTTTGAGTTTCGTGAAGTCCACCGGCTTCTCGAAGAAGGCTGTGACCCCCATTTCCTCGCAATAGTCTTTGTACTTCGCACCTGACTCTCCGCTGATCACGAAAATAGGCAGGCGCGAAGTGTGGCTCAGGGCATTGAAGCTGTTGCGCAGCTCAAGTCCCGAAAATTTTGGCATTCTCAGATCGAGCAGGACGGCATCTGGCTTGTGTTCGAGCGCAAGGGCGAGTGCCTGCTCGGGATCGCCCGTGTCAAAGACCTCGTATTGTTCCGCCAGGCGCATGCGAATCAACCCTCGCATGGCAGCGTCGTCGTCGACTACCAAGAGTTTTTTCATCCTTCGGCCTCCTGCGAGAGTGAACTCTGTTCCGCGCCGCATGCGCGGTCTGTCCAAGCACCGTGAGTGCTGCTCAAAGCCTCTCGTACCTTGCGCGCCAGATCCTCGCGGGTGAAGGGTTTGGGGATAAAGTGGCTTCTTTCCGGGATTACGCCGTGTCCGACGGCCTGTCCCGTGTATCCCGAGGTGTACAAAACCGACAGCGCCGGCCGGGTTGTCATCAGCTCGGAAGCAAGGGCGGGGCCATTCATCCCGGGCATGACGACGTCGGTCAGAAGTAGATCGATCTTGCGGCTTTTCTGCAGGCTGATCTCGCAGGCTTGCTTGCCGTCCGCGGCTTCAAGAACGGAGTACCCTAGCAGTTCAAGGACGTTCCGCGTCAGGGTCCGGAGCATGTCTTCGTCTTCCACCAGCAAGATCGTCTCCCCTCCGCCGCGCAGGGGCTTGGCGTCGGGTCGCCTTTGCTCCGGATCGGCTGGTTGATCGACAAGGGGCAGATAGATCTTGAATGTTGCTCCCGCGCCGGGCTCACTGTGTACATGAATGTAGCCATCGCTCTGCTTGACCACCCCGTAAACAGTCGCCAGTCCCAACCCCGTTCCTTTCCCTTTCTCCTTGGTCGTGAAAAACGGTTCAAAGATGTGGGCTTGGGTTTCGGAGGTCATGCCTATACCCGTGTCGCTTACCGAGAGCAACACGTAGCGTCCAGGCTTGACGGGGTAGGAGTAACGCCGGACCGCCATCGCATCTAGCTCGGTGTTCTCGGTGGCGATGGTGAACTTTCCGCCTCGCGGCATGGCGTCACGGGCATTGACCGCGAGGTTCAGAATCACCTGCTCAATTTGTCCCTGGTCGGCTTTCACTCGACCCAGGTCAGCATTTAGCTTCGTGTCCAGTTCGATATCTTCTCCAATGACTCGACGGAGCATTTTCTGGATGTCGGTAATCACCGAGTTCAGTTCGAGGACCCTGGGCGCCAGTACTTGTTGGCGACTGAACGCCAGAAGTTGGCGGGTCAGGGTCGCTGCCCGCCGGCCTGCCTGAAGGATCTCATCGGCGCAAGGACGCAGGCTATTGCCCGCTTCCAGTCGCTCCTCGAGAATCTCTCCGTAGCCAATGATCACACCCAGAATGTTGTTGAAATCGTGGGCGATGCCACCCGACAAGCGGCCGACCGCCTCCATTTTCTGTGCCTGCCGAAATTGTTCTTCCAGCCGCTTACGCGCGGTGATATCTCGGTTCACGATTACGAACCGGCGTAGTTCTCCCTTCCCATTGGCGATCGCGCTGATGGTGGATTCCAGGGTTCGCCATGTCCCATCTCTGTGCCGCATCCGGTATTCAATTCTTCGCCCAACCCCCGTCCGGCGCGCCTCGGTGGATGCTTCCTGCACCAGCGACTGGTCCTCGGGATGAATCTGCTCGAGCGACGGAGTAGCCTGTAATTCCTCGAAGCTGAAGCCGAGAATTCTCTCGTATGAGGGGCTGTTGTAGAGACGCTGCCCGTGATCGTCGACCACCGCGATCATGTCAGCCGCGTTCTCGGTAATCAAACGAAAGAGTTCATCGCGCTCAAATAGCAGTCGCCGAATTCGGTGAATCTGGAGTTGCTGATAAACCACGTGAATGTCGAACAATAGAACCAGGCCCACAAGGCCGCGAACGATAATGGGTAAGTGCCATTCTTCCGAATTCCACTGGGCGTGGTGCAAGAACGGAGCGACAAAAGACGCAAGACCCGAGGCGAGCAGTAACGTCACCAGAACGGCGCTGGACCAGAGCCACCATTCGCGTCGCTCGACGGTGGCCATACCCGAGCGGACCACCGGGCTGCTGAGATTCGTTACGCTGGACGCATGGGGTGCTGAAGGCTTCATTCACAGAGTGAAGTGCAATTCTCTTGCCCCTGCGGCGAACTGGTGCGAGATCGAGTAAGTGACGACAGGCCAACGACTTGATAATTGTGAAATGAAAGGCGCCAGCGGGCGGGCGAATCGTTCCGTCTACCCTGTGGACAAGTGTCTTAAGATCAGAAAGTAGATCCGCATGGACGACCGATGTGCACGAACACATCTCATGGGCTCCGAACGTATCGTGAACCGATAAAACAACAACGTAGAGCGTGCCCATGGCCACGCGGAAGCAGCGACACAGAGCGGCTTTCCTCCAAGCTCGGGCGGCGGCGCGTCCCAGGCGGGGTCCGCCGGAGCCAGTAGGTCGGTCGCGCTGAAGGAGACGGCGGTCAATACGGGAGCTTGGAACGTGCCGTCAGCTACGCTGACCCCTCGTGAACGAGCGTAGGCGCTCGGTGTGGCCCTGAGTTGGCAGAATCGACTTGGGCGACACGCGTACCTGCGCCATTAGCGCCCGCTCCCCAACTCAGAACGACGACGATGAGCGACAACATCCGCAGAGGTTTCAGGCACCACTCCAGCTAATCGGTTCTTGATCATAAGACAACTGTTTTGGGGGGAGGGCCCTGGGGAAGAATGCAAGGGCCGGGCCACTCGTAAAGCACCTGGAATAAGTTCTACCCCGGGGGATGAGTCCAAGGATTGGATTTCCGTCTGTGAGGCAGACAACCAAGACTTAGGGCCCGACTAAGGCGTGAGGCCTCGGTTGGTGAATGGGTACCTAAGTTCTGGGCTTTTGTTGGACTTGATCGAGGCAAATGCAGCGGGAGGGGAGGCGCAAAACGCAAAGATCAGTCGGAATGTTGGCTGGCAGTCAACGTGCAGCATCGATCACGTCAAATTGCATGTTATTTGCAGCGAGTGTCCGGGGAGGTTTGGGATCATCGCTCTATGAAAATCCTGTTGGTGGAAGATTCACCAGTTTATCGACACGTAGTTGGCGGTTACCTCCGCGAGTGGGGCTTCGATCTGCAGATTGCTCGCGATGCAATCGACGCGTGGGAGTTGCTCAGCCTGCCCGACGCACCGGCACTTGTCTTGCTGGACTGGATCCTGCCTGGTGTTAGCGGGGTAGAACTGTGTCGCAGCATCCGAAATGCGTCTACCAACGAGCGCTACGTGTACACGGTCCTGCTAACGGTAAAAAATGGGAAGCAGGATTTGGTCCACGCCATGGAAGCGGGCGCTGACGACTTCCTGGTCAAGCCCTTCGCCGCCGCCGAACTCAAGGCCAGACTGATGGCTGGCAAACGCATCCTGGATCTGCACGAGAAGTTAGTGCTGGCACAGGAGTCTTTCCGCTTCGCGGCTACGCACGATTTCCTGACTGGTTTGTGGAACCGGTCCGAGATCATTTCGTTCCTGGTGCGGGAGCTCGATCGCAGTGAGCGAGATCGAAAGCCGGTGGGAATTGTGCTCCTCGATATCGACCACTTCAAGGCGATCAACGATTCCCTCGGACACGGCGGCGGAGATGCCGTGCTTAAGGAAATTGGTGGACGGTTAAAGGCGCAACTTCGATGTTACGACGGAGTAGGCCGTTACGGTGGCGATGAACTTTTATTGGTACTGCCAGGTTGCGATTTGGCTACGACAACCAGACGCGCGGAGGACATTCGGCGCTGTATCGCTGACCTGCCGTTCTTCAACCGCCCGGGAGGCCAGCACGTCACTGTGAGCATGGGGACAACAGTTGCGGAATACCCGGGCGCGATGGACTCTGAGACGCTCCTGCACAATGCGGACCTGGCCTTGTACCGTGCCAAGGGCAAGGGGCGCAACTGCATTGACCAAACGTTCGTATCCAACGAAGCTGTATCCAGCTAGAAACAAGCTTTGACAGCCTGGGTGATTGGAACGACCGATCGCGCTGGCACTGTTTCGCCCGCCAAGAGACGGGTCGAGGCGGGAGACTCGTCAGGGGGCTGCCAGGAACGTACGGAACCTCAATGTCGGGATGCACCGCATCGGCTACCAAGGATCTCTCCGCGGTCTTGGCCAGAACCGAATCACCTCCAGCAGCGACTCAGGGTCCTTGAGGATCAGGCTTTTCTCCACAAACGCGCAGGCGCCTTCGCGGAGCAACTTGGCCTCGTTCTTCTGAGAAAGGCTGGAACTTGGCAATCGAATGGTCACCTTCGAACGCCGGACGAATGTTCCAACGCGACTCTCTCCCGAGTTTCTGCTGGTTGATCTTGTTAACGAATTAGGCGGCCTCGCGGAGGATCGGGACGCCGTCCTTTCTCGTATTCGCGAAAAGGCCAAAGATATGGACCCGAAGAAGCTCTCACGGGCAGTTTCTCTCTACGGCAAATATTCCACGCGGAAAGAGTTTCAGAAGATGTTGCATCAAAAATGAATCGCGATCGTCCATCGGGATGTGAACCTCGAAAATCCATCAGAGGCCATCGAGATCATTTTGCTGGCGAATCATCTGCTGCGCATCGTGGATGCGCGCTCTAACAATGACGAATGCTGGATGTCCATAAAGCGGAAGATAATTTTGCCTGTAGCGGGGTGCGCATGGAAAGCGGAAGAGTGAGGGGGCATTTCTGCCCCCTCGGAGCGGATGACAAAACCGATTCAGTGAATTAAGCTTTAATCTCAGTCATTTACCATCCTCGCCGGGATGGCGGAACTGGCAGACGCAGCGGACTCAAAAGCGGACGCCATCCATCTCGCAAGTCTAAGTAAATAAATAACATCCAGATGTGATAGCAGACGCAAGGGATTATTTTTTTTCTCTTATTAAGTCTAACGAAAGGGACCGGCAAGGCGAGCGGCTGACACAGCGAACGGAGAAGCTTGAGAGGCGTCTAAAGATCAAGCATGATCCATGTTGGGGCATGGTCGCTCGCGTTCTCCTGCCCACGTGCCCATCGATCAACACCGCCGTCCACGAGTCGGTCTGACAAATTCGGTGAGAGCAGAAAGTGATCGAGTCGCATGCCTTTGTCCTTCTGCCACCGTTCAAATTTGTAATCCCAGAATGACCAGAGCGGACCGTGCGGATGTAGCTTCCGCATGGCGTCGGTCCAGCCTTGAGCCAGCAAACGCGCAAAAGCCTGTCGGCTTTCGGGTTGGATTAAAGCGTTGTTATCCAGCGATCGAGTCGGATAGATGTCCTGCGGCGTCGGCACGACATTGTAGTCACCGGCCAACACCACGGGTGCGCCGCTCGCCATGAGTTTGGCGGCGTGCGCAATGAGGCGCTCAAACCAGGCCAACTTGTAATTGAATTTCGGTCCAGGCTGCGGATTCCCATTGGGGAGGTAGATGGAAGTGATCAGGACTCCCTGAACCGCCGCTTCGATGTAACGAGCTTGCCGATCTTCATGATTATGATCCTCAGGATTTCCCGGCAAACTCGTGCAAGTCAGCACGGGAACATGGTTTCGCGCGAGAATGGCCACGCCGTTCCAGGAGCGCTCCCCTTGCCAGACCGCTTCGTACCCGAGAGTTCGAAGCGCATTCACGGGAAAGGCTCCCTGCTCCGCCTTGAGCTCTTGGAGACTCACCACATCCGGTTCAGCTTTCGCTAACCAAGCCATGAGGTTGTCGAGCCGCTTATTGATGTTGTTAATGTTGAAGGTGGCGACTTTCAGCGGGGTCCCTTTCCGTCCCTGTGTTTTGTGGGCATCTCCAAAAGGAATAAACGAGTTCGTTGTTCGGGCTCGCACTATTTTACCGGTGGAAAGAAATGAAAAAAACGAAGCAAAACGCTCAATCTCGTCTGGAGGCCTCGGCAAAGCAACTTCCTCGCCGACGATAGTCCACCTGGTCAAGGTCCACGAGCCGGCACGGGGAAGGTTGCGTCTGTCCCAGTTCCCCCGCCTCCAGCACCACGTACTCCTAAAACAGAACAAACTAATCATTTTGTGCTCTTACTATAGGACAACGCTAATATTATGTCCTCTTTTATTAGGACAAACAGTTAAATTTGTTCTGCTATAATAGAACATAATCACAGAGGGAGCATCCTATGAAGCCTGAATTCAGAAGGTTACGGTTGGGGCAGCTAGAGCGGGCTCTAACGCCCTTTATCGCGGCAAAGGCGACTCCACGTCCTCAAAAAGGATGGATCCGAGCTATTCGGGAGGCTACCGGAATCACAGTGCGCGAGATGGCGAAGAGGCTCCGCAAAGCACCTTCTGTGGCAGCGCGCCTGGAGGGCTCTGAAGCTGAATACCGCATCACCTTGGGAAGGCTCCGCGAGGCCGCTGATGCTCTTGGCTGCCAGCTGGTCTATGCCCTTGTTCCAAAAAGCGGAAGCCTTCAGGAGCTTGGGGAGCAGAGTGCGAGAACCAAGGCAGCAGAAAACGTCCGCGCTGTTGAGCACAGCATGGCGTTGGAAGATCAAGCCGTGGGCGGCATCGAGGACAAGATCGACGAAGAGACGAGACGCCTCCTGAAGCACAGCGGGAAGAAATGACGACACTCGCAACGACCAGCGACGGTAAGCCCCCGCTCTCGCCGGAGGAGTTAGCAGACCTCATTCCGAACCTCGCGGCAAAAGAGGAACTAAACGAATGGGAGCGGGAAAACATACTGCGCGGGAGAGAGTGGGCTGTCGGAGACCGTACCAGCCCAACTGATATGGTCTCCGACGAATACGTCCGAAAGCTGCACAAGAAGATGTTCGACGAAACATGGAAGTGGGCGGGGGACTATAGGCACACCGAGAAAAACATCGGGGTTTCAGTCCATGAAATTCGAGAGAGACTCATGGCGTTGTTTGGTGACACTCGCTATTGGATCGAGAACGGCACGTACTTGCCCGACGAAATAGCCGTTCGGTTCCACCACCGACTTGTGTTCGTTCACCCGTTTCCGAACGGCAACGGCAGGCATGCTCGTCTGATCGCAGACATAATTGCAATGAAGCTAGGCCGACCTGCATTCACGTGGGGTTCTACTAACCTCGTCAAGGAAGGCGAAGCCCGCACAACATATCTGGAAGCAATCAGAGCGGCGGATGAAGGCGACATCCAGCCACTTCTCAACTTCGCCCGATCATGATCGGTAAGTATCTTCTGATTGCGCTTGTATTGGTCTGCGGGTCATCTTGAAGGATGCGCTCGGCAGCAGCAACGAAAACACGACCAACAACAGCAGCAGCATCAAGAACAACAGCCACAACATTGGCATCGGCATCGGCAACAACAACAGCATCACCAGCACAATCAACGTCATGATGGTAAGACCATCACCGCCACGACCGTCGCCGCCTCCATAGCCACCAGCGCCACCGCCCTCTCCGCCGACGTAGCTGCCGCCCTAATACTGCCCATGGGCGTCAGGCACTGAAACTCAAATGACCTTGGACGAATTCCGTCAATCCATTACGCCTCCGAACCGCCTGCGGGACTCTCGCTCGCCCTTGTCGGATAATACGGGGACAAACGGGCCGTACTCCGTTGCACAACCCCTACGAATAGATCCCAGGCGCCTCATGTCCAAGCTTCTGCACGTAATCGACGTACGACCCAGGATAAACCGTGGGATGGCGGTCGGTGCCGCTCTCACCGCCCAGTTCCAGCACACGTGAGCCGAGACCGCGAAGGAACATGCGGTCATGCGAGACGAAGATCATGGTGCCTTCAAAATCCTTCAGGGCGTCCACCAGCATTTCCTTGGTCGCAAGATCCAGGTGATTGGTAGGTTCGTCGAGCACCAGGAAGTTCGGCGGGTTGTAGAGCATGCGTGCGATTGCCAGCCGCGACTTTTCTCCGCCGGAGAGTGCGCGGATCTTTTTATCTACGTCTTCGCCGGAGAACTGGAATGCTCCTGCCAGGTTCCGCAACGACCCAAGACCGTCCTGGGGAAAATCCTGTTGCAACTGTTCGATAAGGGTGACATCGGAATTGAGTACGTCCAGGGATTGCTGCGCGAAGTAGCCCATATACAGGCTGGCGCCGAGCCGCACGCTTCCGGCATCTGGAGCACTGGCTCCGGCAATCATCTTCAGCAGCGTAGTCTTGCCAGCGCCGTTTCTCCCCATGACGGCCCAGCGTTCTCCGCGGCGGATGGTGAGATTGAATCCTTCATAAATCACACGCGGGCCGTAACTCTTGTGCAGATTCTCAAGGACCGCCACCTGTTCGCCGGATCGTGGGGGAACACGAAAGTCGAATTTCACGACCTGCCGCTTTTTGGGCAGCTCGATCTTCTCGATTTTATCCAAGGCCTTAATTCGGCTCTGCACCTGGGCCGCTTTGGCCGCGTGTGTTCTGAAACGATCAATGAAGCGCTGTTCTTTGGCAAGCATGGACTGCTGCCGGGCAAACGCTGCCTGCTGATTGCTCTCTCGCACCGCCCTTTCGCGCTCGTAGAAGTCGTAGTTACCCGAGTACGTGATGATCTCGCCGCCATCAATCTCTGCAATCTTTGAGACCAGACGATTCATGAACTCGCGGTCGTGCGAGGTCATGAGCAGCGCGCCAGGAAATGACTTGAGAAACTGCTCCAGCCAGATGATGGATTCGATGTCGAGGTGGTTCGTCGGTTCGTCCATCAGCAATACATCCGGCATTCCGAGCAGGACCCGTGCCAGCGCAACCCGCATCTTCCATCCGCCGGAGAGAGCGCCCACGTCGCCGTCAATCTGATCGTCCTTGAATCCCAGACCGTGGAGCACCTCACGGGCTTGCGATTCGAGCGCGTAACCGCCTAAATGCTCGTACTCCTCCTGAACGTGACCGAAGCGCTCAAGGATGCGGTCCATGTCATCCGCCTTGTCGGGGTCGGACATTTCCCGCTGCAAGGCTTCGAGTTCGTGGTGTAGATCGCCGACGCGTCCGCTCCCCGCGATCGCTTCATCCAGGACCGAACGACCCTGCATTTCCTCGACGTCCTGGCGAAAGTAGCCGATCGTCAACTTCTTGGGGACTGAGACCGCGCCCTCGTCGGGAGTTTCCTCGCCGACCACCATCCGGAATAGCGTTGTCTTGCCCGCCCCATTGGGACCGACCAGCCCAACTTTTTCGCCGGGATTCAACTGAAACGAAGCATCCACAAAGAGCAACTGCTTGCCATACTGCTTATTGATGTTTGAGAAAGAGATCATTTTGAAGGAGCAACTCGCGGCACGGTGCCTCTTCCAGTGTAGCCCGGCCAGAAAATTGCCGGCCAACGCTGGCACGTTGGATGTACAAGCGTTCAAGGGTAAAAGTGAGCGAGGTCACTGCCCACCATGCTGCCTGAGTTCGA
>DATMPS010000068.1:0-5907 GCA_035567435.1 Terriglobales bacterium | reverse complement strand
CAAGGATATCAAGCCGGCCAACATTCTGGTGGACTCTGCGAGCGGCGCGGTCTGGTTGACTGGTTTCGGTATTGCTTCACGTCTTCCGCGCGAACGGCAGTCGGCAGAACCACCTGAGATGATTGCCGGCACACTTGCCTATATGGCACCCGAACAGACCGGCCGCATGAATCGGTCCATCGATTCTCGGAGTGATCTTTACTCCCTGGGCGTTACCTTCTACGAGATGCTCACGGGCGGGCTGCCCTTCACCGCTTCGGATCCGATGGAGTGGGTGCACTGCCACATCGCCCGGCAGCCGGTCCCGCCCGACCAGTATGCGAAGGAAATTCCCGCACCGCTCTCAGCGATCGTGATGAAGCTGCTGGCGAAGACCGCAGAGCAGCGGTATCAGACCGCCGCTGGCGTTGCCCGCGATCTATGGTGCTGCCTGACGCAATGGGAGGCGCACAGCCACATCGACCCGTTCCAGCTCGGCGCTCACGATGTATCGGACCGGCTGCTGATCCCGGAGCGGCTTTACGGCCGAGAGCGCGAGATCGACACGCTGCTCGCTTCCTTCGACCGTGTCGTGGCCAACGGCACCCCGGAGCTGGTGCTCGTGTCCGGCTATTCCGGTATCGGCAAGTCCTCGGTGGTGCACGAGTTGCACAAGGTGCTCGTCCCGCCGCGTGGTCTCTTCGCGTCCGGCAAGTTCGACCAGTACAAGCGGGACATCCCGTACGCCACCCTGGCCCAAGCCTTCCAGAGCCTGGTACGCCCGCTTCTGGGCCAGAGCGAGGCGGAGCTTGGCAGGTGGCGGGACGCCCTGAGCCAGGCGCTGGGCCCGAACGGTCAGCTTATCGTCAACCTCGTTCCCGAGGTCGAATTGGTCATCGGCAAACAGCCACCGGTTCAAGACCTGCCGCCCCAGGACGCGCAGAACCGCTTTCAAATGGTTTTCCGGCGGTTTCTCGGCGTATTCGCACGGAAGGAGCATCCGCTCACGCTGTTCCTCGACGATTTGCAATGGCTGGACAAAGCGACGCTCGATCTCCTCGAGCACCTGCTTAGGCACTCTGAAGTACGGTCCCTGCTGCTGGTCGGGGCCTACAGGGACAACGAGGTCGGCCCCGCGCACCCACTTCTGCGGACGCTCGAGGCGATCCGCAACGCCGGAGCGCCGGTGCAGGAGATCGTGCTGGCGCCCCTCGGGCTGGACGATATCGGCCAGCTCATCGCCGATGCCCTGCATCGCGAGCCGGAGCGCGCGCGGCCCCTGGCGGAACTGGTGCAGGAGAAGACTGGAGGCAATCCGTTCTTCGCTATCCAGTTCTTGACGGCGTTGGCCGAGGAGGGGCTGCTGGCGTTCGACCCAGTCGCGCCAGCTTGGACCTGGGACGTAGCGCGCATCCGCGCAAAGAGCTACACCGACAACGTGGTGGATCTCATGACCGGGAAGCTGAGGCGGTTGTCGGCCACCGCCCAGAAAACCCTGAAACTGCTCGCCTGCCTGGGCAACGTCGCCGAGATCGCCACCCTGGCCATGGTTCAAAGGGAAACAGAGGGGGCGACGCACGCGGCACTCTGGGAAGCCGTCCACGCGGGGCTCGTCTTCCAGCAGGATAGCGCCTACAAATTCCTGCACGACCGCGTCCAAGAAGCGGCCTATGCGTTGATCCCCAAGGGCGACCGCGCGGCGGCCCACCTTCGAATTGGCCGAGTGCTCGCGTCACGGACGGCAGCGACCGAGCTCGAGGAGAAGATCTTCGAAATCGCGAACCAGCTCGACCGCGGCGTTGCGCTGATCACAGCACCGCAGGAGCGCGTGCGCGTCGCCGAGCTAAATCTCATCGCCGGCAAGCGCGCCAAGACTTCGACGGCCTACGCCTCGGCGCTCAGATACTTTGTCGCCGGCTGCGCGCTGCTGGCAGAGGACACGTGGGAGCAGCAGTACGCGCTCACTTTCGCGCTCGGGTTCCAGCGGGCTGAGTGCGAGTTCCTGACCGGCGATTTCCCAGCGGCGGAAGAACGGCTGTGGATGCTGTCGCGGCGCACCAGGAACCTCGTCGACAGTGCCGCTGTCACGCGCCTGCAGACGGAACTCTACACCACCTTGGATCAGAGCGACCGTGCTGTCGAGGTGGGTCTCGAATACCTCCGGCGCGCAGGCGTCGACTGGTCGCCGCACCCGACGAAGGACGAGGTGCGGCAGGAATACGAGCGGATTTGGCGACAGCTCGGGAGCCGACCGATCGAGGCGCTTGTGGATTTGCCCCCGATGACCGACCAAGCCTGCCGGGCAACTCTTGACGTTCTCACGGTGGTCGAGGAGCCGGCCCATTTCATCGACGTGAATCTGCGGTGCCTCGTCGTCGCTCGGATGGTGAACCTCAGCCTGGAGTATGGCAATAGCGACGGATCATGCGTCGCTTACGTCCACCTCGGCTGGTTTGTGGGACCGCGTTTCGGCGACTACCAGGCGGCGTTCCGCTTCGGCAAGCTTGGCCTCGATCTGGTGGAGAAGCGCGGGCTGGAGCGTTTCAGGACCCGCGTCTCCCAGTGCTTCGGTTACTTTGTCAATCCCTGGTCAAGACACTTACGCACCGGTATCGAATTGCTGCGGCGCTCCTTCACCACAGCGCAGGAGGCCGGCGACCTCAAATACGGGATCTATTCCTGCGACCGTTTGGTGACGTTTCTGCTCGCGGCCGGAGATCCGCTTGGCGACGTGCAGCGGGAGGCCGAAAACGGACTCGACTTCGCACGAAAGGCAAAGTTTGGTTACACCGTCGACATAATCGCCGGACAGCTCGCGCTTATCAGGACTCTCCGGGGCCTGACCCCGAGCTTCTCCTCCTTCAACGATGCGGAGTTCGATGAAGGCCGGTTCGAGCGGCACCTGGAGGCCAATCCGCACCTAGTATTCGCCAGATGCTGGTATTGGATCCGTAAGCTGCAGGCGCGCTTCCACGCGGGCGACTACGTGTCCGCCCTCGCGGCGGCATCGCAGGCTGAGCCGCTAGTGCAGACGATGCCGTATGCAGCTATTGATTTACCAGATCACTTCATATCATCGAAGGCAATCGGTCGGCCAGGAGTTTTCGAGTCGGCCGAATACCTTTTCTATGACGCGCTCGCGCTGGCAGCACAGTATGACTCTGCATCGTCCGAGCAGCGGCCCCAATATCGGGAGGCACTCGCCACCCACCACAAGCAGCTCGAGGCCTGGGCGGAGAATTGCCTCGAGAATTTCGGGAACCGCGCGGCACTGATCGCGGCCGAGATCTCGCGCATTGAAGGTCGCCAGCTAGATGCCGAGCGCCTATACGAAAAGGCCACTCGGTTATCCCGTGAACAAGGCTTTGTCCAGAACGAAGCCATCGCCCATGAAGCGGCTGCTCGGTTCTACTTGGCGCGCGACTTGGAGACGATCGCCCATGCGTACTTGCGGAACGCCCGGTATTGTTATCTGCGTTGGGGTGCCGATGGCAAAGTGCGGCAACTCGATGAACGTTACCCTGCAATCTCTGAACAGGCGGCGGGGCGTCCTGCCACCACGATCGGCACGTCTGTTGAGCAGCTGGACTTGGGGACGGTGATGAAGGCGTCGCAGGCGGTTTCTGGCGAGATTGTGCTGGAGAAGTTGATCAAAACGCTCATGATGATTGCCGTCGAACACGCTGGGGCCGAGCGCGGCCTTCTCATCCTGATGCATGGCGAAGAGCATCGAATGGAGGCTGAAGCCAGGACCGGCCGCGACGGGGTCGATGTCCAACTGCAAGATGCGTTGGTGACGCCCTCCGACTTACCCGACTCGTTGGTTCGCAATGTGGTCCGAACTCAGGAGAGCGTGATTCTGGATGACGCCTCGATCCAGAACCTGTTTTCGCAGGACGAGTACGTACGGAAAAGGTGCCCCAGATCGGTGCTCTGCCTGCCGCTGGTGAAGCAGGCCAAGCTCATGGGAGTGCTCTATCTAGAAAACAACTTGGCACCCCGGGTGTTCACGCCCAAGCGGCTGGCGATGCTGGAACTGCTGGTCTCGCAGGCCGCGATCTCTTTGGACCACGCCCGAATCTATGCCGACCTCGGTCGATTGAATGCTGAGCTGACGCAAGAAAACAGCGACCGAAAGAAGGCTGAAGAGGCTCTACGAGCCAGTGAGGAACGCTGGCGCAAGCTGTTTGAGAACTCGTCGGCCGGCATTGGGTTGGTCACTCCAGACGGCCGCTTTACGGCAGCGAACTTAGCCCTCCAGAAAATGCTCGGCTACACCGAGGAGGAGCTCCAAAGGCTCACCCCTCTGGATTTGACCCATGAAGAGGACCGTACCGCCACCGAAGCGATTCTAGCAGAGTCCGCCGAAGGGCAGCAACGAGATTTCCGAATCGAGAAACGCTACCGACGCAAGGACGGCAGTGTGATCTGGGCGGACGTCAGCAGTACACTGGTCCCGGCGACTGGAAGCGCGCCGGCGTTTTTCGCGGCCGTCATCGTAGACATCACCGAGCGCAAGCGGGCGGAGGACGAGCTGCATCAAAGGGAGGTTTCCTTGCGCGAAGCGCAAACCGAACTGGCTCATGTCAGCCGGGTAACGACCATGGGAGAATTAGCAGCATCCATTGCCCACGAAGTCAACCAGCCGCTAGCGGGCATCGTAACTAACGCCAACGCCAGCCTGCGGTGGCTGGCTGGGGATTCGCCTAACCTCGCCGAAGCCCGCGAAGCGATTCGCCGCATTATTCGCGATGGAAATCGGACCGGCGATGTGATCTTACGGATGCGGGCCCTCTTTAAGAAGGCTCGCACGAAGGAACGGTTGGATATAAACGAGGCCATTGAAGAAGTTGTCATCCTTACCCAGAGCGAAGCGCGGAGAAACAAGGTGGCATTACGGATGGAACCGGCCGCTGATCTTTATCCTGTAATGGGCGACCGAGTACAACTACAGCAGGTGGTAATGAATCTGATCCTGAACGGCATCGAATCGATGAGCACTGTGGAGGACCGTGAGCGAGATTTGGTAATCAGGACCCAACGCGGCGAGGGTAAGGAAGTCCGTGTTGTAGTGCAAGACTCAGGAATCGGCTTTGATCCACTGAGCGCCGAACGAATCTTTGATGCCTTCCATACTACCAAATCCGGCGGCCTGGGCATGGGGCTATCGATCAGTCGTTCCATTGTTGAAAGTCACGGCGGACGGCTCTGGGCCGTACCGAACGACGGGCCCGGCGCTACCTTTCAATTTACACTTTTTGAATGTCAGTGAGATCCCCCCTTGCCGGACAGTCTTCTTCGGGCGGTCGGGTTGAAAGTCGAGACGTTTGCGTCAGCTCAGGGCTTTTTGGCTCGCCCGAGGGTAAATGCCGGCAAGAAGCCGGCGAATTCTACACGCGAAAGCTGGCAGAGACGGGAAGTTACATGGCCGTTTCGGAGCATCACCCGCTTGCGACCCAGGGATCGGGCACGGTTGTCCGATTTGAAGAGCGAATTTTTTGTCAGCTGGGACTCTCAACAAATGCCCGGCCTGGACAGGTGGGTCGAGGTGTATTGCAAAAAGTACGGAAAGTTTCGCCCGAAATTTCACGGGCCGGCGCAAAGCCTTGCACACGCTGCCTTCGAGTTGATCGCCAACGAAAATGCTGTTCATATCTTGCCGGCCTACGCCAGCCATCATTCACCGCCCGGCGTCGTCATTCTACCCCTGGCGGACCCGGAGGTTACTTGCTTGGAAGATTCTGGTCACGTGGCGGCGAGGCAAAGCAGGTGGTGCTCTGAAGGCATTGCTGGACACCCTGTTTAGGAAGGTAACTCCCAAAACTAGCTAATGAAAAAGGCTAGCTGCCAAAGCCTTGAAACTCGAAATATGCGCGCCCGTGGTTTCACCCGCCTGAGTTTTCAAACCTACTTTCCACAATCGCTCTC
>DATMPS010000067.1:0-21679 GCA_035567435.1 Terriglobales bacterium | reverse complement strand
AGATGGCGATCCATGTGGGCCGGGTGCGGGCGGGCGGGCGGGGGCTGCTGGTGGCGGGCATCAGTTTCATCCTGCCGGCTGCGCTCATGGTGGGATGCCTGGCCTGGGCTTACGTTCGGTACGGCGCGTTGCCGCAGATTGCGGCGCTGCTCTATGGCGTGAAGCCGGTGGTGATCGTGGTGCTCGCCCAGGGGGCGCTGCGGCTGGGAAGGTCGGCGGTCAAGTCGGCTTGGTTGGCGGTGCTGGGCGTTCTGGCAATGGTGGCGGCGGCGTTGGGGGTCGATGCGCTCCTGACGTTGTTCGCGGCGGGCGCGCTGGCGGGACTGGTGCGCCTGCGGTCGGGCTTTCGGAGCCCGAACCTGGCTATGGGATTGTTGGGTCCCGGTGGCGGAGTGGCGACGGGAGCGTTCGCTGTCCCGTTCAGCCTTACGCGGTTGTTCCTGGTGTTGCTGAAGATTGGGGCGACTCTGTTCGGTGGTGGGTATGTGCTGGTGGCGTTCCTGCGGTCCGACCTGGTGGCTCGGCTGGGATGGCTCACCGAGCAGCAATTGCTGGACGCGGTTGCGGTGGGCCAGGTCACACCGGGGCCGCTGTTCACGACGGCGACTTTTGTCGGCTACGTACTGGGAGGAGTGCGGGGGGCGGTGCTCGGCACGGTAGCGATCTTTCTACCTGCGTTTGTGCTGGTGGCGGCGAGCGGACCGCTGGTTTCCCGACTGCGCCGTTCGAGCACCGCGGGCGCGGTGCTCGACGGGATCAACGTGGCGGCCCTGGCCCTGATGGTCTTGGTTTCGGCGCAGTTAGCGCGCAGCGCGATCGTGGACTGGTTCACACTCGGGCTGGCGGCGCTGGGCGCGCTGCTGTTGATGCGGTATCGGGTGAACTCGGCCTGGCTGGTGCTGGGGGCCGCAGCGGCTGGCGGCTTGATGGTCTGGCTGGGTATGTCAGGACCGCGATTCCAGTAGAGGCATATCGCGGGAGGATGTCCTGCGTCATCCAAAAGCGGATTTCCGGTCACCCCTCGTCGAATCCGCATCCAAAGAGCTGGTAGCAGCGATGCGCGGATTCATGGCCCACAAGTAACATTGGCTTTGCGACTCATTCTGCGCTATTGTTCAAAGATGTTTTCGTTGGAGAGTTGAAATGGAATTGGCAGTTGTGACGATCGTGATCCTCGTCGGGGCTTCCCTGATCCCGGGCGATTACCACGTTGTATTTTTCCGCTAGGCACTCGGCACGCTGTGGCTGAACTCCCTCTCTCAGCTTCCCGTCGTTCCCTTGCGATATGCCCTGAATACCGTCCCCGGATTGCACGGGCAGACAGGCTGCGGGAATTTTCTGTGCCTCTGCGCCAAGGCCACCCTCAGGCGCTAAGGCGCAACGTTTTCTCAAAGTCTTAGCGCCACGAGTGACTCGTGCCCTTCCCGCTTTGCTTCGCGCGAGGGCGCTCTGGCACGACATACACACCGAACACCATCGCCAGCTGCCTCGTAACTGCAGGCCCGCGGGCGGGCGTGTTTTGTGCAGACTGTCGAGGAGCGCGGTCCATTCCGCGCTGACAGCGAACTGAGGTTCTCCGGAAACCTGCCTTCTCTCCATCAAGCTGTATCGGTTTCCCGGCTGCGGGGGGTCCGGTCCCCGAAAGAAAAACCGGAGAGGCTTTCCTCTCCGGTGCAAAAGACTGACGGGGTGAATCGGAAAGTTATTGGGGCTGCTCGTCGAGTTCCACGGCGTCGCCGACGTGAACATCCTCAAGCGAGAAGACGATCATTCCAGTCGAGGTAGTCGGAGTCGCGCTGATGATCACTAGTTCGCCCACGGCGCGGCGCGGCAGGTCGCCGACGTGAATGTTCGGCCCCTTGGTCTTGGTCATCCAGTTGCCCTCGATGGAAGGAGGCCGCCGTTGCGTGTCCTCGGCCGTCGAGGCCGCGAAGGAGAGCGAATCGACCGGATCGGCCAGATCGGCGGAGTAGGAGCGCACGGCGCGGTAGTAATCGCCGACCTTGACGCCCTTGTCGGTGCCGATATTCATATAGGCCTTCATGCCGGTGCCAAGCACGGAGTCAAAGTCTTTCCCGAGCACGATGCGTCCCGACGTCTTTCCGGTATTCGGCACGAAACGGTCAAAGCGCAGGGGCGGATGGAACGAGATCGAGGGCTTCTCGGCGAAGGGCACGGCAAAATCGCCCGGGTTGATCGGGTCGCAGCTGTATTCGATCTGCGCGATCGCCATCTTGCTGCGCGTGTCGACGACGCGGACTCGTCCGATTTCGCCGTAGGGCTGGCCGGCTGCTTCCAGAGTTTTCTTCTGGCCGGGGAAAACTTCGTAGCGGTTCTGGTCTTTCAGTTCCCGCAGAATCGTGTACTGCGCTCCAGTCGCAAACCCGCTGCCGGAGATGTAGATGATGTCGCCCGTTACGAACTTGGTGGTGTTCGGAGTCTGCAGGCCGCCCGCGACGTAGTTGGCATCGGGCAGCAGCTTTTTGCTGATGAAGCCGGCGCAGTACAGGTCGGCGTAGGTGGGCGTCTGAATGCGCTCCACCGGAAAGCTGTTGGAGGTCGGGGCGGTCCCCTGGGGCGCGTTCGCGTCTACCCCCGAAGCCGCGTCCTGGGCCCAGGCCGCCGCTGCCGTCAAAATGAGTAACAGTCCTAGTTTCTTCATCTTACCTCCGAGTCAGGGCTGGTAACCCTGGCCTCAACCCCGGCTAACCACTGTAGACACAGGGGCTTCAGCCGGAAGGTAACAAGGGGGTGGGGGAGGGTCAAGTTACGGGGGTGTCATGCGGGCTTCGCCGAAAGTTTTCCCCGGGGACAGGGATAATCCGTTGTTGCATCTGGAATTACGCCCTTGTAATATCGCGCCGATTCGTTCGCAGCCGATGAGCTCTTCCCCATCCAGTTTCGTGCAGCGCTTCCTGCCCTTGCGTCTGCCCCGGGTATGCTTGGCCGTTACCGGTTCCGATCCCTCCGAATTGCTCGAAAAGGCCGAAGGCCTGGTCCGGGATAACCCGTTTCTGGAGTTCCGGCTGGACTACCTGCCACGACCGGGGCTGGCCCTACCTAAGATCAAGCGTTTCTTCGAGTTAAATCCCCATGCGGTGGTGATTGCGACCTGCCGCCGGGCAAACAACGGAGGGAAATTCAAGGGGACCGTGGCCTCCCAGCTGGACTTGCTGGCCAAAGCCGCTGGAGCCGGATGTCAGCTGGTGGACGTGGAACTGCAGACTGCGACCAAGTGCAGGCCCGAGCAACTGCAGAAGTTACGGACTCGGGCCGCCCTGATTCTTTCGTTTCATGACTTCCACGCCACCAAGAAATTGGATGTAACCCTGGAGAAGATGTGCGGCCGGCCGGCCGACTTCTTCAAGATCGTGTCAACCGCAACCACTTTGTACGACAACGTGGTGATGATGCGGCTTCTCGAAAAAGAAAGCGATCGGCACTCCCTGGTCGGCTTGTGCATGGGGGAACAGGGCATCATCAGCCGGGTCCTGGGAGTCCGTGCGGGCAGCGCGTTCACGTTTGCCTCCGTCAGTCCCGGGGAGCAGACTGCTCCGGGCCAGGTCACGGCGCAGGATCTGCGGAGTGTCTACCGCATCGAGCAGGTGGACGCGGCCACGCGAGTCTACGGAGTGGTCGGAGATCCGGTGTCGCACTCGCTGTCGCCGGCGATCATGAACACGGCGCTGCGGCGAGAGAATGTGAACGCTGTCTACCTTGCCCTGCATGCCAAGACGCTCAAGGATCTGCTGGCGTGCGTGCGCGACATTCCGATCCACGGGCTCAGCATCACTATGCCGTACAAGCAAGCGATCCTAGAGCACCTGGACAACACCGATTCGCACACCACTAAAATCGGGGCCTGCAACACGGTGGTGCGGGCGCAAGACGGCAAGCTTTATGGCTTCAACACGGATACTGCGGGAGTGGTGCGGCCGCTCGAACAACGCATCACCCTCGAAGGTGCGCGGATTCTGGTGCTGGGCGCCGGAGGCGCGGCGCGGGCGGCGGTATTCGGACTGAAGGAGCGCGGCTGCGAGGTGTTCATCCTGAACCGCAGCGCAGCCCCGGCGCAAAAGCTGGCCCGGCAGGCCAAAGCCCGTTCAGTGAAGCGTCCGGACCTGAGGAAGCTCTCTTTCGACGTGATCATTAACGCCACGCCGGTGGGCATGGCGAACACGCGGGAATCTCCTCTGAATGAAAACGAGATCAACGCGCGCTACGTGTTCGACATGATCTACGATCCCGCGGAAACACGACTCATGAAGATGGCGAAAGAACGGGGCGCACAGGTGATCCCGGGCATCGAGATGTTCGTGCAGCAGGCGGCCCGGCAGTTTGAAATCTGGACGGGCAAACCCGCGCCTTGGGACGACATGCTGCGCGTGGTGACGATCGCCTTGCAGGAACGCGCGGCGAAGGCTGCGGCCAAGAAGTAACCAGGCCCCCCGGCTGTCGTCTCCCGATTAAATTCACGTCATACCGTACTGTTGCGGTCAAATCGATTGAACCGTCGCGGACCAGACAGCCGCTACTTCCTCCAGTTCTCGATCATCATTAGGCCCCTCGAACTTCCATCCAATTGGGGGTAGAGCAGCCACTTGCCGTCACTGGAAATGGACACCGCGCCGCTCCAACCCGGCAGGGACTTTTCTAAAGTGAAGACCATTCGCACGTTGTGACGGTTGAAATCAAAGAAATCAACTTCGGCCTGATGGTTCAGGTCGGCGATGAAGTAAATGCCCGACCCTCGGTTGCGCGCTCGTTGTTTCTTACAGGCCGCGGAGTGACCCCGAGTCAAATTGAGACTCGCCAATTCATTGAATCGAGTAAATGCCACGAAGTTGTTGCAATTTTGTCGGTGACGGAAGTAATATGAGTTGGGACGTAGTCATTCACGTCCATCTCGTCGAGTACCGCCCTTTCTTCCAGATTCAGATGTCGGACCCTACTTTCGCGAATGCAAAGAGACGGGTTGCCCGTCCCTGCCTAGATTCGGAGAGATCGATATGGCGTGGTACGCATACTGCCTGACAGAACATCAGGCACTCCCCAATGGTACCCGTGCCCGGCGTCCCTTCCTGTTGGAAGGCATCCAGGGCGTCAATGGAGCCCCCGTCCTCAGCTATCCGAGTGGAGAATTCGCTGTTGTGGTCAGCGAGTACGATCGGGCAACTCACAAAGTGGATGAAAAGACCGTTTTGGAACACGCACGCGTGGTCAGCGTGTGCTTCCGGAACTCAACCGTGCTGCCGTTCCGTTTCGGAACGATCTTTGACAGCGACGATGCCCTGCGGCAGGCGGTGCGAGCCAACCGCCGCGCTTTTGGGCTGAGCGTAGAAAAGCTGCGCGGCAAGTCCGAGATGCGCCTGAAGCTGGTGGTCCGGGATGGATCGCTCCGCGAGGCCATGATCAACGTGGAATTGCCCGACACGGTGGGACGGGAGTACCTGGCGAAGCTGCGGGAGAAAGCTTCCAAGGAGAGGGAACGGCAGACTAAAGCGCGCGCTCTTTCGGTCCAGGTTCATAAGCTCTTTAACCCTCTGGAAGAAGAGATCAGCTGTAAGAAGGTCGCCTCCGACGGCATGCTGATCGACATCGCCCACCTGATTGATTCCAAGTCCGTAGAAAAATACCAGAACCGCTACAACATGGCCGCGAAACAGTTGAAGAACTGCCAGCTGGTGATCAGCGGGCCGTGGCCGCCGTATCACTTCCTGCCGGGGAAGCTGCGGACGGTTGCCGGGAACAGCTAGAACAGAAGCGATGCTTTGCCGAGCCCCTGCCCGACAGCAGGGGTTTTGTTTTGTGGGGGAAGGGAAAGCAGTGGACTGCAACGAATGTGCAGCAATCTGCAGCTTGCGAAGGGGCTAGGTTTGAACAGGTTACGCTTGAGTTCCAGAGGGAGTGGGGTTTAAACCACACCTCGACAAGGACTTACGGTGACACGCGTCACAGGCCCCGGTAACGGATTGCTTTGGCTCGGCAGTTGCACAATTTCAGAACAACAAAAGAGGCCGCAACCAGAAGAATGACCTTCACCACAACCCAAAGTTCTCGACAACTTCCTAATGGTCGTTCTGCTTGTCAGAGCGACATCTTGCAAAGTCTTCCCTGACTTCCCGCCTTTCTGCCTCTTTGAACAGCGGTCCCAGAAATGGGGCCGCTTTTTTGGTTGTGCGGTCCTTCATATGGAGGACAGCGGTATTCCGTCGTTAGCATTTGGCACTGAAGACACTTAGCCGGGATGGTTTCCGTCGTCGACCCCAACGAGCCCGCGACCGCTGAGCGGAGAAGCCAGACAATCTCGCACTCACCGAGGCGGCACCGCAACCGCCAAAGATTCAGTGCTGGGTGCCAACCATTCGGCAACAAAACCTGTCCTTACAAGACGATCCGAAGAAAATGCTGGTCGATGTTCTTGTTCGATGAGTCCCCTTCCTGTACCCTGTGGAGATGTTCCAGCCATCTCTCGGGAGGTAGACATGAGGGATTTCTATCAGGTTCTGCGTGAGAAGGAACTTGCAGTGATCCGGGTGCGGGAAGAAATTGAAGCGTTGCGCAACATCATACCCTTGCTTGAGGACGAAGAAGAGAACCCTCCAGCCTCGCCGGTTTATCCGTTGCACGCCGTAACCAGCGAGTAGCACGCTTCGAGATTGCGGACAGGAACGTCCGAAAAGAGGAGGCGCCTGGTTTTGGAGGCTCGGCGGAACCGCAGTTGGCGAAGGCCCGTTGCAGGGTTCGCGATTTTATTCCTTCTTGCCAGACCCAACCCGGCGGCGGGGCAGAACTCCCGGGCGGGCCGGACGAGCGGAGACCACCCCCTTCCAGCCCAGCTGACCGCGGAACTCATCAAGCTGCGCGAGGCTGCCCTCGGCGATGACTACGCCTACCGGCAGGTCGCTCACCTCACCGAGAATATCGGCCCACGCCCCAGCGGTTCGGCGCAGGCGCAGAAGGCGGCGGAGTATGTCGCCGATGAACTGCGCAAACTTGGGCTTGAGGTCCGGTTGGAAGAAGTCAAGGTAGCGCACTGGGTGCGCGGCGCCGAAACGGCGGAGTTGGTGGAATTCCCCGGCCAGACTCCGAATACCCACCAGAAGATTGTCGTGACCGCGCTGGGTGGAAGCCCCTCGACGCCGGCGGAGGGAATCACCGCCGACGTCGTCGTGGTCCACAACTTTGACCAGTTGAGCAGCCTCGGACGCAGCCAGGTTGCGGGACGAATCGTTCTTTTCAACGTTCCCTTTGACAAGCAAAAGGCAGCCGCGGGGCTCGCGCTCGATGCCTACGGCGAAGCCGTCGTCTACCGCGGGGCGGGTGCCACGGCGGCCGCTGCGCTCGGGGCGGTCGGGTCCCTGGTGCGTTCGGTGGGTGGGGCAGAGTATCGGCTGCCACACACCGGCTACGGCACGCCAGCGGGAATCCCGGCCGGAGCGGTCACGGCTGAGGACGCCGATCTCATCTCTGACCTGGCGGCTCAGGGCAAGGTGCGCTTGCACCTCACGCTGACTCCGCAGAGCTTGCCCGACACCACCGGATACAACGTGGTGGGCGATCTGCGGGGGAGCGAACATCCCGAACAGGTGGTGGTCGTCTCCGGACATCTCGACTCGTGGGACCTGGGCACGGGGGCCATTGATGACGCGGCCGGAGTCGCGGTCGCAATGGAGACCGCACAACTCCTGCAACAGCTCCAGCTTCACCCCAAGCGGACCATTCGTGTGATCGCGTGGATGGATGAAGAGAGCGGAGGGCGAGGGCGCGAGGCCTACACCGCGGCTCATTCGGCAGAGTTTCCCAACCACGTGGCGGGGATTGAGAGCGACCTGGGCGCGGCGCACCCGTTGGGATTCAACGCGAAGGTCAGCCCGCAAGCGCTGGAATTCCTGCGCCCGGTGCTCGACATTCTTCAAAGTCTGGGCGCGAACGTGATCCAGCAAACGCCCTTTGCGCCAGGGTCGGATATTGCCGGCATGTCGCTGGCCGGAGTTCCAACGCTCGGGATCATGCAGGACGGGCGCACCTACTTCAACTACCACCACACTGCTGCGGACACGCTCGACAAGGTGGTTCCCCGCGAGCTCCGCGAGAACGCCGCGGCCATGGCCGTCATGGGCTACGCCCTGGCCAGCACCGACCAGCCTCTGCCGAGGTAAGCGTGCCCGAACCTGTTTCGAGGCCGACCCAAAGGGGGAAAACATAACAGGGGCGAGAGGGGCGCCGAACCCTTCCCCCAGGTTGACGCATCTCAATTTGAGCGCATATGATTTTTGTTTGGCCTCAGGCATGTGGGAGGGCCTGGGAGGGCGCGACTTTCAGCAGTCGAGTGATCATTCCATGGATAAGAAAAAGCTGGATTCTTTCAAAAAACGACTGGAGACGCGGCAGCAGGAACTGCGTCGCACGGTTTCGCGGACCGAGCAGGACGGGCGGTCGGCGGACGAGGATGCGACACAGGACATCGCCGACAAGGCCGCCAACTCCTATAACAAGGAATTCCTCTTTCACCAGAGCAACAATGAGCGCCAGTTGCTGCAGATGGTGGAGAAGGCCCTGTCCCGCATTCGCGAAGGGAGTTTCGGCGAGTGCATTCACTGCGGCAAAGAGATCAACGCCAAACGCCTGGAGGCGGTGCCCTGGACGCGGCATTGCATCGAGTGCCAGGAAAAGCTGGAGCAGGGGCTGCTCGAAGAAGCTCCCCGGTAAGGGATCGTTCGCCCATGCAGAGTTGAGGCCGCCGGAATGGCGGCTTCTGGCTTTTCTGGCAAATGCCTGCTCGGCGCCAGATCGAAAAGGCCGCGAGTTCTTCCCTCGATTGACGATCTTGGGAGCCTTACGGTGCTCCGCCTTTGACGCTGCGGTTTTGCGCCTGCTAGACTGAAAGTTTGTCAGCCCCCTAAAACCCAGACCGAGACGGAAGAGGAGTACGTGCGCGCAGAAACCCGCCATCAACTGAAAGCCGACAAGTTCACCCGAGCCACGATCGGCGCAGCCGAAGCCACGGCGCATTGGAGCGTCGAGCACAAAACCAAGATCATCACCGCGGTTGCGATCGCGGCGGTTGTGATCGTGGCCGTCGCCGGCACCTGGTACTACATCAGCCAGCAGGACGAAAAAGCCAACTTCGAGCTGACCCAGGCGGTGCGCACGCTGGAGACGCAGATCCGTCCCGCAGGCATGCCCGCAACCCCCGACTTCCCCAGCTTTGGTTCAGCCCAGGAACGCGCCGCAGCCGCCAAGAAGCAGTTGCAAGCGATCGTCGACAAGTACCCACACACCCATACTGCCGACGTCTCCCGCTACCTGCTGGGGACAACTTCGGTCGCGCTCGGCGATAACAGCACAGCCGAGCGCGAACTGAAAGATGTTGCGTCCACGCACAACCGCGACATGGCGGCGCTGGCGAAGCTGGCGCTGGCATCGCTGTACAGCAATACGAATCGCACCAAGGACGCGCTTGACCAGTACAAGCAGCTCATCGACAAGCCCACGGCCACGGTCAGCAAGGTGATGGCGCAGCTGCAACTGGCGAACCTCTACGAGTCGTCGCAGCAGCCGGCGGAAGCGAAGAAGATCTACGAGCAGATCGTGAAAGAGAACCCGAAGACGGAAGCCGAGTCGATGGCGCAACAGAAGCTGCAAGCTTTGAAATAGGGCACGGGCAGCTTTGCTCTGAAGGGTCGACTTCCCGGTGCCTACGCTTCCCGTTCAGTAAAGAGCCGGGCCCACTCCTCCACACGCGCGGGCTGCAGCAAGGCCGCTTTCAGGTTTGCCGCGACGTGGTCTTGGTTTCCCATCCCAACTAAAGAAGTCGTCAGACCGGGCGCGGAGCGCGCGAACTGAATCGCGTTCTCGTTATCGTTCTTCATCCCCAGAGTCTGTTGAATGAATCCGGGCAAGCTGTGCGTGAGCCGCCCCTGGTAGAGCGTCGCACTGCCCATGACGGCGACGCCCAGTTGCGCGGCGGCCGTGAGCAGGGAAACATTCTTCCTGTGCAGGGACTGGTTGTTGAGGGCGTAGGCTTCGAGCATCGCCAGGTTGAAGGGCAGCTGGATGAACCGAAAATGATGCCCCTCGCTTCCGACCTCGCGGGCAAGCTCGACGGACTCGGACAGGCTGATGTAGTCCTGTGTCCCGACAGGAACCCGAAACGCATTCCAGGTCGCCATGCCGTAGTAGCGGAGCTTGCCCGCCTTCACGCTGTGCTCGAGTTGCGCGAAGGCGCGCTTCAAACGCTCGCGAAAAACTTCCGGCGCGACGTCGGCGAGTTGCGACTCCGGGTTGTGCAGGTAGAAGAGATCGATGGTTTCGAGGCCAAGGTTGCAGCGGGAGCGGTCGATCTGGTTCTCGAGATACGCCGGAGACATGCAGTGCATGCCGCCGGCGAGTTCCTTGGGATCGACCACGCCACTCTCGATGTACTCGCGCGTGAAGTAGCCGCGGCGGTCGGCGGGAAGTTCGCCGTCGAAGGAGAGGTAGCCCGCCTTGGTGCAGACGAAAACCTCGTCGCGCTGCACATCTCCGGACGCGACCAACGCTGCCAGGGCAGCGCTGATGTTCCGCTCGGAGCGCTGGTGACGGTAGTTGATGGCGGTATCGAGGACGTTGATCCCGGAACGCAACGCGGTGCCGATGGCCTCGATGTAAGCTGCGTCGGCAGCGTCGTCCGGTTCGCCGAGATAGGTGCCGAGGCCGATCGAAGACAGCCATAATTCACCCGCGCCTGGCACGTGTTCCGCACGGCGAAAATGTTCCGCTTCACGAAACTGGGGAAAGCGGTCGCGATAGCGAGCCGTCCCTTCAGGCGTAGCAAAGCCGGAAAGCATAGGCGGAGTTTAGCAGCCGCGGAACTGGTGCAGCGCTGTTTTTTTGGACAGCTCCGCAAAAAGGCATTCGTAGGGCCGAAATAAAAGGGTCGAGCGATTACCGGGGTAATGCGGCCGTCCAGATTGGGGTTCGATTCCCGCCCGGATTCACGGAAAATTTCTAGAGAACCCTGTAATCCGGAGACGTGTATGTCTTTCCGCCCTACGTGTGTCGCGCTCAGTTTTTATCTCGCTTTCCTCACTGCCGCCGTTGGCCAAAAGACCGGATCGACTGCCGTGATCAGCCAAGGTTCCTCAACCGCGTCGACACAAGCGGAGCAGACGGCGCAGGACCAACCGAGCCTGGCCGACATCGCCCGCAAGGTTCGCAAAGACAAGCCGGCGGACGTCCGCCTGACGGACGCCGAGGGGAAGGAACTGTTCCGCTCCGTGGACAAGGTGTTTGACTTTGCCAGCGAGGACACAGGCTTCCCGAAACACAGCGCAGTCAAGAAGGCGGTGGTGGGGCAGGCGGACATCGAGAAGTTCACCAAGAACCGCTTAGCACGCGCCGAATATTCGCAGCGCTTTGCGCGGTCCGAACTGACGATGAAAAAGTTCGGGCTGCTGCCCCGCGATTTCGATCTGAAGGAATTTCTGGTCAAGGCCAACGGGCAGTCGATCGCGGGACTCTACGACGAAGAGAACAAGACGATCTGGCTGCTGAACACGGTTTCGTTCGACAAGCAGGGCCCGATCCTGGCGCACGAACTCACCCACGCCCTGCAGGACCAGAACTACGACTTGGGCCGCTGGGCTAAGGCAGGCGAAAAGCCGGCCGGCAAAGCGAAAGCGGGAGACGATGACAACGGCGTCGCCGATGAGAGCACGACGGCGCGGCACGCCATCGTCGAGGGCCAGGCGATGGTGGTGTACATCGACTACCTGCTGGCGCCGTTCGGGCGCAATTTGAAAGACACGCCGGGCGTGGTGGCGTCGATGGAAGACACGGCGGTATCGGCGACCATCGACACCGAACTCATGCACAAAGCTCCGATGGTGCTGCGCGAGGCCGGAAGCTTTCCCTATCGCGAGGGCTTGTTCTTCGAAGCCGACATCCTGGGGAAGCGCGGCAAGCAGGCCGCCTTCCAGGGCCTGTTCGCCCAGCCGCCGCGGAATACCCACGAAGTATTCGATTCCAACGCTTATCTCGAGCGCGCCAAGCTGACGCCGGTCGTCATTCCCGACGTGCGGCCGCTGCTGAGCAACGACTACGAAGTATTCGACTCGGGCTCGTTCGGGGAACTGGATGTGCGGGCCCTGCTGAAGCAGTTTGGCGACAAGCACGGAGCCAGCGACTTTGCGCCGGCATGGCTGGGCGGAACCTACATCGCGTTCAAACGCGCGCAGGCCCCTGCGGGTGCGCAGCCCACCACTGCAGATGTCGCGCTGCTGTATGTGTCACACTGGAAGAATACGCAGGCCGCCGAGCACTTTGCGCGCTTTTACGCGACCACCGTCGCCAAGCGCTACCAGCGCGCTTCGGTGCAACCGGTTCCCGCCTGCGCCACGGCTCCTTGTCCGATTGGGGCTGCGCTGGTGTCGACGGAAGAAGGGCCGGTGATCGTGGAAGAATGGCCGGACAACACGGTCATCGTTTCCGAGAGCTTCGACAGTGCCACCGCGGCGAAGCTGAGCAGCGCGGTGCGCACCACGCCGCGCGAGAAGCATGCTTCGGCGGCGTCTCAGGAGGAACTCAGCATGCGGCTCTATTCGTTGCCGGCGTTTCGGGCGTTTCAGGAGCGGATCGCCATTGAGATGCTGCGAGGGATCGTCATCGGGCAGTAGCGCTTTAACTCACAGCGGGGGCGGCTCCGTTAGCGAACGCCAATCAATTCACTGCCTGACCAACCAGCAACGGTTAGGCTGCGGGTTTTGGCTTAGATGCGTAGCGCAGCGCCCTGAACTCCCGCCAATGCTTAATGCAGGCCACCCACGCGTCATCGGTTGTGATCGTCTGGGGTCGCCACTGATGTTGATTTGTGAGATTGCCCAGTGATTGCATCGCCGCAAACTGGACCTCTCGATCGGGGTCGTCCAGTGCGGATAAGAGTCCGCCTAACGCGCTATCCGAATTCGTGTAATCAAGAAACCGAGCTGCATCAATTCTTGCATCAGGTTCCGGTAACGTAAGTGCTCGGGTGAACAGAGGTACGGAAACCAGTGGGTCGAGGCTGGAGATTGCGAGCAAGAGATTTGATTTTAGGGTTCCCCTACATGCTCAGAAGATTGGAATAAATCATTCTCTGCGGACGGTAACACGCTCAGGTCCTTCCACTTCAGGAGGTCCGCGAGTACGGCCGTTCTCAGCTCTGGATCGGAATTGACCTCTGGCAGGCTCAGTGCAGCCTTCAACAAGGGCGCCGCAGACGAGTCCTCCTCCCAACTCAGGACGGCAAGCGCGTCTCGTTCTCCGTTGCGGTCGAAGTTGCACACAGAATATCCAGGACTCCTTGCACCACCTTGTGGTAGACATCTTCGCCCGACTTTAGTTTCCAAGTCGGTCCGCAACGCGTGGAACTGGCGGGCAGGGACGGAGAACAGGGGCTTACAAAGGCGTATCCGTCGCGGGTTTTTCTCAGAAACAGTATTCGGAACGTATGGGCGACGAGATTGCCTTCCCCTACCTTTCCCCGGCTGTCCGTGGCTGGCGTGGAGTAGCTGAAGATGAACCGCGATCCGGCAAATTCTCCTTTGATCGTCTGATGCACCTTGATCTCGGCTTCAAAATCCCGCCGACGGTAGGCCCGCCCACAGTAGGTGATGTCTCCCGACCCGGTTTGTCCTACATTCTCGACTCTTCCGGCCATGATCAAGTCGGCCGAAGGCACCAATTCGGCGATCGACGCAACCGTGAATATGTGCGCGCACACGGGCCCTACGCAGAGAATGAATGCCGGTCAGAGTAAGCTTGAGCGATCGCACCGCTGACATTTAGACCACGGGTTTGAGCCAGACGCCTCCGCTGACATTCCCCTTTCCTGCCATTTCCGCTACCATTGTGCGTTTCTCCAACCACCCTCGAGACCAACATGGCCGACTTTTCCCTTCGTGTGAACGGGAGCGAGCGCAAAGTCAGCGTCTCGCCCGAAACACCCCTTCTCTGGGTATTGCGCGACACTCTACAACTCACCGGAACCAAGTTCGGTTGCGGAGCCGGGTTGTGCGGCGCGTGCACCGTGCATGTCGACGGCGCCCCCGTCCGGTCTTGTTCCATTGGGGTATCGCAAGTCGCCGGCAAGAACATCGCGACCATTGAAGGACTGTCTCCGAACAATCAGCATCCTGTGCAAATCGCCTGGATCGCCGAAGAGGTTCCGCAATGCGGCTACTGCCAAAGTGGACAAATCATGGCGGCGGTCGCGTTGCTTGCAAGGACACCCAATCCCACCGAAGAGCAGATCACAACGTTCATGGCGGCGAACATTTGCCGCTGCGGGACGTATGAACGGATCCGGCGCGCCATCCAGCGAGCCGCTAGTGGCGGAGGTGCGCGATGAGCCCACTTTCCCGCCGCGAATTTGTTGCTGCCGGCGTTGCTGCCGGTGCGGGGCTGGTGATCGGTTTCTATCTGCCGCACGGCTCGAACGGCGCGGGCGAGGAGTTCTCGCCGAATGCGTATTTGAAGATCACGCCCGACAACAAGGTGATCGTCGTGGTCGCGCGCGCAGAGATGGGGCAGGGGGTGCGCACTTCGCTGCCCATGATTCTGGCCGAGGAACTCGAGGCCGACTGGAGCCAGATTCAGATCGAGCAGGCCGGGGCCAGCACCCTGTTCGGCGACCAGACCACCGGAGGCAGCGCCAGCGTCCGCACCACCTGGGATCCGATGCGCAAGGCGGGCGCGGCTGCGCGCGAGATGCTGATCTCGGCGGCGGCGCTCGAGTGGGGCGTCACCCGGGCTTCGTGCAAGGCGGAGAACAGCGCGGTGCTCCATCCGCCTTCGAAGCGGCGCGCGACCTACGGCGAACTCACGCACCGGGCGGCGACTCTGCCGGTGCCGACCGACATCCCTTTGAAGCAGGCCAAAGACTACAAGATTGTCGGCAAGCCGATCCCGCGGCTCGACACCCCCGCGAAAGTGAATGGCACGGCGGAGTTCGGAATCGACTTTCGCCTGCCCGATATGAAGTTCGCTGTGCTGGCGCGTTGCCCGGTCATCGGCGGCAAAGTGGCTAGCTTCGACGACCAGGAATCGAAGAAGATCCCCGGCGTGAGTTATGTCGGCAAGATCACCGACTCGGCGATTGCCGTGGTGGCCGGCAGCGTGTGGGGCGCGATGGAGGGGCGGCGTGTTCTGCAAGTCAGCTGGGACGAGGGGCCGAACCAGGATCTGAATACTGCCGCGATCATGGAATCTCTGCGGCAGGCGGTCACGAACAAAGGTGTGCCGCTGTATTCGGTGGGCGATGTGACCAAGGCCGCTGGCAGACGCATCGAAGCGGCGTACGAACTGCCCTTCATGGCGCATGCTCCGATGGAGCCGGGCAATGCGACTGCTCACGTTCAGGGTTCGAAGTGCCAGATCTGGGCGCCCACGCAGGTTCCGCAAGATCTACGGGACTCCGCAGCGGCTGCGATCGGCCTCGATCCGGACAACGTCAAAGTGAACGTGACGCTCATGGGCGGAGGCTTCGGCCGCCGCCTGGAACATGACTACGGCGTGGAAGCGGCGCAAGTCTCGAAGGCCATCGACGGTCCGGTGAAGGTGATTTGGACGCGCGAAGACGACATGCGCAACTCGACGTACCGTCCGGCGAGCTATCACAAGTTGAGCGCGGTGCTCGACGGTGCGGGCTGGCCGTTAGCGTTCACACACCGACTGGTCGCGCCTTCGATCAGCGCGCAGAAAGGGCAACCGGGAGAAGGCGGCGTGGACCCCGACCTCAAGGATGAGGCCGCGCTCATCTATTCGTTCCCGAACGCGCTGGTCGAGTACGTCCAGACGGAGACACCGGTCCCGCTAGGCTGGATGCGCTCGGTCTACGCGCTGCAGGTCGGCTTCGCCAACGAGGGTTTCATCGACGAACTGGCCACGGCGGCGGGGAAAGATCCGCTGGCGTATCGCCTGCACCTGCTGGCGAAGGACGAGGACATCAAGTACTTCGACGCGACCTGGCGGACGGCGCGCATGCGCGGGGTGCTGCAACTCGCGGCCGACAAGGCGGGATGGGGCAAGCCCCTGCCGGCGGGGCACTATCACGGCATCGCGTGCTTTGGATGTTTCAGCACCTACATGGCGGAGGTAGTCGAGCTTTCGATGGAGCAGGGGCAGCCGCGTATCCACCGCGTGGTGGGAGCTATCGATTGCGGTCAGGTGGTGAATCCGAACATTCTGGAACAGCAGATCCAGGGGGGCGTCATCTACGGACTGACCAACGCTCTGCGCGCGAAGATCACGGTGGAGAAGGGACGGATCGTGCAGGGGAACTTCGACGACTACGCGCCCCTGCGCATGAATGAAATTCCGGCGGTCGAGGCTCACTTTGTGGAAAGCACGGAGGCACCCACGGGAGCGGGCGAACCACCCATCCCGCCGCTGGCTCCCGCGATCTGCAATGCGATGTATGCGGCTACGAAAAAGCGCTTCCGGGCGTTGCCGATTTTGAGTTGATGATGAACGTTCGCAAAGCTTTTGACCGCAGAGAGCGCGGAGGAAGGCCGCGGAGAACGCGGAGGAAGGCTCGGCGGAATTTCGGCCTCGCACTCCTGACTCTTGCTCTGTCCTTGCCACTGTCGCAGGGAACATTCGCGCAGAGCCCGCAAACGACGGGTGTCCCGGCGCAGCGACTTGCCAAGCTTCGCCACGGTATCAACCTCAGCGAATGGTTCGCCCAGGTTTACGACCCGAAGGGCTACGGCAAAGAACATTTTCAGTCGTGGACCACGGCGGCGGACCTCACGCTCATCAAGGCGATGGGTTTTGACCACGTTCGCCTGAGCGTGAATCCCGAGCCGATGTTCCTGCAAAACCGCGCCGACCAGATTCCCGTCGAGTATCTCCGCTATCTTGATGACGCAGTCAAGATGATCCTCGACCACGATCTGGCCGTGGTGATCGACATTCACCCGGAAGGCGACTTCAAGACGCGCCTCGCGCACGACGATTTCGTTGAACAGTTCTCGGATTACTGGCGGGCACTGGCGCGGCACTACGCGAATCTTGATCCCGACCGCGTCTTCTTCGAGATTCTGAACGAGCCCGAGGTCGCGGACCGCTACCGCTGGTACGGCATCCAGTCGAAGCTGGCGGTGGCGATCCGCGGGGGCGCGCCCCGGCACACCATCATTGCGGCGGGCGCGCAGTGGTCGGCCGACGACCAGTTGCTTTTCCTCGAGCCGCTGCGCGATCCCAACGTTATTTACAACTTCCACTTCTACGAACCGCACATCTTCACCCACCAGGGAGCGACCTGGGGTGTGAACAACTGGCATTTTCTGAAGGGGCTGCCTTATCCTGCAACTCCCGCCGACGCCGAGAAGGCGGCGGCGCAGGAACCCGACGCCGTGAATCGTCTCTATGTCGTGCGGTACGGACTCGATCACTGGGGCGCGGAACGCATCGAGGCCGAGATCGCACAGGTCGCAGAGTGGGCGCAGCAGCGCGGAGTTCCGGTGGTGTGCAACGAGTTCGGCGTCTACCGGAAGAATGCCAACCCGAAGGATCGCGCCGCCTGGATTTCCGACGTCCGCACTTCGCTCGAGAAACACGGCATGGGGTGGACCATGTGGGACTACAGCGGTGGTTTTGGAGTAGTGACGAAGGAGCCCGGCGAAGCCCGGGTGCCGGACAGGATCACCGTGAAGGCGTTGGGTCTGCACATGCCAAGCGGCACGCCATAACTCTGCGCCGCAAAACACCTTCAGTAGGCCCCCAGCCACTTGACGGGCAGGCGCGCCGCCAGGGAATTGGCGAGTTTTTCATCGGCGGTGACAAACTGGGACTTGGAAACCATGGCCAGTGCCACGTAGAGGGAATCGTAGACCGTCCCTCCGGTCGAGAGGGCGACCGCCAGCGCTTCTGCCAGCAAGCGTTCTGAGGCAACACAGGGGAATCCGCGGCTGCGCATCGCATTCACGGCTTGCACGGCGGTGGCCGACGTGAGTCGTTGTTGGCGCACGGCCTTCCAGAGAACATTGCCGAACTCGGCCCAGAAGAGGTCCGGGACAAGAAATCGGATCTGTCCCTGAGCGTAGGAGTCCAGCAGTCGAAGCGCTTCCGGCACCAGGTCCTCGCCGTGAGGCGGAAGCACCCACTTTGCAGCGACGCTCGCGTCGACGACCACGGTGTTCATCGTTCACGGTCCTCGCGCAGGGTCTCCTCGGCCGTGGAGAAGGCCTGCTTCGATCCTGCGCCCTGAGCGCGAAAACGGGCCAGCTGTTTGAGGAACTGCCGCCGGCGCTTCAGTTCCTCGGTGGTCGGGATGTTTTCCGCCAGCAACGACAGAACTTCAGCGGCAATGGACTTGCGATGCAGGCGCGCCCGCGCGCGCAGGGCCTCGTACAATTCCTCAGGAACGTTCTCCACGTATAGGGTTGCCATAGAGCTAGTCTAGCACAGAACTAGAACCTGCCATGACTGACGAGTTTGCGGAACCGCCAGATTCAAAGCCAGCAGCGCCTGACGGCCTGCCCGGATAGGAAACCGAGGCGCAGACGGGACGCCCGCACGACAGCCGGCAAGATGCGGGCGCTACAACAAGGCGACGGCGTCGCGCCTTCAGTTTGCGCTAGGACCCTTCGGCTCGCTCGAGGCACACCGCCCGGCGCCCCACCAGCGCAGTGTTATCCTAGGCATGCCCCCCACGGCGAGGCTGCAATCCTTCATGACTGACCCCAACGCTCCTGATTCTCCGCCCACCAACGAATCCACCGAGTCCTTCAAGGATGTTCTTTCCCAGTACGAAAAGAGCCATATGCGCAAGCCCACTGAGGGCGGGCGCGAGGGGACGGTGATCGCCGTTTCCGGCGAGTCGGTGTTGTTCGATATCGGCTTCAAGACGGAAGGCATCCTGCCGCTGGCGGCGTTCCAGGATGCCGGCGAAACCGTGAAGCCCGGCGACAAGTTTCTGGTCAACGTCAAAGGCCGCGATCCGGAGGGCTACTACGAACTGGTGCGCGGGAAGCTCGCGCGGCCCACCGATTGGACGTCGCTCGAAAGGTCGTTCAACGAGAAAGCCACCATCGCGGGCACGGTCACAGGCGTGATCAAAGGCGGGTTGAGCGTCGATGTGGGCGTGCGCGCGTTCCTGCCGGCCTCGCGCAGCGGCACCCGCGACGCGGCGGAACTGGAGAAGCTGGTCGGGCAGGAGATCCGCTGCCGGATCATCAAGCTCGATGTCACCGACGAAGACGTGGTGGTCGACCGCCGCGTGATTGCCGAAGCAGAAGAGAAAGTCACGAAGGACCAGCGCTACGGCGAGGTCAAGGAAGGCGTGACGGTTCACGGCACAGTGCGCAGCCTCACCGATTACGGCGCGTTCGTCGACATCGGCGGAGTCGACGGCTTGCTGCACGTTTCTGATATCTCGTGGCAGCGCGTCGCGAAACCTTCCGACGTGCTCACGGTCGGGCAGGAGGTCCAGGCCCGCGTGCTCAAGATCGATCCCGAGAAGCGGCGCATTTCGCTGGGCCTGAAGCAGCTGCAGCCCCATCCCTGGGACGGGGTCGGCGAAAAGTATAAGGCGGGCGAGCGCGCGCGCGGTACCGTCACGCGCGTTACCGATTTCGGCGCGTTCGTGGAGCTGGAGCCGGGCATCGAGGGCCTGATCCACATTTCAGAGATGGCGTGGGGCAAGAAAGTGCGCCGGCCCGACGACGTGGTGAAACCGGGCCACACCGTGGAAGCTGTGATTCTGGGCGTGAACGCAGTCGAAAAGCGCATGTCGCTCGGGCTGAAGCAGGCGCTGGGCGATCCGTGGGCCGACGCCGATCGGAAATTCCCGTTGGGTTCGGTCGTCGAAGGACCCGTCACCCGGATCACCAAGTTCGGTGCCTTTGTCGAGCTGGCCGAGGGCGTCGAAGGCATGATCCACGTCAGCGAAATCAGCGCCGAAAAGCGGATCAACCACCCGCAAGACGTTCTGCGGCAGAACCAGGTCGTCAAGGCCCTGGTGCTCGCGGTGGACAAGGAAAAGCGGCAGCTGCGGCTCAGCATGAAGCAACTGGTCCCGAGCGGTCTGGACGAATACATCGCCGAGCACAAGGAAGGCGAGATTGTGAGCGGACGCCTGATCGAGGCTTCCGAGGGCCGGGGACGCGTGGAACTGGGCGAAGGCATTCAGGCCAAGTGTCGATTGACAGCCGCGCATGCGGATCGCCCGGTCGCAGAGGCGCGTGACTCGAATGCCCAAGCGGGAAAGGCCGATCTATCTTCGCTGAGTTCGATGCTGCAGGCGCGTTGGAAGGCGGGTGCTTCCACGAGTGAGGCCAAACCGGAGGCGATCCGCCCCGGCCAGATCCTCAAATTCCGAATTGTGAAGCTCGACCCGGCGGCGAAGACATTGGAACTGGAATTGTCGGAGTAGGGACGTCGTCAAGTTCACAAGAGCCAGAAGCGTACCTCAGGCGCTGAAGCGCGGACAAATCGTCGACGACTGAGCACACCTGAAGTCGTGTCCCTCGCCGATCGCTGGTAGAGATGGAGCTTGCCCCATCCCAGACGCGGCAAGCCGGTCTCTACCAAGACTTTTTCCGGGTTGTGCAATCGTGCGATTTTCCGCGGCCGCTGAAGTCGCCGCCCTTCGCTTCGCGCTTCAGGGTTTTTCCTCACCCCTGCTTAGACCGTGAACTCACCGTGGGTTGTGCGATTTTACGACCGCTCTTTTGCTAAGGGACGCCCCGCGGAGTATGATTCGGTCCGTTGCTGCCGTCTGCGCCCCATCGACCCGAGCGTGGCAGACCTCGCTTGCTAGACCGCGCTTGTCTTTTAATCGGCCGGACGGGCGGCAACTTGAGCAACCGTCTTTCCTGATCGTCGGTCATAGGGCAAGCTTCCAAAAAATCTGAAATGCAGAATGGAGCAAGGCAATGAAAAGAACCTTCGTATGGTGTGCTATGGCTTTGCTGTCTCTGATGGTCGCGGCACAAGCGCAAGCGAACATGGGTGGTGGCACCGAGAAGGCGGTCGCCGCTCTCGAGCAGCAGTGGGTCGACGCCGCCAAGGCGAACAACACGGACGCCCTCGCACCCCTTCTAGCAGACAAATTCGTCAACACCGACAGCGATGGAAAGGTGACGGGGAAAGCCGAGACGCTCGCCAATGCCAAGGCGTCAAAGATGGAGACCGACCAGATCAGCGACGTGAAGGTAACCGTTTTCGGGAACACGGCCATCGCGACCGGAGACTGGGTCGGCAAAGGGAAGGACGCGAAGGGCAAGCCGGTCGATGCCCACGAGCGCTGGACCGATACCTGGATGAAGATGTCCAACGGAAAGTGGCAATGCGTCGCCAGCCACAGCTCGCCGATCAAAACGTAGAGAACCCGATTTGCCGGAGCCCGGCAAGAGCCGGGCTCTTTTGTGTCAGCTAGCAGCCCATGGCGATTTTGATTTTGGACGCTAGGTCGCAGATTCGTGTATTACTGAGGTTCCGCAAGCGGCTGCGTCCTCTGTAGGAGCTGATCGAAGCATCCATGCGGATTCGCTCTACCCTGGACGCGGCAACCTGTTGTTGCAACCAGAAAATGTCGTATTAACTGCAATGAGACTCTGTCACCCCCGTTGTCGTTTAGGTAACGGCCGCCAAAGCGGGGCGGCCGGAGAGGTTGTAGATGCGGGGCATCGGAGTTTTTCTTTTCTGCGCCGAA
>DATMPS010000066.1:0-2535 GCA_035567435.1 Terriglobales bacterium | reverse complement strand
TTATCCGTGATCACCGGGTTGCTGGATCCAAGCGAGGGCGAGGTGGAATTGTTCGGGAACAGCGCTGGCCGTTTGCCGGCCAACCAGCGGATTTTGTTTCGCCGTGAAAACGTCGGCTTCGTTTTCCAGCAATTCAATTTGTTGCCGGCGCTGACGGCCGCCGAAAACGCGGCGGTCCCGCTGATTGCAGCCGGAATGAAACGCACGGAAGCTGTCGAGCGTGCGCAGGCGCTGCTCGATCAACTGGGACTCAATGGGCGGCGCGACGCACTGCCCAACACGCTGTCTGGAGGCGAGCAGCAACGCGTGGCGATAGCGCGGGCTCTGGTTCACAAGCCGCGGCTGGTCGTCTGCGACGAGCCGACTGCCGCGCTTGATCACGCGACCGGGGAAGCCGTGATGAAGTTGGTCGCCGCGAACGCCGTTCATCCAGATCGCGCCGCGGTCGTCGTAACGCACGACTCGCGCGTTTTTCACTTCGCAGACGTTATCGCCCACATGGACGACGGGCGGATCGTCGAAACGGAAAGGAACAGTAAAAGGGAGATTCAGTCATGAACAGAAAAGTTCTTCCGATGGTTGCTGCGGCGGCGGCGATTCTTGGGATGATTTCGGTGGCGCGTACGCGTCCCAAGCGGGAACCGACGGTTCCGCCTTCGGCTCCGCCTACGTCAAGCTTCGTGCAGGTCGTCGCGGGAGTGGGGCTGATCGAAGCCAACTCTGAAAACATCGACGTAAGTTGCGCGGTTTCCGGCATGGTCACCCAGTTGTACGTAAAAGCAGGGGACCCCGTAGCGCAAAGCCAGAAGCTGTTCTCTCTGGATGACCGCGACCTGCGAGCAGATCAACAGGTCAAACGCACTGCACTAGGGGGGGCTCAGGCACGCTTGGCCAAGCTCGAACAGGAACCCCGCGCCGAAGACATTCCACCGGCCGAAGAGCGGGTGCGTGAGGCCCAGGCAAATTTGGCGGATGCCGAGGTGCAGGTGCGATTGATCGAAAGCGTTACCGACAAACGGGCGGTTCGCGACGAGGACGTTCAGCGCAGGAGACTTGCCTACAAAGCGGCGCAGGCGCGGTTGGCCGAGGTGGAAGGCCAATTGGGGTTACTAAAGGCAGGCGCATGGGCTCCCGATATTGCCGTCGCGAAATCGGAGGTCGCTCAGGCGGAAGCTCAGGTCAAGATGGTTGAGACCAATATTGATCGTCTGACCATGCGCGCGCCGATTGCGGGCGTCATTCTGCAGAACAAAGTGCGGTTGGGCCAATATGCCCAATGCGGCCCGCTCAGCGAGCCTCTCATGATTCTCGGAAGTGTCACTCCTTTGCATGTCCGTGTGGATGTCGATGAGCACGATGCCTGGCGTGTGCGGGGCGGAGCGCAGGCGGTCGCATCTCCTCGTGGGAACGGTTCTATAAGAATTCCACTGGAGTTTGTCCGCTTCGAGCCTTATGTGATTCCGAAGAAATCGCTGACTGGCGACAGTACGGAGCGGGTGGACACTCGCGTTCTACAGCTGATCTATCGCATTCGGGATGGTGCGCCTTCGGTCTATGTCGGTCAGCAGATGGATGTCTATATCGACGGAACGGCGAGTCCCTTGAGTTCCAAGAACTCAGCAAACAATGGAGGGACCCCATGAATGCGAACCGAAAGACGCGGGCTGGACTCGCGATAAAAGCTCTCCTTCTGTTGGCCTTGGCTAGCGGTGCGAAGGTCACGGCTCAGGGTTCAGAATCCAGAGACTGGGCAGCCAAGTCGATTCGCGGGACATCCACGGAGCAGCCGCCCAACACGGACTGGTGGAACTCCTTCCATGACGAGGAACTGACACGGCTAATCCACCGCGCCGTGGCGAACAACCTGGACTTGCAGCTGGCGGCAGCCCGCGTCGATGAAGCGCGGGCAGCCAGAGGAGTCGCGAAGTCTGCTTTCTACCCGTCTGTGGGACTGACAACCAGCGCAGAGCGTCTGCGCGAGCGGGTTCCTGTTTTCAATCCCGGCACCAATACCGCCGCTTTCCATCCGGTCGAACTCAACAATTTCCAAGTGGGATTCGACTCCGCTTGGGAGATCGACGTCTTTGGCCGGATCCGCAATGAAGTGAAAGCCGCGAGCGCCAATGTCCGCTCTGCCGAAGAGAACCGGCGCGATGTTCTCCTCGCCCTGCTAGGGGAAGTCGCAAGTAGTTATGCCGATCTCCGGGGCTTTCAACTGCGGCTCGAGATAGCCGAAAACAATATTCAGACGCAAGAAGATACGGTCCACCTTACGCAAGCCAGGGCGGCAGCGGGATTGGCGACCCAACTCGATGTCTCACGTGCAGTTGCAGAACTCGAGACCACGAACGCTGTGGTCCCGTCGCTGCGCAGCGCCATTTCGGCTTCGATCCACCGGATCAGCGTGCTTGTCGGCCAGGAGCCAGGGGCCTTGCAGCGGGAGTTGGAAGCATCCGCCCCGGTGCCAGTCGTGCCACCTGAGGTTCCGGTTGGCTTGCCATCGGACCTGTTGAAACGACGGCCTGATGTTCGCCG
>DATMPS010000065.1:0-34682 GCA_035567435.1 Terriglobales bacterium | reverse complement strand
TCGATCCATGAAGCGGGAAGATGGCTCCAGCCCGACCACGACCATCGAACCCGGCGGCCGGGGATTGACCTTGGACACAAACGGCTGGTCAATCCAGCCGCCAGCCAGCGCCATCCGATAAGGAACCTTGCTATTAGCTTCCATCCTTCAGCCCTGCCTTGCTACCCCGACTCCACAAGCACCTGCACCCGTAAGGCTCCCTCCGCGCGTACTTCCCTGTTAGTGCTCGACCACCTAGGTCTGCGCTTGGCTGGGCTCCAACTTGTTATGACGCATCGCGGACGACCGAATCTTCGAACGCCGGATGTAAAACTCGGACTGGTCGACTCGAAGCGCGATCTCAGAAGAACTGTATCGATCTGCGTGGAGGAACCTGACTTTTTGCTCTTTCGTCGCGGACTCGAAATCTAACAGCCACAACCACTCACGGAACTCTTGATGTTCCTGCAGTGCGGGAAACACGCGAGCGTTCCACAGCGTCCGCTCGCATCCCGGCACTTCGGGCGACCAGATATCAGATGCAACCGCACCCATCGTGCTCAGCCACTTCACAAGAGGCAGGCCACAGAGTGTACCTCCCGCCTCCGCTGAGTGTTTGAACGAATCGTCGATGTCGTAATAGCGGAGGAACCAAACCTTCTCTCCTTTGCGACTGACACCCCCCGATATGTCTAAGCAAGCGCCTTTGCGGAGTCGGAGTGGCTTCACCACGTCGAGGCCAACAACCGCATTGAACCCTGCGAGGGTTAACTTGTCGCCAACCAAACAACCCTCAATCCACACGTGATCCCCGGTCGCTTCAGAGCGAATATCACTATTCAGAACCAAAGATGCCGGCACAGGTCCGCCCGAGTCTTCTGCACGCAGAGCCAGGCCGCTCGTGACTAGCTGACGAGTCGTGCCGAAGTGGAGGAATCTGCAACGCGGCAGTATGTCGACTGCGAACGGGATTTGCCGCAAGGCACCGAACCACTCCGCAAGAAGCCGGTTATCGAGGGTTGAGCCGGCCGTTCGCACGCTGTCAAGATAATCATCGAGTTGCGTATCAGCACCCAGAGCACAGCAGACCTCGCGGTACAAGTCGACGCCATGAAAAGAGATCGCAGCCAGCGCCTGGGCTTTCAACTGCAGAGCGGGTTTGCCATCGGCGTCCCAGCCTTGGTCAAAGAACGCACGCATCAATCGCACGGCCGCAGCGGCGTCACAACTCATGATGCCGAGGTCAAGTACTGCTTCCCCGTCGTCATTGACGGCCCCAGCGGTGACCTGCAGGTGAGGCGATGGCTTCTGCAAGAACCTTCGCACCGAGCCATCCTTGGCGGAGCAAAACACACCATGATGCGCCGCCTCATTCGGCGATGCCAAAGATCCCAGTGCGGTGATGCCTGGGCGGCTGAAGTTCACTGCCCCAGCGTCGAACCGAATCAGGGCATCGCCCGAAGCCACAACGACCTGCCCGGGATGCGCATCCGGAACAGAGAGAATGGCTGGCATGAGCCGGTCAAAAAGTGTAGTGGCAAAAGAGGGCCGGCCCGTATCAGGGAGAGGAACAAATATCTTGCCGCAATGGGAATACGCTGGAAGACGTCGGGAATCGCCGCCCGCGTGCACAATCAGAATGCGGAGATCGCTCAAAATCGCTTCCGCTTCCTCGAAACTGCCAGGACCGCCGCCAGGCCGCTCTCGCCGCAAGACGCTCCACAGACAATGAAGAGTACTTCCGCCGCTGCCAACCCGCCTGCCGTCCTTATCCGCAATCACCAGGCAATTACGGACCTGTGCGATTTTGCCCGCTTCCTGACGCTGCCGAATCTGCAGCTCGTAGCTCTTGGCCTGCTGGTCATTCGCGGCGGTAACGATCAGATAGTCCCACGTTTTCGTCATCCTCTGCATGCAAGCCACACTGGCCCCAGAATCCCAAGTCTAAGATGACGTGGCAGCAAATTCCCTCACCACCCCCGCGCCTCCCCTCTCCCGAGCCAGATACTGATCGTAGATCCAGGCGTAGGTCTTCTCCAGACCGGTTTGCAGCGGGATCGTGGGCTCCCAGTTCAGATATCTCTGAATCAGTGTGTTGTCGCTATTGCGTCCATTGACTCCCTGAGGCGCCGCATGATCGTACTTACGCTCCAGACGGATGCCAGCGATTCCCTCGACAAGATCGACCAACCGGTTGATGCTGACGGCCTCGCTCGATCCCAGGTTGATCGGCTCCAGAATCTCTGAACTCATGATCTTCTGAATACCCGTCAGACAATCATCGATATACATGAAACTGCGTGTCTGATGTCCGGTGCCCCAGATTTCGATCTGGTGTTTGCCAGTGAGCTTGGCTTCAATCACCTTCCGACAGATTGCCGCCGGAGCTTTCTCGCGCCCACCGAACCATGTCCCCCATGGCCCGTACACGTTGTGGAAGCGCGCCACTCGGGTGTAGAGGTCGTAGTCTTCTCGAAAATGGCGGCACATGCGCTCGGAGAAGAGCTTTTCCCAGCCGTATCCATCCTCGGCAAGTGCTGGGTAGGCATCTTCTTCCTTCAGCATCGGCGCTTCAAAATCCCTTTGCTTGTCACCGTTGTAAACACAAGCCGACGACGAATAGAAATATCGAGCCACTCCACTCTTCGCGGCCGCCTGCAGCATGTGGGTGTTGATCAGGACCGAAAGCATGCAGAGTGCCTTGTTTTTCTCGATGAATCCCATGCCCCCCATGTTCGCGGCTAGGTTGTAAATCTCGTGCGCGCCCCGAGCCGCGATCTCGCAGTTCTGCTTTTCGTTCAGATCCAAAGACAGACTCTCAACATCTTCAAATCGTTGATACCAGTGATCCAGGGGCTTGATGTCAACAGCGCGAATGCGCTTGTAACCCTGCTCCCGAAGCGATGCAACCAGGGCGCCGGCAATGAAGCCACCTCCCCCGGTCACTACGACTAAATCGTTGGTATTAGGCATGTTGGCGAATCTCCCGACTTATAAGTTACCCATTACTGTAACGATACCCGTTCGGCCTGTCAACTTCCCTCTTCTATCTCGACCCCCGAAACGGCGGCTTCTTGAAAGTGCGAGGCCTGAAGACTTGCCTGTCGGGGCCGGGCATTAGCAGGTTGCCATACATTCTGCCGAGCTTATCGTACTTCTCTCACCTTGTGATACGGGTTGAACTCGACGGGCGATCACCGCCAACTATGTGGGGTCTCTGACCCACTGAGCCAACATCGGCGGCATGTACAATACGTCTTTGACGCCGAGCCTTGTGAGAATGTGAAGCAGATCATAACCCCGCGGGGCTCAAAGTGGCTGCGGAGTTGCTTGCCTTCGGCGCCGAACCAGCCATCGTTTTCGTCGAGTGCTTTCGAGTATGCGTAAGCGACCTGGTACGCCACTAGAAGAGCGTTTATTCACTGCGCGCTGGAACGCGCGGTGGTCGGCGAACCCGACGCTGGTGTCATCAGGGCTCGCGATCGTGTATGGAAACGGGGTCGCGATTGCGGTTGGGTGCTCAACTCCCGGCCCCAAGCAACATCTTGATCGCGCTACTGAGCTTGCTCCGCAAGTGCGGCCGGTGTGGCACGAACGCGCCAAGCCAATCTGCGATGAAGACTTACCAGAAGGCGCGGACCTGACGGCGAGAAAACTGCCAGCATTGAAGATCCGGAGCACGCAATCTGCAACTTTACTTTTTGCTCGAGCAGGTTTATGCGCGGTGGGAGAGACCGAACTGGCGAAGAAATATGCCGACCTGATTCGCGAGACTCCACCACTGTTCGCGGGGAACACCGTTAGCTTCATCTTCGAAAAATGGATCGCCGATCTTTTCTGTTGAGTGCACTTGCAGTCATTCCTGCCGGCAAGCTGTTCGCTGGAACGGCGTCACAATCTGCGGCGCGCCCGTTCTTTGAAGACGTCACCGCAAAATCCGGAATTCGATTCAAGCACGAAGCCAGCCGAACCAGTCAAAAATATCTTCCTGAATCGATGGGCGGCGGCGTTGCCATGTTCGATTATGACAACGACGGATGGCTCGATCTCTTTTTCGTCAACGGAGCGTGCATCCAGGACCCGATGCCGCGCGGTGCCGCGCCAGACAAGTCCGACCCTCGCTTTTGGAACCGTCTTTATCGCAACAATCGGGATGGCACGTTCCGTGACGTGACCGAGACCGCAGGACTGCAAGGACGGCTGTACGGCATGGGCGTGGCCACCGGTGACTATGACAACGATGGCAACGTTGATTTGCTGGTGACCAACCTGGGCGGCAACATTCTTTATCACAACAACGGCGACGGTACCTTCACCGACGTGACAGCCAAAGCAGGCGTCGGCGGAAGCGGATGGTGCACGGGCGCGTGTTTCGTCGACTACGACCGCGATGGCCGGCTCGACCTCATCGTCACCCGCTATGTGGAGTGGGATTTCAGCGCCAACGTTTTTTGCGGAGAGCACAAACCCGGCTATCGAGCTTACTGCCATCCGGACCAATTCAATGCAATTTCTTACCTTGTCTTTCATAACAACGGCGATGGCACCTTCACCGACGTCTCGAAAAAGTGCGGGATCGCGGGCTCTCCTGGCAAAGGACTGGGTATCGCTATCAACGACTTTGACGGCGACGGCTGGCCCGATGTCTTCGTCGCCAACGACTCGGTGCCGGAGCAACTCTTTCGCAACAATCACGACGGCACATTCTCGGAAGTGGCGCTGATGTCGGGTCTGGCTTACGACCAAAATGGACATGTATTTGCCGGCATGGGTGCCGATTTCGGCGACTATGAAGGCAGCGGGTGGCCGGCGGTTTTCGTGAATGCCTTGGCTAACCAGAAATACAAATTGTTTCGCAATGTGAAGGGTAACTTCGATGATGTGACCGATTCGATCGGGCTTGGCACGTTGTCCATATCGCACTCCGGCTGGGGCGCGAAATGGCTTGATTTCGACAACGACGGACGGCTCGATCTCTTCGTCGCCCAGGGCCATGTCATGGACAACATCGAGTTGACCGAGCCCAGGCTCCGATATCGCGAGTCGCCGCTGTTGCTGAAGAACGCGCCTGGCCGGTTTCGTGACGTATCGGAACAGGGCGGAACCACTTTCCGTACTCCGATCGCCGCTCGTGGCGCGGCGTTCGGCGACCTCGACAACGATGGCTTTACCGACGTTGCCCTCAATTGCAACGACGGCAACGCAATCATTCTGCGCAATCAGGGCAACACTGGAAACCACTGGGTCACCTTGACCCTGGTAGGTTCCGCTAGCAACCGTGATGCCATAGGAACAAAGGTTCGTCTGGTGTCCGAAAACGGTCAACAGCAAACGGCCTTCGTAAGCACTGCGGGCAGTTATATTTCAGCCAGTGATAAGCGCGTGCAATTCGGCCTCGGCCCCCAGAAAAAAGTTCACGCGATTGAGATCACCTGGCCAAGCGGAGCGGTACAACGGATCGAGTCGATTATCGCGGACCAAATCATTACGGTTCGCGAGCCATCGAGGTAGGAGCGGCTCCGCGATTGCGTCGCTTTCGGCGTCTGGTCGTGCGTTGGCTTGGCTTAGGTCTGTGGCGGTTTCTTTCTTGCACAGCTCGATCCATGACGGACTCGCTGCAAACCTCATGAAGCCTTACGTTATAATCCCGGGTTCATTCCGGCTGGTGGCCTAACAAAAGAACGCCGGCCATGCAGGAATTCGTGGGTCCGGGGGTTTGCACTCGCTGCCACTGTGAGACTGCCGCCTGGCAACAGAAAACACCAATGTTTCAATCCGAACAGATGGCCCGCGATTCCGGGGCGCCGCAGCAAGCTCACGATCTCAAGCCAAAACGGCTGATATTCTCCCGACCGCCGGTACTCGTTCGCCTGGTTCACCGGATGACAGAGAAGACTTTGTACGGCGGCGAGTTCGTGGCGCTCAAACCGTAGGCTATTTTTCTGAATGTTATGATCGGCAAGAGATCATGAGCAAGGAACCCCGGCAGTTGGGCAAGGCTGTTCTTCGAGCATTCCTCCTGATTCATGTTCTTGCCCTGATCGTGATTGGCGACCGTGAGCGTGCCCGCGCGCAAGGTGCGGCGACCGGGGGCACCGCGGTTCCGGCGCGGCCTCTGCCTTCTGGCATTCAGGCACCGGCCGTGCATTACGAGGATATTGCACCCCTGGCCGGCCTTACCGGCGCGAATGTTTCTGGATCAGAGAACTCCAAGCAGTACATCGTCGAAACCACCGGTAATGGTGTGGCAATTTTCGACTACGACAATGACGGTCTTCCCGACATCTTTCTAGTCAACGCCGGCCGGCTCGGAAAGGATGCTCCTCAGCCAACCCCTTTTCTTTATCACAATCTGGGTGGCCTGAAGTTCGAAGATGTCACGGAAAAATCAGGCATCACTCGCACCGGTTGGGGTCAGGGAGTATGCGCGGGTGATGTTGATAACCACGGATATCCCGATCTGTTCGTGACCCAGTGGGGACAGAACGTTTTTTACCGCAATCTGGGGAATGGAACTTTTCACGATGAAACCAAAGAGCGCGGCCTGCTTTCACCGAAACCGCGATGGAGCACCGGTTGCGCCTTTATTGACTTCAACCGCGACGGATACCTTGATCTGGTGGTCGTCCATTACGTTGATTTCGATATCGAGCACACGCCCCACCCGGGGGAGCACACTCAGTGCCAGTGGAAGGGACGGCCCGTGATGTGCGGTCCGCGTGGGTTGTCGCCGGAAACATTGTCTTTCTATGAGAACGATGGGCACGGACACTTCACTGACGTTTCGGAGCGCGTCCATATTGCAGGACCGAAGAACTACTACGGATTCACCGCGCTGACCGGAGACTTCGACAACGACGGGTGGCCGGATATCTTTGTGGCCTGCGATTCCACGGCCAGCCTGTACTACCACAACCTGGGCGGAAAGATGTTTGAAGAAATTGGCGTCCAGGCCGGTCTGGCTTACAACGAAGAGGGGCGAGAGCAAGCAGGCATGGGCGCCGCCGCCGGCGACTTTAATGCCGATGGCTTGCTTGACATCTTCAAAACAAATTTCGCCGATGATACACACACCTTCTACAAAAATCTGGCTCGCAACAATTTTGAAGACGATACGATCGGCGCCGGTCTCGCGGTCAATACGAAGTATCTGGGGTGGGGCACCGCCTTCATTGACTTCGACAATGACGGATGGAAAGACCTGATCGTCGCCAATGGGCACGTCTATCCGGAAGTGGACGCGGGGCATACCGCCGAAAAGTACAAGCAGCCCCGGCTGCTCTATTGGAACCGCGGGGACGGCCAATTCTTCGATCTCTCTTCTCAGGCCGGGCCGGGCATCTCCGCTCCGCACTCCTCACGCGGCCTGGCAGTAGGAGACCTCGACAACGACGGCAACGAAGAAATTGTCATCGTGAATATGAGCGAACCACCGACTCTGCTCGAGAATTCCGCTCCGCGCGTGGGAAATTCGCTGCTGGTCCGGGCCATTACGGCGGGGCGCGACGCGGTCGGGGCGCGCGTCACGGTTACCGTGAATGGACACAAGCAGCTCGATGAAGTGCGCAGTGGCGGCTCTTACATCTCGCAAAACGATTTCCGGTTGCACTTCGGTCTGGGTAAAGCGGCAGCGGCCGAAATTTCTGTTCGGTGGTTGGATGGTAAGGTCGAGACTTTTCAAGGGATCGCAGCCGGTCAAGTGGTGACCGTCGAGGAAGGCAAAGGCATTACCCGTAAGCAACCGTACACTTCCGAGAAAAAATAGTCACCAACAGATCACTGAGCGTTCACCTTCGGCTAGACGCTCGCACAACCAACCTCGCTGGCATGATGAGACTCTTGGGAGAGCCTTCCCCTTTGCGCTTGATCATGCTCATGGCCAGCTTGGCCGCGCTGACGCCCAGATTGTGGCTATCTTGATCCACACTGGTTAGGGGAACGATCAGCAGGTCATCGTAGTGCACGTTGCCGCATCCGACCATGGCGACGTCGGACGGGATTCGGAGGCCAGCCTCCATCACCGCCCGCATGGCACCCATCGCCACGGTATCATTCAGGCAAAACACACCGTCGGGCCGTGGATTCAGTTGCAGGAGTCTCTTCATTCCGTTGTAGCCGGCACTATCACCGGAATCGTCGCCTCGGCCGTACCTCACAATGTAGTCGGCAGGAAGGCTCCTCCCCGCCTTCGCCAGCGCAAGCGAGTAGCCCGCCTGACGGTCCACCGCGGTGCTCACATCCGAGCCCCCGATATGCGCAACGGTCTTGCACCCGATTTGAAGCAGGTGAGTCGTGGACAGTTCACCTACCATGACATCGTCAATACCCACGAAGTTTGCCAGCACTCCTGCTATTTTCCGGTCGAGAAGAACATAGGGCAGTTTTTGATCCTGAATTCGGCGAACTGTCTCCGGGTTGGATTGCGTGGACGCAAGGATGAGGGCGTCCACCCGTCGGGCCAGCATCTGCTCAATCTCGCGACGCTCCAGGTTCGCATCGTCTTCCGAAGAGGCGATGATCAAACTGTATTCCTGCAATCTCAGGCTGCTGGAAATCCCTTTAGCCACCTCCGCGAAAAAAGGATGAACAAGATCAGGCACGATCAAGCCGATTAAATTCGTGCGTCCCGTAACCAGCGCCCGGGCGGCTGGATTTGGCTGGTAGTTCAGCTCCTTCATACGCAGCAAAACCCGCTTCCGCGTCTCCGCGCTGATATCGGAGTGGTTCCGCAGAACCTTAGAGACCGTTACCACCGACACGCCCAGATCGCGGGCGATATCTTTCATCGTGGTTGGCATAAAGTCATTGTCCCATCTAGTAGTTACAGTCCAGGCTCGAATAGAGGTGCGTGTCTGCCTCCTGAAGTCACGTCGAAGCTTAGGGAGTTGCCACTACCGGCAACACTAGGGCCGAGGGATGTTCCGCGTCGTGGTAAATCGTGTTGGTAGCCGGGACGTAGTGCTCTCCCGTGCCGGGCGCCTCCCCGGTATTCAGGTTTCGATCGAACCGGGGAAAATTGCTGCTCGAAACCTCCAATCGCAACACATGCCCTTTCAGAAACACGTTGCTGGTCGACCACAGGTCGATCGTGAACTTGTAGACCTGTCCAGGGTTTATCAGGGCGGGTTTTTCTTGTGAGTCGCGATAGCGCGCCCGGATAATTCCTTCCGTCAGGTTTTGTGCGAACCCGTCCGGGGCCACATCCACCAACTTGGCGGTGAGATCTGTGTCCACCGCAGTGGACTTTGCGAAAAGTTCCAGGGTGATGGGTCCAGTGATTTCCGTGTCCCGGGCCAAAGCCGGAGTGGAGTAAATCAATACATCCTCGCGACCTTCCACCTGGCGTTGATCCCGCGGCCCCGGCGCCAGGTGCGCACCATCGCAGCACAGCGGACCACCAATCGTCGGCACGGGACTAGCGGGATCGTACACATAGTGATCGGGCGATTCGGAGCGCGGAGTTGCGACTGAAAGGCTCCCGTTCCCGCGCAGAGAATTTGCGCTTCCCTCCGAATGGAGAAAGTACTTACGGCTTTGGGCTCGCGCCAGTGGCCAGTCCTCTTCCTCCCGCCACTGGTTTCTTCCCATGACGAAGATCTTGACCGGCTTCTCCTTAGCGAGACTGTTCTGGGCCCCCTTGAGAAGGTATTCGTACCAAAGCAACGTGACTTCGTTTTCATCGAACTGGGCTGCTGCGGGACCGAAGTCGACTTCGCCAATTTTCTGCCCGCCGCCGGCATGTCCGCCCACCACCACAAGCAGCCTCTGCCCAGAGCGCGCCGCTTCCGCACCTAGTGTTCGCATTCCGGAGTAATTGCGCAGAGACCCTCCCTGAAAAATGTCGTACCAGGCGGCGACGGTGAGAGCCGGAACGTGAATGTCGGCGTAGTGCTCTTCGATTGACCAGCGCTTCCAGTACTCGTCGTAGTTTGGGTGAGCCAACCAGTCGAGGAAATAAGGCGCGAGGGCGCGGGTGGAGTAGAGCCCCGCTGGGGACTCGGAAAGATTGAACAGCGGATAGCTGGTCAGCGGGATCTTCTTCACGTTTGGCAGGGCGTTCGTGTTTTGCGTTATCGTCCGGTTAAAGGTGTCCTGTGCAAGAGCAGACGTCCACGATTCGTTGAACCATTGTTCGAAGGCGCCACCCTGGTAAGTCCATCCGTCGTGGTAGTTGCTGGCTGTGACAACCGGGCAAATGCCCGCCAGGTGGGGCGGATGTGAAATAGCCGTGAGCATCTGCGTGGCGCCGACGTAGGAACCGCCAAACATTCCCACTTTGCCGTTGGAATATGGCAGCGCCGCTGCCCACTCTACCGAGTCGTAGCCGTCATCCGACTCATATTTGAAGGTATACCAGTCACCTTCCGAAGAAAAACGTCCGCGAACGTCCTGAATGACGACTACGAACCCGCGCGCCGCGGCTCGAACCCCAAAGATCACTCCGTTGCTCTTGTTGTAAGGCGTCCGCTCGAGCAGGACCGGGAACGTACCGTCGGCCTTCGGTCGGTAAATATCAGCCCTGAGGACGACGCCATCGCGCATCTTCGCCGTCACCCCTCGCTCGATCGTGACTTCAAACGCTTCGGCGGCATGAACCATGCTCGCGATCAGCATTAGGCTGGACACGGTCGCATAACAGGCAATCTTTTTTGTGTTCATGGTGCCGTTCGCTTTGCCTCTCGTCGAATTGCAATCCCCCGGGGCTGGCCCGGCCCACGACGTCAACTCACGTTATCGCTTACTGTAACGGCTACACACTAGTGGAGCGCGCGCGTTTGTGTCAAACCACCACAAGCGTCGATGCCAACCGGTGGGTCCCTTGGCGGATGCAGAAACGCCCCTGAGCGCGCGGTATCGAACCGCCAAGCGCCACCTTATGTATTCTGCCCGCTTCCGTCACGAAGCCGGTGCTCAGCGGGGGCCGTATCGAAATTCCAACTAGTTCTTTCTGCCATCTGGCCGATCCCGAGAAGCTCGGAATGAGTTTTGCGCTGCGGGGGTACCGTCGCGCATCCAATTCGGGAGGGTTACGTGCTCGGCGGAAAGGACTGTCAAACCGGCCGGTCACCGGCTCGCGGCCAGTCAAATTCCGAACGCCGGCAGAGGATTCCAGATGCCCAACCTGTCACTCGTTCAAATGGATGTTTTCAGCGCCACCCCTCTGGAAGGAAATGCGTTGGCGGTCATTCTCGATGGTCGCGAACTCACCGACGTCGAGATGCAGGCGCTCGCCAAGGAGACGAACCTCTCCGAGACGACCTTCATTCTCCCACGTGACCCGGCGACCGAACGCCAGCGCGGAGTGCGGGTGCGCATTTTCACCGTGGCCGAGAACTCCCCTTCGCTGGACATCCGACGCTCGGCACGGCGTTCGTCCTGCGGGGATCAACGGGTGCGCAGGAGATCAAGCTCGAACTCAACGTCGGCACAGTCCCGGTGCGTTTCGAGGAACGACCGGATGCACCGATCTTTGGAGAGATGACGCAGGTTGACCCGAAGTTCTTGGATGGCCATAACCAGGAAACCGTGGCCCGCGTGCTGGGCCTGTCGGTGGACGATTTTGATCCGGAGTTGCCCATCGAGACGGTATCCACTGGTGTTCCCTTCACCGTCGCTCCCATGGGTTCGCTCGGGGTGTTGCGCAATCTGCACATCGACCCGAGAACCGCGGGCGAGTACCTGGCCCGCACGGGCAGCAAGTTTTTCTACTTTGTTTGCCGCGAGACGGTCGATCCCGCGGCTCGCCTGCATGCCCGCATGATTTTCTACAATGGCGAAGATCCGGCGACTGGGTCGGCCGCCGGTTGCGCCGCCGCCTGGATGGTGGCCCACGGCGTCGCCCAGCCCGACGAGCGTGTGCTCATCGAACAGGGACTTGAGATGAAACGTCCCAGTAGAATTTTCGTGCGCGCCTCGAAGGACGATAACCGTGTGGTTAACGTCCGCGTTGGCGGCAATGCAGTCGAGGTCCTGCGCGGAGAGATTTCTTTCTGACTGTCAATTGCATCTCTGCGAAAAACAGCATTACGCACAAGCACGAGAAAAGTTCAATAGCAAAAATTTCCCATTAGCATCCGCGCCACTTTACAGCTCTCGAATCCGCACGTAGGATTTTTGTCGCTCTGAAAATCTCCTTCGGCTCGTACACAGAGTTGAGATTGACAGCTATCGGCCGGCGTGACAGCAAGGCATCTGCGGGAAAACGAATGAAACCGAAACGCACCATCCTCTGTGTTGACGACAACGAACAGTCTCTCTCCATCCGCAAGGTGCTTCTCGAAACCAGAGGCTACCGCGTGGTCTCCTGCCACAACGGAGAAGACGCGCTGGCACGTTTCAAGCGGGGAGACATCGATCTGGTGCTGACCGACCTCATCATGCCCGGACTCGACGGTGCCAAGCTGATCGAGGAAATCAAGGCGATTTCACCCCGGACCCCGGCCATTCTGCTCTCCGGGAAGGTCCGCATCTATGACCGTGATACGCAGGCGGACGTCTTCCTGCCCAAGGGCATGCACGTTCCCGCCGAACTTCTGGAGCGTATCCGCCTGCTGTTGATTCGAAAGCGCGGTCCGAGCCGCGCACCCAGCAATGCGTCGCAAATCGGAGTTGCCTGAACTCCCCTCCTGACGCCGCGCGGCCTCGCCTTCCTGTAGTATGGTGGATTCTCCATGCCTGCTTTTATCGACGCCGTCGATCTGCGCAAGACGTATCGCGTGGGCAAGGTCGAAGTCCCCGCCCTGCGCGGCATTACCTTCAGTGTCGAAAAGGGCAAGTTTGTTAGCGTCGTCGGTCCCTCGGGTAGCGGAAAATCCACCCTCTTTTATTTATTGGGCGGACTCACCCGGCCTGACACCGGCCGCATCCTGATCGATGGCGACGACTTCGCCCAGCTTTCCGACGCCGAGCGCACGCGCATGCGCAAACGCAAAATCGGCTTCGTCTTCCAGAAGTTCAACCTGCTGCCCACCCTCGACGCCCGCTCGAACATCGAAATCGCCCGTGACATCGCCGGCAACGGAAACTTCGATGCCGCGCACTTCACGCGTATTTGTGACTTGCTTGGGCTCAGCCAGCGCCTGGCCCACCGCCCGGCGGAACTCTCCGGCGGTGAACAGCAACGCGTTGCGCTGGCGCGCGCCCTGGTCAATAAACCTGCCATCGTGCTCGCCGACGAGCCCACCGGGAATCTCGACTCCAAGAACTCTGAGATCGTGCTCGGCATGCTGCGCCAGTCCAACCGCGAGCTGGGCCAGACTGTGCTCATGATTACGCACAATCCCGAAGCCGCCGTATATGGTGACGAGATCATCCATATGCGGGACGGCCAAATTGTCGCTCCGGAACGCGACCCGCAGTGGACCGGCCACCACTAAATCCCGGGCATTTTGCCGGATTCCCCACCGAAACAGGCGTCCGAGCAGGTTACTTCCGTCCGTTTGCCCGCCTGTAACCGGGTCGTCTATAATGACGATGCCGAGCGGGAGTAACTCAGCGGTAGAGTGCGACCTTGCCAAGGTCGAAGTCGCGGGTTCAAATCCCGTCTCCCGCTCCAGACATCTACTCCGGGCCCTCGCTGCGAGGGCATTTTGCTTTCTGCCCGGCTGTTTTCGGAGGGGTCCCCCGTAGACTTTTCGTCAGTGTGGGGCTAGTTTAGATCTCAGGGCGCGGTACCCAAGTGGTAAGGGAGAGGTCTGCAAAACCTTTATGCGTCGGTTCGATTCCGACCCGCGCCTCCAAATTTTTCTTGTACCTACGCGACTCTACTGCGTTTAAGCCCTCTCCGCATCTTCGTTCTCGTTCTTGCTGATTCGGCGAAAATGGGGCGACTTTGGTCGCAGGGGCGGACAAAAAAGCGGACAAGGTTCGGGGAGCTCAATTCGGCCTCCCTTCCTGCTCGGTTTTCTTCTTCTCAGCCTTAAGCATCTCGTCATAGCGGAGCATGGCACTGCGGTTTGTGCTCCGCGGTGGGGTGCACATATCTCTGCACGATGCGGATGGAGCTGTGACCAAGAATTGCCGCCAGGGTGGCGAGGTCCATGCCAGCTTGAGCCATTCTCGTTGCAAACGTGTGCCGCAAGTCGTACAGCACAAATGCGAGCGGAACTCCGACTTTCAATGCCTTTTCGCAAACCCGATCATGCGCCCCATTGAGCCTCGTTAAGTGTTGACCGGGTTTTCGCGGCGAAGGGAACATCCACGGCGAATTGCCAGCCATTCGTCTGGCGAGAATTTGCCGACTTTCGCTAGTCAGATCCAAAGTTCGCCGGGCTGCTGTAGATTTTCCTTTCCGAATCCGACAGCTGACCGCGTTCGAGGTCCACATCGTCCTTACGCAGGCAGGTAACTTCTTCGGGTCGCATTCCCTGATTCAACATTAGGCGCCCTAGGTCACACAAATCCTGTGTTTGGCCGCACGGCTGAAATACTGCTGTTCCTCTTCGGGGGTGAGGATATGCATGCGAACCGCATCAGCGTCCGAGGGTATCTCCACATTGAGAATCGGGTTTTCCCGCGTCCAGCGCTGTTTCACCGCGTAGCCAAAGAACTTCGAGAGGGCATGGAGGTCATGGCGCAGCGTGATGTCCCGAATTTCATGCTCATTCACGCCCCAAACCTTGTAAGCCTCAACCCGCCCTTCGTCGATTAAGCTCACGGCCTCATCCCCAAAGAACTGTTTTGCACTAGCAAAGCTGGTCGCGATCCGGCGGTAGCTTGGCAATCGTCTGTTGCTTTGCATGTAGATCGCACCCTACAATTTTCATCTCGGCCTCCTCGTCCCGAGCCTTTTTGGTTCGACACCGCAAAGTCTACTCGGTCCGTTGTGAGGCCGACGTCGTTATGACATCAGCCACGCCTGTTTTCGACAGCGACCATTTTTCTCCGCCGACCAGCCGGTTATTGCTTCCGGTTGGATTGCTTTCCCTTCGCTTGGCAAACTGGACAAACCGCCCCGCGCCAGTAGACTGCACCTTCGGTAAAGCTTCCTCCCCGCAAGGAGAGATTATTCCCCGCGATTTTATTTGGTACAGGGCCTCATTCGGTCAACCTTGGGGGGGAGGAACATTCCAATGTGATACAATGTAGTTGGGTTGGTTTCCACCTTCTCCTCTTTCAGGTTCCCTGAACTAAGTCAGCTCATCTGAAGTTGTCTCCTCTTAGCAGCTAACAAACCTTTTAGGAGGTTTCTATGTTTGCACGTAATGTCTCTTTTCATCTGAAAGCGAACATGTTTTCTGATTACACCCGGACGTTTGAGAACGACACGCTTCCTTTGCTGCGCAAGCAGAAGGGCTTCAAAGACGAAATCACGTTGTCAAATCCCGCCAGCCTGGACGTGACTGCCATCAGTCTGTGGGATAGCAAGGCCAATGCAGAAGCCTACAACACCAGCACCTATCCCGAAGTGTTGAGAGCACTTGGGCGAATGATCGACGGAACGCCCAAGGTTCAGACATTTGAGGCGGTTAGTTCGACCCTCCACAACGTCGCAGTAACAGCGTAGAAGCTTGTAAACATGTCGCGCGGGAGGACGGTTAACTCCGTCTTCCCGAGTGACAAGTCCTTAACTCGTTGTCGCCCGCGAACTTCCGGTAGTTCCGCCGCGGGCTGTTAGGCTCTCAGGAAGCCACGTGCCCTATGCATCCGAAATGCAATCCTGGACGAAATTCGGCAACTCTACAAGGAGAAGAAGAGAATGGCGCGAAACATCGTGACCCGACATTGTATCTTCCTCCTATAAATGGCGGCGGCACGCCAGCTCAAATGGATCGAAAAAGGCTCCTTTAATGGTTGGGGTTGCTCCGAATGCGCTTGGGTGTTCAACCCTTCTGATCCGCCTACTGGCAAATCTCTTGATGAAATGATCCAGAACTTGGAGGAGCAGCGCGACAACGAGTTCGCGTCCCATGTTTGCACCGAGCACACCCGAACCAAGAGCACGAAACGCTGAACAATTCGAACTACACGTGCTCCCGCATCAATCCTCATATTGAGAACATGGCCGGCGAAAAGTGGTTTTCGAAAGAGAGGCGGCCTCCTTAGAAAGCCGCCCTCTTACACTGCCACCGCAACGTTATGGAAGGTCGAGCTGACGGTCTCACGTCTGAAGCTTAGATGCGGAGTTTCCGACGTGCTATGCCAGCCAGAATTATCAGGCCACTCCCCATCAAGCTAATCGTGCCGGGCTCGGGAACCGCCGCCGTCGCTGATCCGCAACTAGAAATGGTGTTCGTATCTAGGGTTACTGCACCGTTTCTCGCTAGGGCCGAACCGCATGTGATGGAGGCGCCGGTGGTCATGGTGATACTGGTGAGCGCGAGAATATTTCCCGCGAACGCGGTGCCTGTGCCCAGGGTCGCGGAGCTGCCGACCTGCCAAAAAACATTCTTATCGACCAGACCATTGGCGAAAACAACAGCTGAGTTGCTTGCGGTCGTAAGCGTGCTCCCGATCTGAAAGACGAACAGCGCGTTGGGGTTGCCTTGGGCATTGAGAGTTAGTGTCCCCGTCAGCTGAGCCGAACTCGCAAAAAAATACACGCCAGGCGTGAGAACCTTTCCCCCCAGATCCTGACCGGTCAAGGTGCCAGTGGACGCCAGGCCTGCTGCCTGGATGTACGCTGCGGTCAGATCACTCTGAGCCTGAGCCGCGGGGCCGTTGGCTTTGTTGATCGTTCCGTTCACGATCCCGGGAGGAAAGCCGGTTACCTCGGAACCCGGGCTGACACCCAGATTTCCATTGAGGACGCTGGGGCCCGTGTTAGTAACGGTCGAGCCGGCGAGCACTGCATAGCTGCCGGCGGTTCCCAGAGTGATGGAATCGGCATAAGCACCGACTGCCAATGACGAGAGAAGTAAGAACAACAGAACCGACCAACGAACGCCGCGCGACCTCATATTTCCCTCCGCGCCCAGCAAGAAGTATCTACCGTTCAAGTGGCGCAGCACTTTTTTTCAGCGGCGATAATATGTCTCAAGAAGTCGGTGGGGCTGTTCAAAACCGCTCAATTTTCACATATCGTTACGCTACGCGTCCTCTCCATGCGGTGCCCGAAGGACGCCGGTACTGACTACCCCCGGTTCGCCGTAAACCCGCAAGGGATACGTTTTCCGCGGGCAGGGTCAGGTCGAACGTCTTTCAGTTAGGCTTCGCCCCATTTGGTCGGATGTGTTGGCAAATCATGCTTCGATAGGGGGCTAGAGTATTGTGGCTGATTTGTTCGGCTTCCTGTTCCTGCTTCTGATCGAGAAAGGAACGGTCGAGGATGCCGAACCTCTACGCGCTGAGATTCGCCAGGTCAGGCGGGATTTGCACCCGCTGGATGAGAATAAGAGGTTTCGCTTACCTCACGAACAGTTCCTCCTCTTCCAAGCTTTTCCGAACGCGATGCGCTGTTTGTTCACCAAAATCCGCCGCCCGCAAAGCGGACAGCTAGGGACGCCTCTGGTGCCGCCGAAGCTCCCGAGGTCCAGCATTTTGCCGTTCTTCCAAAAGAATGGGTGGACGGTGGGGACAATTGACGTTAACAATCGACGTTATCAGACTTCACGCAGAACCCCGTAGTTGGATCGAGACCCGCGCCCCAACTTGCTCGTGCCGGACGGTGAATATCGTTCTACAGGCTGGCCCACGCGAGTTTGGCAGACTCCCTTAGCCAGGTTTCCACGTAGAGTCGTTGTCGCCACCATCCACGCGGTTGATAGTCGGGATCGGGCACACCCTCCACGGAGACGTAAACTGACGTATCACCCTTCGGCAGAGTCCTTCTCCAAATCATTCCAACCCGGCGACTTTGGTAGTTTGAAGTCAATAGCGCAATGCTTTTCCACCCATGCTCCTGGATGCATGTGCTAAGCGCCTGTGCTTCCTGCTGGGTGGAGATCACATCCGGCTCTGTACTGCAGAAATCGACTCTCCCGGCCAACTCAGCCCCATACTTCCTTTCGAGGTACGGGCGCGCAATTGGAGGTATTTCTTCGCCCCAATAAGATTCCCTGGGCACGCTGATTGCGACTCGGTTTGCTGAACCCTGCTGCAACAGTGCCATCGCTGCGGCGGTGCGCGCTCTCACACTGGCTATAGATCCCTGCAGGACCACGGCTGCATCAACGTGTTGCGGCACGGCCCCGTCCGCGACGAGCAGATAACCACCCCAATGGAGGAAGGCAACAGTCAGCACGGCGAAAATGCCGACCAGCCACAGCTTCCAGTACGACTTTTTGCTCGGTTCCTCGGGCCTGGAGATGTTGATAAATGTGTATCCCAAAGCGCACCTCCGGCCAGAGGTCTCAGGGACCAAAAAGTACCGGAAACCCCAGCCGATAGGAGCGCGTGCACGGAGGTCGCGGCTAGTCAGGGACCAATGGACTTTCCCGTCACAATTCCCTACGGGGGCTTCGGCGATGGCCCAAGAATCGTAAGCATTAGATGCTGAGCGCAAGTAAAGATGCAACTCCCAGAAGGGCGTGTTGTCGGCAGGGGAGAGCGCGAGGGGCCGAGTTGGGAGAACAGGGTGATGAGAGTGCAATCGCGAGTGGCTGTTCGAAAAACTCTTTTTGGTTGTTTGGCTACGGGAAATTGGCTCGTAAGTTGTCGAATGCTCGTGCGACCGGTCTGCGAAGCTATTGCTTTAACGAAGCTGTCTTGGGATCGTGCGCCTTCTCTGGCAGCTTAGTGTCTGCAGGACGGACGCGAACGAAATCCAACCTGCTACGAATTCAATCGGCAGGGGAGTTTTAATTTCTCCCTGCATTTCACCGGTCGGTAGGTATGCGGTGGTGGTCGGGACTGCCTGAGCCGTGTTCCCGTGTACCAAGTTCAAGCGGGAAGTGGTGAAGTCTGGAGCACATTACGAGCGTAGCGGACTAAGTCAGGGGACGGGGGGCGCGATTCGCCAACGCGCATCACTTTCAAGGAGGATTCGGACAGGATACCTCGTATAGGCCATTGTTCAAGCTGGATCAGCGCGACTTGTCAGTTTTAGGCAACATTGGGCTCGAGCGCTCTGGCTCAAGAAGTACACCGTTGTCGGGACCTCAGGGATTGGCTAGTTGGGGTTCGACGGGAACGTGATCCCCCAGAAACTGTTGGCTTTGTCGTCTTTTTCAACAAACTCGATTGCGTAGGTGGAAACTCCCTTGGTGGCGGCCAATTGGGCGACGACCCGGGCAGAAACCTGAGTACCTCGCTTATTTCGCACGAGGACAACCGACCCAACCAATAGCTCACGGTTTAGCTGAACGGCAGCTCCATGCCGATTCAGGTTGGTGGCTCTGGCAGGCATCGTGAAGGAACGTTTGTGGCGATCCTCACCTGACAACGCTATGGGAGCGTTGAGGGCTATCCGACTGCTCCGACGCCTTGCTGGCTGACTGCGAGTAACCTTTGCAGGGACCATTTGGTCCGTGGGATGGCGTTCCGAGGGTTTCAGGTTCATACTAGATCGGAAAGATTAGACTGCCTGGATGTACGCCGCAATGTACCTAGGTCACCGCCACTAGGTTACTCATAGAACCCCGGATCAATACGCGAGCGGGGGCGGACTTGCCGACTCGGAAGGGCGCACGGCAAAGGGGATTTTGTGGATTCGCAGCGTTCGCAAAAGAGTTGATTCTTGATCCGCTGACTGGGGTTCAGCTCTGAGAAGTAACTGCTGACCGAGCCGGGCAGTTCTGAAAACCGAACAAGCGTCAGAACAAGTCGAGCGCCCGGGAGACTCGACTAGTCTTTACCAGCATGAGCGCGGGAGCACAATCGTAGTGCGCTGGAAGCGCCCTCCGAGGTCGACGGTTCGAGTCCGGCACTCTCGCCCCATGGGCCCGTCGTCTTGTGGGGGTCAGGCCGCTATTTGTAGGATGGCACACTTGTGAAATAGCGGCTTGTCTCTCGATACAGGATCTTCCGGCGGATCGGCCCGAGCATCATGGTCGTCGATTCTTGTTGGCGAAATTAATCCCGTACTTGATCGCAAGCAACAATACTCCGACAAGCAGGACTGTGCCTGCTGCTTTAAATGGGACCATTAGTTTTCCGGATACGATGAACTCTATCCCGTACGTCGAGGTTGGTGAAAGATTACGGGATGTTGGTTACGGGAGGGATTACGTTCGATGCAAGCAGACTCAATGAAAAAGAGGTCTAGCCGCTACTTCCTTTCCTAAGGTGCTTCGGAGTGGTGTCACCGGAGGGGTCATCGGAAGGCACATCGAGAAGCGAGGTTTCCTCTTTTAGTCCCAATGCACTCGACGCCGATTGCAGCGCTGCGTCCAGCATCACCGCGTTCAATCCCAACCACGTTCTGGCTTCCACGAGTGAATCGAAAACCTCGAACTCCTGACTGTTCAAGATCTGCTGGTACATTCGGCCAATTCCGAACAAAACCCCATGGGGCGCAACTACGGCGCGCTTGCCTTTGTTTGAAAACGGATCGTGCTCTTGCCTGAGTTGATATAGATCTTTGGAGTAGAGGAGGCACTTGGAGACTTTCGAGAGATTGATGAGCTGCCGAAAGTCTGGATGAAAATCTGGATGCCTGCGCGTGTCAGCAAATGTCGTCTTGACTTCGTCGAGAGTCAGCTGGCCGGAACAGATGGTAACTACCACCCGATGGGAGGCATCGACAAAGCTGGTTGCAGGCATCCGACTCTTTCAAGTGGAGGTTAACTCGGACAGCAGTAGTGCTGAGCGAGAAGCCCAGTTTGTTACGAATTCGGAACTGGGCGGCTTGGGTACAAGTCTGGTGCCGAAATGTCGGCAATCCGGCCCGTCAGGTCGATAAGGCGAATTGTGTTCTTTACATGACCCAGCGGGAGGAGCAGTCTTTTTTGCCGGTGCGTAGTGACGATCACCCTGGCCAATTCGAGAAGCTTTTCAGGGTCACGTTCACTGCCCGCAAGAAACGCAAGTTGTCAGGATCCGCAATCGCCCACATCCGTGCTGCTCAAAAGCCCTAGCCATAAGATAGCCTCGTGTGAGGCCAGATCTCGATTGATAAAAGTTCAGTCACTTAGCTACTCAATGCGCCACTGATCTCTTACCAGTTCGGGTCCGCGAGGCGCTGTGTAGACGATCAAGACCTCATTCGGGAGCTGCGTCACGAGCAACAACCCACAAATAAGTGAATCAACAAAATCGCGGCCGCCTTTTATTGCTAATTTGTGCTACCGATCCGCCTCTGTCTAATTTCTGGCCGTTCTAACCTATTGCAAACTCTGTAACTCACAGATTCTATTGGATGCCAAACGGTTCGATTCCGACCCGCTCCTCCAGTCTTCCCTATGGTCCCCTTTTCTAGCCAAACAGTCTGCGTTCCGCTGCAAGCTTGTTGCAAGAGGCAGGACGACTCACCTCGCTGGCTGCGCGGAGGATGTGCTATCCCCGACGTAACGTTGCTTACCGCCAAGGAACGGATATGCTCTCGCGAGAGAAAGTCACTTTAACTGCGGGAAGCCGGCCGAGTCCTCTTTCTGCAAGGAGCACACGATGCGCGACAACGCAACCATTATCGACGCCGTGGGACTGGTATCTAGCGACCTGCGGGAGGACATCGAAAATCAGGCTGAGAGACAACGAAAAGCCGGAATTGTCGACGCCAGCATCAAGGTTCTCGGAACCCTCCTGGTCCTCTACCGCCACTACGTTCCGAAAACGGATTACTACGAAGTGAATCACACATCCGGCTCCTAGTTCGACGATGAAGATGCGGAGAAGCGGTGGATCACCACCGCCCCGGACTCCTACTTCCGCTTCGATCGGGAGTCAAATCGGTATCCGAACGTAAACAGCCACTGGTCATAGTTCTGCGCGGCACCGCGGTTCCAGGTGTACCCGGTTTGCGCAAAGTAGTGCGCGCCCAGAGATGCTTCAAAATTCCCGGTCACAAAATGTGAGGCTTCGTTCGTGGTGGGCGACCCAAACGACTGCCGCCCTCCCAAGACTTCCCAGCGCAGGTTGTCGTTGAAATTGCGCGAGAATGAGACCGATTCGTAGGAACCGTTTCCAAACGAACTGTTGAACGTCGAGTAGTGCAGATCGGTCCGGACTCCGATCCAAGGCATACGGCCCACCGTGACTCCGTAGAGCTGGTTCCACGATGACTTTGTATCGGACGAGCGACTGCTCCGGCCGATGGTGGTATACGCCCATATATCTCGATTCTTGAGTACCTGCACCCGCGCTCCCCCGCTGAAGCCCTGGAACAAATACTTGTCCAGTAGCCCGGTCCCCACCAGCGTGGGATCGTAGGTCGGGAGATCACGGAAGTACGTGTGGTTCACGTCAAACTCCACCCGCGAAACGGGTTGCAGGCGCACCGTGAGAAAACTCCGGCTTACCCCGGGTCCGGGTGCAGCCACTGCCGCGTTCCCACGCGGGCTATCGGCTTGCAGCGAGTGGTAGATCGACAAGTAGTGCTTGTAGAAGATTCCGTTCTCAAAGAACACGAACGGCCGGTCAATGGACCACTTCAGGGTGCTCACTCCCAGCCCCGAAGTGCTGGTGTAGCGCAGATCGTCGAAGCTGCCGCCTTCGAAGTTCACAAAGGCTCCACCAATCTGGCGATCAGGGCTGTAGCTCCACGAGGACGGATCGGGCGACGTCCCGGCGAAGATGCCGACGGTGGCGCCCCCCGACAGCTTGCGTCCAACATAGCCGCCGTCGATCGTGTCCAGGCTCGTGGCCCACGGCAAGTAGAGCCGCCCGAACCCGGCCACCCAGTTCGATTTCGGATTATCGTAGGTCAGGCCTATCGTGTAGGTACGGTTGATCAGGTCTTGCAGCGTGTTCTGCCCAACCGACGACCGGTTGCTGAGCCGTCCGCGCCAGAAGCCGCTCAGGTTCCAGTAAGTGCCGTTGATCCGGGTGATGTCGGTGCGAATGACAACTCCGGCGTTCGAACTGAGGCCTCCGCCAGCGCCATGGGCGGCGACTCCGGAATAGTCAAAGCCAATTCTCCCGCGGGCACGGTTCACCTCCGGCAGGGGTGGCCGCGGAACCACCACACGCGCCTCGTCGTCGAGCGTATCGCCTTCGCTGAAAGCGATCACTACCGGATACTTGCGCGTCGCGCTCAGCGAGCGCTGCGCGATCATGATCTGCGTATCTTCCGAAGAAAGATACGCCCAGTCACCCACCTTGACGGCCCGCGTCGGATTGTGGATCTCAGCGACCGTGGACGACAAAGCGACCGAAGCCACTTGCAGGTCGGCGATCGACTGCGCGTCCTCGCTCTTGCTGGCCGTAACCTTCGTCGAGGGGTCGAGCCCTCTTACTTCGAGCTTCATGCCTTCGGTAAGTCCGTCGTTTCGCCCTCCCTCGAGGTAAGCAATCCCTTCCGCAACGTACTTCACCCGAAACGCGATCCGCACATCAGGATTCGCCTGCGAGGGACGGTTGGCAGCTTGCGTGGCCGCGTCGCCTTCCACCGGCACCGCCGCGGGTTCTGCGTTCGACCCGGTCGCCGGCTCTTGTCCCGGCGGGTTCAAGGTCCCCACCGCCGGGCTCCCCGCATCGACGGACGGGACCGGGGAGGGAGGCTCGGGAAGGGTAGCTGGCTGTGCTACTTGATTCGACGGTACGACTGGCGCGGTTCCAGTCGAGTTCCCCCCGGAACGAGTGGCGGTGGAATTGGCCTGCGTCTCGGGGAAGGCAATCGGGGGTAGCGCGGGCGGCGGCGTCAACTCGGTTGTCTGCACGGCGTTCGATGTTTCCGCGTTCGGCGCATCTTTTCCCCGATGGAGCCTTCCCACTAGAGGAGCAGATGCTGCCCCAACCGGTCCGCTCCTTTTCTTCGAGTCCGCTTTTACCGCTGGAAGAATCGTGAGGACGATCTTGCTGCCCTCGACCGAAAGCTCGTACGGACGCGCCCCGCTCAGCTCGACCACCACGCGGCTCAGTCCCAGACTGGCCTTCGGATCTGTCTCCACCCACACCCACTTGACGTCACTTTGATTCCCCGGGATAGGCGCCCGCTGGGCGCTGGGGCCGACACCGGGAAGTTCGAGCAGCAGACGGTCTGGGCGGGTGGCCGGCGTGACCCGGGGAGTGATCGCCGAAGTAAGCGTTACTTCCACCTTGATCTCGTTCTTCTGAAGCACCACACCGAGATTTTCGAGCCGCACGGCATCACTCGCGCTCTGGGCGCCCGCCCCTACCGCCAAAAATACCGACAGGCCGAAACTGGCAAGTGCTCTCACTTCAACTCCGCTTCTTGATGAACAATCGCCGTGTGCGACGGAGCGTCGCCTAGCCCCCGCCACCGTTGCGGTGGCAGCCATAGCAGTTCACGCTGTTGTAGACGTACCCACCCACGTGCTGGTGCTGGCTGTCGGTGCGCGCCTGCGTGTGGCAATTCGTGCACTGGAACACCGTGTAGTCATTCGAATTGGTATGGCAGGTGGCACATATCCCGTTCGCACCGCCATGATTCATCGGAAACCATGTGTGATTGAAAGTGGCTCCCAGCCAGCTGGTCGTGCTGTGGCAGGTGACGCACGTGGTCGGGAAACCAACCGAAACGTGATTCGGGTTGGTCGTGCCTGTGTAGTCCAGCTTGTGGCAGCTGTAGCAGTCCGTGGGCACGGTGGTGTAGTTGTTGTTCACGTGGCAACTGGCGCACGCGACCGACGTATGCGCACCGGTCAGCGGGAATGCCGTGTTGTTGTGATTGAACGTGGCCGGACTCCATGCCGCCGTGCTGTGACACACGTCGCATTGCTGCGGGAACCCGGCGCTCGCGTGATTTGGGTTCGTCGTGCCTTTGAAGTCGTTCAGGTGGCACGTCACACAAGTCGTGCTGGTCAGGCTGTAGGGCCCGGACGGGCTGTAGGTGGTGTTATGGCATTGATCGCACTGCAAGGAAACGTGCGCCCCCGTCAGGGCCCACCCAGTCATGGCGTGATTGAAGCTCGCTGGAGTCCATGCCGACGTGCTGTGGCAGACTTCGCACTGCTGCGGCAAACCGCCAGTCACGTGGTTAGGACTGGTCGTCGCCCTGAAATCGGGGAGGTGGCAGCTCACGCACGTCGCTACCTGGAGGTTGTAGTTCCCCTTGTGGCACTGGTCACACTGGAGCTGTACGTGCGCTCCGGTCAGCGGAAACGCCGTCTTGGAATGATCAAATGACGCCGGCGACCACGCGATCGTGGTGTGGCACATCGTGCATTGCGTCGGAATTCCCGCGGCCACGTGGTTCGGATTGGTCGTCTTCTGGTAGTCCGGGAGGTGGCACGAGGCGCAATCCGTACTGGTCAGGTTGAAATTCCCGTTCTTGTGGCACTGATCGCATTGCAGATTGGCGTGTCCCCCGGTCAGTGGAAATCCAACCGCGTTGTGGTTGAACGTCGCAGGAGACCACGCCGCAGTCGTGTGGCACTCCTGACAGGTTTGGGGTATCCCCAGCGCCACGTGGTTCGGATTGCCTGCCTTCTGGTAATCGGAGAGGTGGCACCCAACGCACGTCGCCGGAGTTCCTTGGTACTTCCCGCCGAAATGACACGCCGTACACTCCAGCGTCGCGTGCATGCCGGTCAGAGCGAATCCGGTCCGCGCGAGGTGATCGAACTTGGCACCCAGCCAAGTGTTCACCGTGTGGCACTGTTCGCACTCGATCGGGAAAGCCGTCGCCGAAGCCGTATGGCTCGGCGCGTTCGTCTGCTGGTACGTCGTCTGATGGCACGAATAGCAGCGGATATCGAGTCCCTCGAACTGGCTCGTCGCGGCGCCCTTATGACAATCCGCGCAATCCAACCCCGCGTGCCCTCCAGTCAGGGGGAACCGGTTTTCATGATTCGCCGCCAGCTGAAGGGTGACGTTCCAGCCCTTCACCGTATGACACTGTTCGCAGGCCCGCATTTTACCGCGATGAATGTTGGCGTGGCAGTCTCCGCAACTGGTCCCCGTGTTCGAGAACACTGGCTTGGCATGGCACTGCGTGCAGGCAACGTTCTCGTGCATGCCCCGCAGCGCAAAGCTGGTTTTGTCGTGATCGAATTCCGGAACTGCGCGGATCGGCTTCCATCCCACCGAGGTATGGCAGTTCTGGCACGGGATGTTCAGGTTGCCGTGCGGACTACGCGAGACGGTTTGGGGCCGCCCTTGCGCGAAACCCAGCGTAGCCGCTGCGCACAGCAGCACACTGACCACAACCGCCGCCAGACACACTTCGGCTTGTGAATGACCGCTCCCCAAGGCTCCTACCACCTCGTCTCAAACAGAGAAGCACTTCAAATGCCAGGCCGGGCAGCGATTCTAGACCTCTTTCTGCTGGGAAAAAACCGTCAAACGGGGGATCTCCGGAACGATATGTGTGTCGACATGACTCAACTTGGGGGACGACCCGAACCCAGTGTTGCCCCCGCAGCATCCCTATCCACCGTGGGGAACCACAGCAAACTCGCAGCGGAAAGCCTCGCGTCTAAGGTTGCGTTGAAAACTTCGAACAAACCCGGGGAGCTTTGGTCAGTTCTTAGTCGTCCTTTTCGTGATCGGACCTTTGCGGATTCTGATTCGGGGTGCTGGGCTGGGATCCCTGCCTCTCGCGATCGTCACCATGCTGCCCCCCGCCGACCCCCATCCCGGGACGGTTCCCGCGGCTCTCGTCATCGCCTCGATTGTCCATCCCGTGCGGGGACTCGGGATTGCGATTCTGCTCAACCCCGGTCGAGTATCCGGGGCTCAGCATCACCGGAGGCCCTGGCGCTCCCAGGCGGAATCCCGACACCTCGACCAGGCCTTCGTACACTTCGACCGACGTCCTCTGTTTCTTGTTGACTTCCACGGAGAAGCGCGTGCCCCGCACCGTAATCACTGCTGTCGGCGTTCCCATACGGAACGACGGCGTATTCCCCAGCCGCTTCTGAATCTTCGCGTTGATCTTTCCCAGCAGCAGTTCGAGCCAGTATCCTTTTTCCTGAGTTGGCGCCTTCAATACCACGTGGCTATTCGACTTCACCAGCACCTGTGATCCATCCTGCAAGTCGAGCAGGACGCTTCCTTTGTTTGTCTCAATGGTGCTCTCCGGCGCAAGCACCGTCCCGGACTGCGCCGTCACCACTTCGCCGGAAGCCGCGTGCAGGGCGATGTCGCCTTTGAACTCAGCGATGGTCGCCGAACCCACGGGCAATGCAACTGTCTCCGGGTTCTGCCCGGTGGCGCCCGCGAGCACGAGCAACCCCATCATGGCCGTGCAAACCTGCCGTATCGCGGTCATAAAATCTCCTTGGTCACCACCGCCGGCACCATTTGCGCGGGCAGGTGGATCTCGAACACGATGCCGGACGGCTCGCTCCTGGCCTGCACCGAACCCCCATGTTTCTCGGCAATTCGCTTCACGAACGCCAGACCGAGGCCCCAACCGGTCTTGCTCTCTCGAACGTTAGATGCGCGATAGTAGGGATCAAAGAGCCGCGAAATCTCCTGCTCCGCGATCGGCTGCCCCAAGTTATGCACGCTGATAATAACTTCGTCGTTATCTCGAAAACAACGTATCTTTATGTCGGTTCCCGGCTGCCCGTACTTGATCGCATTGCTCACCAGGTTGAGCACCGCCCCATTGACCAGGGGGGCATCGCCCATCACCGACAAGGGTTCCTCCTCTTCCAGCACCAGCCGCATCCCCGCGGCGCTCGCCAGCGGCCGCAGGATATCGAACACCTGCCGGATTACCCCTTCCAGTTCAATCGCCTGCATCGAAACCGACTTCGCACCCGCGTCCAGCCGCAGCACATCCAGGTAGCTGCTGATCAGGGCGAGCAGCCGCTTGGACTCGCGGAAGATGGTCTCGGGAGCATTCGCGCAGGCCGGCGAATTGGGATAGCTCATCATCAGCTCCGCAAACCCCTGCACCGAGGCCAGCGGAGTTCGTAATTCGTGGGTGATGAATCCGAGCGCCTCGGCCCGCGCTCGGTCACGCTCCACCCGGGTCCGCAGGCTGGTAAGGGTCACAATCGTTCCCCCCGCCGGCGTCAGCCGGGTCGAAGGCATAGGGGCAATGCGCGCCGAGTACAGCTCACTGTCGAGGGCGACCTCGCCTTCTTCGATCGCGCCGTTGCGGACGAGAGGAGCATCTTCGCTCGCCTTCCACAGCCCTCGTACCTGCTCCAGCATCGCTCCATCCGGACCAAGCCCGTGGGCACTCGCGAACGCCCGGTTGTTCAGCAGAAGCTTTCCTTGCTCATCGAAAATTGCAATCAGATCCTGGGTCGACTCGAGCAATGCCGTGTGCAATTCATAGAGCGACCCCAGTTCGGTCTGAAGCTGTTGCAGCAATTCGAGTCGCCACGAGAGATCCGTCTTCTCGCGCGCTGCTCCCTCCTTGCCGCGCAAAGCGAGCCAAGATCGCAATCCCAGTAACTGCTGCGTCACGCTCCGTTCCACCAGGACAAAGTCCGCGGTGTAGACCAGGAGCGGGGCCCCTACGATGGCCAGCATCATCGACCCTGCGGGCACGACGAGCCCCCCGCGAATGAACACGAGCAGTGCAATCCCGTAACCGGCTGCAGCCGTGAAAAGCAGAGCACTGAGCGCCACGAAGCCCGGCCACTTGCGAAAAATGACGATTGCGACTCCGCAGGTCGCCAGCAACACCAACGCACCCGCCCACAGCGGCAGCTCGCGCAGTGTGCGGCCGGTCAGGATGCCGTCAAGGATCTGGGCATGAACCTCAACGCCGGATGTGGGGAACTCCGGGCGCAGCGGCGTGCTCAGCCGGTCCCCAAGTTCGGCCGAGCCAAAACCCACCAGCACCGGACGGCCCCGTACCAGGGCTGGGTCGAGACCGTTGAGGGCCGTCGCCGCCGAAATCGTGTCGAACCCGCCCCGCCGAAATGGGATGCGTATCAGCACCGGCTTTGCTTGGCTCACTGGAGCCGCATCCTCCGCTACCGCAATGCCATGGGCAGAGAGGAAGGAAGCCGTGCGGCCGCGGTCGGTCCGTCTTGCCACTTCGACCGCAAAAGGCCAGCGCGGTCCGTTCAGCGTGACGTAGTATGCCGGGTAACGCCGGCAAACACTGTCGGCATCGAGTACGGCCTGCGCGTGACCAACCACCGCCGATTGCGCGAACAACGGCAACGGCTCCATCCACCTCGGGCCGTCGGGATAGGCCGCGATCTTGTCCACGATTACGGTATGCCCTGACTGCAGCACCTCCTGCAGGACCTTGTCGGCATCGCCGGTCTGCGGTTCCGACAGCAGGATGTCCAGACCGATCACGCCCGCGTCGGCCTGCACCAAATTGTTCGTGAGTTGTGCCAGAAGCGTACGCGACCAAGGCCAGCGCCCGTAGCGCTGCAGGCTTTCGTCGTCAATCGTCACCAGGACGACCTGAGATTTTTGTCCGGGCGCTGGAGATAGCCGAAAGAAAGTGTCCGTGAACCGCAGCTGCCAGTCGCGAACCACAGGGAATGCCGAGAGCAAGCCCACCAGAACGAACAAAAGCGCAGTCAGGCCGGCCGCCTGACCCCAGCCGCGATGGGTCGCCCCGGCCGTCTTCATTTCTCGCTCGACTGCAGATCGATCCCCAGGCGCAGGGCCTTGCGGTAAAGCGTTTTTCTCTCGATGCCCAGCCTGCGTGCCGCTTCCGACCGGTTCCCTCCGGTCTGTTTCAGGATCTGCAGAATGTGTTGGCGTTCGAGTTCCAGTAACCGGTCCGGTGCGGCAGCAACCGCAACCGGCGCTTCCTCGCCTTGCGGGAGGCTCTCCCTTTCCGCTTCGACGTCGGCCCAGGTGATCTCGCCGGTGGGGGCGAAGATCGCCAGCCGGTTCACCGTGTTTTCCAGTTCCCGCACATTGCCCGGCCACTGCAATTGCTGCAGCAGCCGCACCGCCGCCGGATCAATGCTCACCGCGAGACCGTTCTTCTGGTTGAACCGTCGCAGGAAATGCTGGACCAGCAATGGAATATCATCCCGGCGCTCTTGCAGCGAAGGGAGATCAATGCATACGACTGCCAGCCGGTAGTAGAGGTCTTCGCGGAATTGGCTTTGCTTCAATAGCTGCGCCAGTTCGCGGTTCGACGCTGCCAGAATGCGCACGTTCACCGGAGTGTACTTGTTCGAACCCACCCGCCGGACCTGCTGCTCCTGAATCACCCGCAGCAGTTTCACCTGGAACGACAGGGTCGTTTCCGTGATCTCGTCCAGAAACAGCGTTCCGCCGTCGCTGGCTTCGACCAGGCCGCGGTGAGCGCCAGCCGCTCCCGTGAACGAGCCCTTCTCGTGGCCAAACAACTCGGACTCCAGAATCGTCTCCGTGAACGAGCCGCAGTTCACCGGTGTAAACGGCTGATCCTTGCGTTTCGAATGCTGGTGAATCGCCCGCGCGACCAGTTCTTTGCCCGTGCCACTGGGACCGGTGATGAGGACGCTTACGTCGCTGGCCGCCACCCGCCCGACCGCCTTGTACACCTCCAGCATTCTCGGGCTGCGTCCCACGATGGCCGAGTCCTGCGGTTCCTCCACCTCAGCCGGCACGGCTTCCTTCTGATGCAAGCGGAATGCTTGCGCTTTAGCTGCAATGTTGCGAATCTGCTCCACCGTGAGCGGTTTGCTCACGTAGTCTACGGCCCCCTCGGAAAGGGCTTTGGCCGCCGTCTCCACGCTCACGTTCGCCGTCATGATCACCGGGTACAGCTTCGGTCGCAGCACCCGGACGCGCTGCAGCACGTCGATGCCGTTCTGTGCACCCAGGTAGACATCCACCATCGCCAGGTCGGCCTCGTTCGCCGCAAGGTGTTGCTCCGCTTCTTGCGGGCGAAGAAACGTGTGACACTCGTGCCCCTCGGCCTCAAAAACAGCCTTCAGAAAGGCACAAGTGTTCGACTCATCGTCAATCACCACCACGCGAAGTGCCTGCATACCCGTCACTAGCTTACTGCAAGACCAACAAGGTTCTAGAGCAATTCCGCTGCCAGTCAGGGTCGTACAACGCGAGGTGGTTTGATCGTCCCCTAGAACGAAGGATCGGAACGCACAAGGTGTTAGCGAAGGTCGCGCGATTCGCAAGAAGGAGGAAGAGCCGCAGAAATCGGGGGAGGGGGGGAGGGTCTCGAACAGCCGCTGTCACTCCTCGGCCGAGCGGCCGAGTCCTATGCCCGCCCAGACCTCAGAACGTCGCGGACCGAACCTAGGAAGCAGGGCAAAAACAGCCCCCCGCCCAGCGAAAAGGGAAGGGCGCGAGTTCACTCGTGCCGCTAAGACCCGTGAAACTTCGTTGCGCTTTAGCGCCTGAGGCTGGCCGAACGCTCACCCTGCACTCGCCCCGAGGCCTACTAATTGCCGCTTCCCGACGATCTCTCCGTGCCGAACGCTGCCGCTGGACTCTTCGGAGTGCCCCCTTTCATCACCTCGTTCTCCTTACTATTGCGATGGACCTGCAAGGTTCGGAGGTAGTGCACCAGGTCCCAGGCATCGTTGGGCTGGATCACGTCCGCGAACGACGGCATGGGCGTGCCATCCACACCTGTCATGAAAATCTTGAACAAGTCCTGGTTGGTGTCGCCGCACTTGAAGCGAGAGTCACTGGACCCGTCGGCGAAGTTGTATGGACGTATGGGCTGATCTTTACTGTCGGTGAGTGTCGCAGCCGACGGTCCGTCCCCGCGGCCCTGCTGGCCGTGGCACTTCCAGCATTCCATCTTCTGAAACAGTTCCCCGCCGTGCGTGATGCTTTCCTTGGTCACGGCCGGCTCCGCCGGCACCGCGATCGGCTGCCCCGGCTTCTCGCTCTGCCAGCGCGGCGAGAAGCTCTTGATGTAGGCAACCAGATCGATCCGGTTCTGCGTGGTCAACGCATCCCAGTGCGGCATGTTCGAGTTCGTAAACCCGCGCGACACCGACTTATAGAGATCCTCGTCCGTCGGCAACGTACCCGTCGGGGTGGAGCGGCATTTGAAGGTGCCGGCCACGAAGTCCCGCGGCTTGGGATCGAGCCACTGCGCGTTCTCGCCATTCCCATCGCCGAGGGGTCCGTGACAGCCCACGCAGAACCGGCGATACGACTTCTTGCCTTGCCCTGCGTGCCCCGTGAGATTCCCAACGTGCGCTTCCTGGGCGAACGAAGGCAGTACGATCGTCATTGCCAGCACCAGCCCCATGAACCATTGCTTTGAGACTACGTTCATAAAGAGTTCACCTTCCTTAGTTAAGATAAAAACTCTTGCCGCCATCATTTCAAACAAAAATCCCTAGTTCAGCCGCGTGTTCGGAAACACCGCTGGGGGATCCAGCGAGCAACGGTTGAGGAAGGCGTTCTCCGCGAGGCCCCCTTCCACCCACTGCCGGATGTCGGTCAAAGTCGCCGCGGCCACTCCACCCTTGTTCCCCAAGAAAACCACAACCACTCCCTCGACATCAGGACTCTTATCGGTCGCCACGTGGTAGCGGCTCTCGAAAATTCCCTTGGCGTACGCCAGTTTTGCGCTGTCTCCGCTCAAATCGGCCAGCAAGCCTCTGGCCTGCACATACACAAACAGGACTTTCTTGCCGCGCAGCCGCGCCCAGTCTCCGGAAAACACCCGTACGTTTTCCTCCCGCACCGAGAAGCCTGGATCCGCCCCTTGCGTTGGCGCCGGTTCCGCAACCGTCGCTACCGCCGTTGCCGGCGTCTTTTCCACCACGCCATCGGGCAGATTAAGTTCGTCCGCCTGGATGTAACCGGTCGAGTCCGGACTCAATCTCACCAGTGCCCAACCCGACTCGCGGGAGATCACTTCGAACTCGTCCTGTGCCTGCGCGCGAAACAACACGGGTCCGCCGAAATTCATGCGCGACATTACGCCCACTCCTGAACGCTTTACCGAAGCCAATCTCACTGCGGCAGGCTTGCCCTCTTTCGCGTGGAGTTCCCCGATCTGCGCCTGCAACGAGCTGACTTTCTCCCGGACCGCCTGCCGCTGCGCCAGGATTGCATCCAGTTGTTCCTGGAGGCTCCCGACGGCTTTCGGTTGCAGAGCTGCAGCCGGTACTGCGGCGCTGCCTACCGAGGGTTCGCGGGGCGGAGCAACTGCGGATCTCGCGGATTTCCCCGCCAGAAAGTCCTGCAGGCGGTCGAGCAGGTCCGCTTCAAGTCGTCCGTTGGACTGCAAAGATCGGTATTGCGAACGCGAAGGCTTGGGATCGAGATACCATGCGCTGATCTTCGCCTCCACTTTCACCCGCGTGCTGTTCCCGTCCAACCCGGTCGTCTGCACCCGATATTGAAAATACGGCTGCTCGTAATGATCCCCTTCCGAAACTCCCACCGCGAAACCATCGAGCATCGGCAAGCGGCCGCTTCGCGCGCCCACCGCTTCCAGGCTTTTCTTAATGACTTCGACCGACACGGGATAGGTCCGCTCGACCGAGGCACTCTCGGCCTGCGACCAGGCCTGCACACACAACAAAGCAGGAACGAGCACCAGGGCACACGCGCGTAGCCGCTTCCAGGATGAGAGCTTCATGGCCGCGCCTCCAGCGAGGCATTCGCGATCCATCCCTCTTGCCCGTCCTCGGAGCGCACCCGGCACCAATACTCGCTCTTGGAGAGAACCGTCACTTCCTGACCCCGGGTGAGCGACTCAACCACATGCGCATGCGAATAGGGCAAACTCTTCATCTCCGCCCGCTCTGCCTCGACGCGCACAAACTCCGAGGCGCGCAGCTTCCGGGCCTCGGTCTCCAGTTGTCGCAGCTTCGCCGACTCGTTCTCGAACTGGGCTTGTTGGTCGGCGATCACTCGCGGCAACTCGCTTGCCTCCGCGACCGGAACCGATCCGGCCTCCGAGCGCGAAGAACTCTCATTCGCCGCGAGCACCGTATGCGGCTGCCCAAACTCCTTAAGGCGCTTGCCGATCTCCGCAAACTCGCAGGTTTCCACGTAGCCGTCGGACGCATGTCCGTGGTGGCCTCCGTTCTCCACGAACACCGCGTCGATCACGAGCCGCGTCGAGTTTGCCCCGTCCGCCTCCACCACATAGCGCACGGCTACTGCCCCGACATCGTTGCTCTCGATGAAGTGCTTGGGCGCCAGCGTCCGGTTGCGGACCTTGAAAAATACCTTGCCCGCACCCGTCCAAGCCGGGAACAAGCGGGAGTTCGCTTCGAACTCAGCTCCCTCCAGTTGCTCCTCCCCGGCGTATTCGAACGTCCCCTTGATGACGCTGCTCCGCGCTACGTCCTCGACCACCGACGCCACCCGGGCGAAGGGTTGGTCCACCTCAATCGTGAAACTGGGCGCAGCCTTTTCCCGTGTTCGCGCGTAGCCTGTCCCGCACAGCGACAAAAAGATTGCCGGCGCGACGCAGAGCCTCCACACTCGAACCGCTGCGCCCCCCTGCCTGGATGATCCTGCTTTACCGATGAGCATTAGCCCTGACCTCACTCCCCGCGTCTCAGTAGTCGAAGTCAAACCCAACCATCACGCTGCGATTGGTCTGGTCCGAATTCGTGATGAGGGAGGTATTGCCCATCTTGGCCTGCGCGTATTCGTTGTGAAATGCCAACCCGGCGCGGCTGGACATGAACGGATACCAGCGATACCCAACCGTCCACGAGTCCACGTTGCCCAGGTTCGGCATCAGTCCCGCATTGGCTTGCCGCGACATGTGCACCAGTTCGTAGCGACCGGTAAAGATCAGCTGCGGATTGTAGGTGTAGTGCGCCTCGACGAACCCGCCATTCCACGACGGCCCCGCTGCGCCCGCCGGCAGCGAGCCTGGATCATTGCCC
>DATMPS010000064.1:0-5872 GCA_035567435.1 Terriglobales bacterium | reverse complement strand
AAACATGCCAAACCCGCTGATCATGCCTCCCAGGGCAAGGCCGACGCGGAGCAATGGCCCGCCGAGCATGCCGGCGATGTCAGCCCAGGAACCGGTCTCCCACGCGCTCGAGGAAAGCCCGGTCATCCACATGGCTCCCACCGGGACGACATAGCTCAAGGCCACGATCACGACTGCGGCCAGCATGGCGCGAGGATAGGTCCGCTGCGGGCGTTCCACCTCGGTGGCGATGGTTGACGCATTGTCCCATCCCATGTAGTTCCACATGCAGATAAGCAGGCCGCCGAGAATGTCAACGGTGGAGGTCGTCGGTCGAGTTACCGCGTGGGCGAGAGCCCCGAACTTAAACGGGGCGATGGCTACGATCAGAATAAATGGTGCCGATAGCGCGAAGAACAGCCACAACGACGTCGTCGATACGACCCGAACTCCGGCAATATTCAGCATTGCGCAAACAATTACCACCGCCAAAGCGACCATTGTGCCGCGGTGCCCCTCAGCGAACCAGGGGAACAGGCGATCGAGATAAAGCACAAACAGGGTGGGATAGATCGCCATGTCGAAGATCGAGGCCACCAGAGACAGCCAGGCTTCCTGAAAGCCCCAGAAATTGCCCATGGCGCGGCGTACCCACGCGTAATAGCCGCCTTCGAAGGGCAGCGTGCTGGAAAGTTCTCCGATCATGAAGGCGGTCGGCAGACTCCAGAGAATCGGGGTCAGCAGCAGGATGAGAATGGCTTTGCCGTAGCCTGCTCCGTGCACGATATCTTCCGTGCCATAGGTGCCGCCAGACACCATAAAGAAGGTGGCGGCGACCAGGGGCCAGAGCGTGAGGCGAACCGATTTTTTCCGGCTGGGGATGACGGTGGGTGATGGAAGACTTTGACGCGGGGCGCTAGCTGTTGCCAATTTCGACGGCTTCCTCCTGGGGCGATCCTTGCGCTTTCAGAATTTGGCTGGTTGCAAGTTCGCAGCCGTGAGCATACGGGAAATTAGATGCAGTGTAAAAACAATTTTCGGATATTTTTTTGTGGGGCGGCACGGAGGTAATGGCCCGTCCCGCCAGCAAGAGAAACCTGAAACCACGAAGGACACGAAGGTTCACTGAGGAATTCCTTTGTGAACCTTCGTGTCCTTTGTGGTTAGAGTATTTCTAGACGTTCTTCCAGAGTTCCGCTCGCGGATCTTCCGGATTCAGCTTGGCCAACTCCCGCAGGATCTCCTTGGAGCGCTCGTCCCGGGGCATAGGCACGGTGAGCTTGACCTCGACGATCTCGTCCCCGCGAGCGCCCTCCTTGGTGGCCGAGGGCACACCCTTTTCGCGCAGGCGAAGCTTTTGTCCGGACTGGGTTCCCGGCGGAATCTTGAGCAGAGTGCGCCCGTCGATGGTTGGAACCTCAATCTTCGCTCCCAACGCCGCTTCCGTGGCAGTCACCGGAACGGTGATGCGAATATCGTCGCCTTCGCGGTGAAAGACGGGGTGGTCGGCGGTTCTGATGATCACGTAGAGATCGCCCCCCGGACCGCCATGCGTGCCGGCATTGCCTTTGCCAGGGACGCGGATGCGCTGGCCATCGCGGGTCCCGGCCTTGATTCGAACTTCAAGCGGTTCGGTACGTTCGACCGTTCCTTCCCCATGACAATTGGGGCAGGTCGAGATATTTTTCCCCGTCCCGTGGCATCTTGGACAGGGGACATTGAATTTCATCCGTCCGCCAGTCTGCGTGACCTGGCCTTTGCCGCCGCATTCGGGGCAGGTGCCGCCGGCCTCAATAAAGCCGTGGCCGTGGCAGTTAGGACAGGCATCCCGCCGGGTAATATTCAGGCGCATCACGCCGCCGCGAATGGCCGTCCAGAAAGGCACGTTGACCTGATATTCAAGGTCCGATCCGGGCTCGGGACCCTCCTGGGCGGCCCCGCCTCGCCCGCCGAAGATGCCGGAGAAAATATCGCGGAAGCTCCCCGTGCCAGAGGCGCTGGCCTTTCTGCCCTTGGCACCTTCAAACATGTCGGTGAAATCGAATCCGCCGAAATCGAAGTTGGTGCCCTGTGTGCTTCCTCCCGGCGGGGCTCCCGGAAATCCCTGGCCCGGGCCCGTTCCAGCCGCGCCGCCCCCGGCCCGGGCGTAGGCCTCGGCCGTAGTGGCGTCGATGTTGTCGGAATAAAACCCGACCTGATCGTAGATCTTCCGTTTCTTGGGATCGCTCAGGACTTCATTGGCTTCCGAGAGGGTTTTGAACTTCTCCTCTGCGGCCTTGTCCCCGGGATTGACGTCGGGATGATACTTGCGCGCAAGTTTGCGAAACGCCTTGCGGACATCGTCCGCCGAGGCGGACTTTTTCACGCCGAGAATTTCGTAGTAATCTTTTTTTGGGGTTGTGGCCATTCTTGCTTATGAGCGCCGCTCAGGAACTCGACGAACAGATTATGGCAGTTCAGTTCGGAATGTTGTGACGGTTTTTCCCCAGAATGCCGAAGCGTTCGTACGACGGCGAATCCACGTAAACGGGAATGCGTTGGATGCCCGTCAGCGTGGGTGCCAAGACGTACCAATAGGCTTCGTCTTCGGCAAAGTTCAAAAAATAATCCTGACCATTGACTTCAAATTGCAATTTCTCTTCTCCCCTAGATCCCTGGCGCCTGCATCTCGCCGCCTGTCCCGAGGGCGTCGCGCCCTCCGCGGTGCGGCGGGACGCCCCCACGACAGCCGCCGGGACGGCGGCCCTACCAAAGCCTGCGGGCGAGTCGCCCGCGTCCACACAGCCCGCTTCTCCCTGCAGCCATAACTGAAGACTGATGGCTGAAAGCTTACTTCTTGTCTTCCACGTCCACGTACTCGGCGTCAATCACGCCTTCGTCTTTCTTGGGCTGGCCGTTGGCGCCCGGCTCAGGGCCTGCACTTGCTCCCGGCGTCGGACCGGCGCCCGGGGCCTGTGACTGGGCCGCCTTGTACATCTGCTCGGCCAACTTGTGCGACGCCTGCGTGAGGGTCTCACGCGCCTTGTCCATGCTCGCCTTTTCGTTCGACTCCAGCGCCTTCTTGGCGTCGGCAATCGCATTTTCTACGTCGCCACGGTCCGAGCCGGAGATCTTGTCACCTTGTTCGCGCAGCATCTTCTCCACGCTGTAGACCATAGAGTCGAGCTGGTTCTTGGAGTCGATCTCCTCGCGCTTGGCTTTGTCTTCGGCCGAATGCGAATCGGCTTCCTTGGCCATGCGCTCGACCTCGTCCTTGCTCAGACCGGAAGAGGACGTAATCGTGATCTTCTGGTCCTTGCCCGTGGCCGTATCTTTCGCAGTCACGTTGAGGATGCCGTTGGCGTCGATGTCGAACGTCACCTCAATCTGGGGCACGCCACGCGGCGCCGGTGGGATGCCCGTGAGGTGGAACTTGCCCAGCGTGCGGTTCTGTGCCGCCAGTGGACGTTCGCCCTGCAGCACATGCACTTCAACCGACGTCTGACTGTCAGCCGCGGTCGAGAACGTTTCCGTCTTCTTGGTCGGAATCGTCGTGTTGCGCGGGATCATCGGCGTAGCCACGCCGCCCAGGGTTTCAATCGCCAGCGACAGCGGGGTTACGTCCAGCAAGAGCAGGTCTTTGACCTCGCCCTTGAGCACGCCACCCTGAATGGCCGCACCGATGGCGACGACTTCATCCGGGTTAACGCCCTTGTGGCCTTCCTTGCCAAACAGGTCCTTCACCAGTTGCTGAATGCGCGGCATGCGGGTCTGTCCGCCGACCAGCACAACTTCGTTGATCTTGCTGGCATCCACGCCGGCGTCTTTCATGCACTGCTTGCATGGACCCACCGACCGCTGAATGATCTCTTCAACCATCGACTCCAGCTTGGCCCGGGTCATCTTCTTGACCAGATGCTTCGGCCCGCCAGCATCGGCGGTGATGAAGGGCAGGTTGATCTCGGCCTCCATGGTGGTGGAGAGTTCGATCTTGGCCCGCTCCGCCGCGTCCCGCAGACGCTGCAGCGCCATCTCGTTGCCCTTGCCTCGCAAGTCGAGGCCTTCGTCCTTCTTAAATTCGTCAATCAACCAGTCCACGATGCGCTGATCGAGGTTGTCGCCGCCCAGGTGGGTGTCACCGTTGGTGGCTTTGACTTCGATGACGCCTTCGCCGACTTCCAGAATCGAAATGTCGAACGTCCCACCACCGAAATCGTAGACCGCGATGGTTTCATCCTTCTTCTTGTCGAGACCGTAGGCGAGCGCGGCTGCCGTGGGTTCGTTGATGATTCGCTTCACTTCAAGGCCGGCGATCTGTCCAGCATCTTTCGTGGCCTGGCGCTGGGCGTCGTTGAAGTACGCCGGGACGGTGATGACCGCCTCGGTCACTTTCTCGCCGAGGTAGTCTTCCGCCGCCTTCTTCAGCTTCTGCAGAATCATCGCGGAAACCTGGGGAGGCGTGTACTCCTTGCCTTGCGCCAGTACCGCGACATGGTCGCCCGACTGCACGACCTTGTAGGGCACCATCTTGATTTCTTCGGTCACCTCGTCGAAGCGGCGTCCCATGAACCGCTTGATCGAGTAAACCGTGTTCTCCGGGTTGGTGATGGCTTGGCGCTTTGCCACTTGCCCCACCAGTCGTTCGCCGGTCTTGGTAAAACCGACGACTGAGGGCGTGGTGCGCCCGCCTTCTTCATTGGGGATCACCTTGGGTTCGCCACCCTCCATAACCGCCACACAGGAGTTGGTGGTACCGAGGTCAATTCCGATAATCTTGGCCATGATTCGGGCCTCCTTTTAGCTAATAAGTGCTTTATAATCATTTCATTAACGATTGCTTTACCCGACATGATAAGACCTGAGTGGGTCGTTGTCAAGGTTTAGATGCGGCAAATCACGGGATGGATACAGGCTATTCTTTCGAGTTGGGAATGGGTCTTCACTGGCGACCTTTGCGGCTGTCTTTAGCGTCCTTTGCGGTCGCGATCTTTGACCGCAAGGGGGTGTAAAGGGAGAGCAAAGAAGAATGAGATGCGTGCTCGGCGGGCCACGCTAGTCGTAATTCCCACAAAAAGCGTCCCATAGAGAAGCGGTCGATGACCCGTTTTCAGGTGGTTCGCGAAAGGTGGGGAATACTCATCGCCGCAGCTCTGGGATGGTCCATTGATCCGGGCTCACGATTCGCGCCGCTTTCCGAATAAGATCGGGCACAACCCGGATTCTGCTCATCGGAGTTAGAGAGCGCGTTCCCGCCGGTAAGCGCGAATTTCACGATCAATCACGCGCGTGGAAATCCTGTTTTTTCCTGCTTGCGCGCAAAGGGCGCGAATGGCGGCCACAGCTCTCTTTTGCGGAGCAAACCTTCTGAGGAAGTCCTTAACGCCCATGATGACGACTTGCGGTTCCCCGCGCCGGTCCACGACAAACCGAGTATTCGACCCGGGCCCGCCGCATGATCTGGCCTGATTGCGTGCGTGCGGCAAGCGCGGAAACGATTTTCGGAGCCGAATTCGGCGTAAGGCCCATTGTGTTGTGAACTGATCAATTGCCTCGAACCGTATATGCAAGGTCCTAGTCGTACTTCTCGTACAGAATCGACTTACGGTCCAAGCCCAGGCCCTTCAGCAACTCGCGATTAGCCTTGATCATCTTGTCGAGGCCGCAGATATAGGCGTGCATGTCCGTGCGGCTTGGGACGATTCCTGGCACATGTTCCTGGACGTATCCGCGCAGACCCTGCCACTCGGAACCGCCGCGGCTCAGAGTTGGCAGGTAGTGAAAGTTCGCATGACGGGCGGCGAGATCTAGAAATTCTTCGTGGTAGTAAATATCTGTTTCGGTCCGGTTGCCAAATAACAGCCAGAGTCGCTTGCCCTGATGTCGGACTGGATCAGCCAGCAGCCAGTGCAGCATG
>DATMPS010000063.1:0-8929 GCA_035567435.1 Terriglobales bacterium | reverse complement strand
CCGGGTTTGCGAGTACCTTCGCTCGATTCCGGGCGCTGCGCCCAGTAGTGCGGGGGTTTCATACAATCTTCAGACTTCCCCCGTATCTTCATCTTCCAGAAGGGATCCGCGCCGGTGGTCGCGTCCCACTAACCAGCGCTTACCTTCGGAGGTGATGTTATGCGTACTCCCCGCGTATTTGTGTCCCTGATTGTCTGTTTGGTCCTCGCAACTTCAGGCTGGTCCCAGGAAAAGAAAATCCAACGTTCCGATCTGCCGCCGGCAGTCGAGAAGACCGTGGCAGCGCAGAGTCAGGGCGCGACTGTCCGCGGCTTCTCGCAGGAGAAAGAAAACGGCCAGACCTACTTCGAAGCAGAAATGATGGTGAACGGCCACAGCAAAGACGTGCTTATAGACCCGACTGGCGCCGTGGTGGAAGTCGAAGAACAGGTCCAGTTGGATTCCCTGCCCGCGGCGGTGAAGGAAGGCCTGCAAGCTAAAGCCGGGAAAGGCACACTTACCAAAGTAGAGTCCATCACCAAGCACGACAAGCTGGTGGCCTATGAGGCTAAGGTGCAGGGCGGCGGAAAGAAATCGGAAGTCCAGGTTGGTCCCGACGGCAAGGCTCTGGATCACGAAGAGTAGCGCCAACGAATCAGTGGCTGAGTCTCCCCCCAGGTTGCGGGGTGCCGCGACGTGCGCGTGCCCATCGTGAGCGCCGACATCGTCGAGTACAACCCCACATGCGATCGTCACACTCAGACCGCCATGGTCTGCGCCAAGATTCTGAAGGAAATCGCCGCCGCCATGCTCCGCCACGGCAATCTGCCGCGGGAAGGCTGGGTGTAGGGACACCCGAATTTTCGGCAATCAAAAAAAAAGGGCCAGTCCAAGACCGGCCCCATCGTTCCAGAACTCCGGCTGCTCTAGAAATCAACCCGCAACCCAAACTGCATGGCTCGGGCAGCGCTGGCGGTGGTGGCAATGGTTCCAAACGTCGGAGGATTGCTGATGTCCGCCGTACCCCCGAAACCTCCGCCGGGTAGCGCGAAGCTTGGGTGATTAAAAGCGTTATAGGCCTCGGCTCTGAACTCCACCACGTATTTCTCTCGGATCGAGAAATGTTTGTTGAGGCTCAGGTTTGTCAAGGCGAAGTGTGGTCCTCGCAAGTTGTTCCGGCTGCCAGCCTGGAACCCAAGCGGCTCGCTAAATGCCGCCAGCGCCGCAGTGGGGTTGGCAAACAGCTGGATCTGCCCGGTCGAAGTCTGGTGAACTTTGACCTTCACCGCGGACGTGTCCCCGTTAAAGATTGCAGGGACATTGTTGTTGAAGCTCAAGGGAAACGCGTTGGCCAACGTGGTAAAAGCAAATCCGGTGCGCCATTGAGTCTCGCCCGCAATCTGCCAACCACCGATGATCTGGTTCATCCAACCGGATGCCTGCCCCCCGAAGAACTTGCCGCGTCCAAAGGGCAAGTCGTAAAGGCCATCACCGCTGATTAGGTGTGTAGCATCGAAATCGGAATTTCCTCGGCACACCCGCAGGTTTACTGGATCGCAGAGGATCCCACCTGAAAAGTTCGCGGATTGGCCAAAGACGTTGTTGGCAATGGCGGAAAGATTGTCGATGGAATGTGAATAGGTGTAATTCAGATCGAATTGCACGCCTTGCGAGTATTTTTTGTGCAGCGTCACCAGCAGGCCGTCGTAGTTGGAAGCCGACTTATTTGCTGCGTAAATATCGTAAGGATACTGTGGATTGAAGCCAACTCCGAATGGCAGAAGCCCAAATCGTTCCAGAATGAACACTGTAGAGCCCATGTCGCCCCGAAGGGCAAATGGACACAAGATGCTGTTCGCAATCAGGCTGGTTCCACCGCCACCGATAAGATCTTCGAAGAACGGTTGCGGAGTCACAGTCACAGGCTGTGAGCATACCCCGGGTAAGGTCCTCATCTGCGAACTAAGTGCGGCGAATGCCTGCCCCATCAACTGTCCAGAAGAGCCGGAAGTCGGGTCCCTAAAGTCCACCAGTTCACCCGCATCCGACTGGGCCATTAGGCGCCGGCCAAAGCGCCCAAAAAAGGTTGCGTCCAGTTGGAAGTTGTGAGGAAGCTCCCGTTGAATGCCGAAGGTTACAGTCTCTGAGTATGGCGTCTTGAAGTTGGGGTCGAAGGCGAAATTCAACTGGTTTTGTACTACGCCTTGGCCAACAAACTGGGTAAAGGGCGAGGACGGAATCGTGATCGGCCCCGGTCCAGGCAGTCCGGCAGGCACCTCGCCAATCGTATTGAAGAAGGGTCCCGCTGAGAGTCCCTGGGCAGCGGTAGAAAAAGATTGGGTTGGATATGCTACGGCCGCGGACGTGGTGAAAACCGCCGCCACCTGATTTTGCAGGAATTGCACAGAGTTTAGCGCAGGGTGATCATAGACAATTCCCGCTCCCGCCCGAATTACTGTCTTGCGGTCACCCAGTACTCGTCCCAGCAGACCGTCCGCAAAGGAGGGGTTGTACGCGAAGCCCAACCGCGGCGCGAAGTCTCGCCAATCGGGGTGGTAGTAGCCGGGAGCGTGGTTTTTCTTCCCGCCGAGACTGTAGGTAATGAGTGGATCGCCAGGGGCTACCCCAGTTGCTGGGCAAGCTGTCAGGGTCGCGCCACACGCCCCGGTTCCCTGCAAACCACTCTGAATGCGCGGGGCAATATATTGCGAGAAACCTAAATTAGAAATCGCTTCCAGCCCATTGGTTTCGTAGGGCACGGAATAGTACGTGTAGCGCAACCCGTAGGTGACAGTAAGGTCTTTGCGCGCCTTCCATGCGTCCTGCAAATAGACTTCTGTCTCATAGGCCTTGTAGTGCCGCACCGACGGCGTGCCAGCGGGCAAGCCCTGTAGCTGGTTGTTATAGTTGTAGTTGGTCGTAACTCCAGAATACCGCCCCATGGCGAAGGGAAGAGCGGCGTCCCAAAGGCCAAGTACGATGTTCGCGGGATCCAAATTGGGATTCTGCTGGGTGTTTTGAAGGATATCTTGCGGACGCGCGCTCGAATCTAGCGCTCCAAGATTGCCTCCGATCCCGAGCGAGGGTTGGAAGAGCGAGTTCCCCAGGCTGGAAAATAAACTGATTGGCTTAAAAACTCCACCCACCTGGAAGGTGTGGGCACCGCGAACGTAGGTAAAGTCATCGCGAAACACCGGGACCGAAACGTGCCGGTCCTGCGCGCTTTGGCTTTCGTAGGGAGCAGAGATGATGCCGAAATCGCTGGTTCCGCCGCCGTTGACGTAGTCGGTATTCCCCAACTTATTGAATAGGCTCGGCGTGGCAAACTTCTGACGTGTGAGCCCGTATTCGAACTGGTTGACCATCGTATTGCTGATGGTCCATGTGTGCCCCACCACGTAAGCGTAGTTGTGATTTTGTGCGACGCGGGTCAGAGGGTCGCCAGGAAACTCAGAGGGTGCCGGGAAATTAAAGTTGTCGCCCTGTATTTCTCTTTGGATGGTGAAGCGGCCAAACAGTTTCATCTTGCTGTTAAGGTTATAGTCGATCCGGCTAACGTAGATGTTGGGGCTATCGTGGGCCGGCAGATTCGTCCGGAATCCTCCTGTGTTTACGCCATCCCCAGCTTGCGCGCTCGTAAAATCGTTCGCGTGCGGATAACGGCCGTTGATGTAGTTAAGCAGAGCGGTGTTCAGCGGAGGGAGATTGCCCGGATTAATCGCCTGGACTTGCGCTGAATCGAGCGAGGTAATACAGGCCGGCTGAGTATTTTGGCGGCTGGCGGGAGAGCACCCTGGTCCGTTATTGACATATGATACCAGTCCGTTGCGATAGGAATCGAGTGGCACCGTCCATTCGACCGGAGCCTGACTGGCATCGCGCCGTGCCTCGTAGTCAAAAAAGAAGAACAATTTGTTCTTGAGGACCGGTCCGCCCAAACTGGCGCCGAACTGATTACGGAGAAGGACCGGTCGTGGAACGATAGGTGTGGCGTGGTTGCTGAACCATCCATTGGCTTCGGTGACCGTATTGCGGTGATACTCAGAGGCGGACCCGTGCCACTGATTGGTACCACTCTTCGTCACCAGCGAAACCTGGGCTCCCGATCCACGGCCTTCCGAAGACAACGGGTTGGCGGTTTCGCCACGGAATTCCTGGATTGAATCCACTGGCGCCTGGCCAACGACGATGAACGACTGCCCGATCGCGTAGTCATTGACATCCAGTCCATCAAGGGTATAGCTGCCCTGGTCCGCACGCGAGCCGGTTACAGCCCCCGACCGGTTCCCGCTCGGATCGTCTGGACCTGCCGCCGCCACGACGCCCGGTTCGTAGATCAAGAGGCCCGTAGGATTGTCGCGAAGTTGAATCGGTAATTCGTGGACCAGCTGCATATCGAAATTGTTGCCCACGGTGGTATCGGTCGTATTAAGGGAGACGTTGGCTCCTTGCCCGTTCACTTCGACAGTCTCGGAAAGACTGCTCAACTTAAGCTCGGCATTCTGCGTGTGAACCGATGCTACGGCCAAGTAAATATTCGTAACCGTTAAAGTGGCGAAGCCGTCCTTGCTGAAAGTTACCGAGTAGCCCGGACCAGGCAATATCTTAGGAAACACGTAGGCTCCTACGCCGTTCGTCTTGGTGGTGTAGACAGCATTGGTCTTGGTGTCCACCAACTTGACAGTCGCATCGGCTACGACTGCGCCAGTAGTGTCGCTGACCACACCGGTCAGAGAGGCAACTTCTTGAGCGGAAGCCATGTTTGGCAGGCCCAGCAACACTGCCAGAGCGAACAGCACCAAAAGAACCCGGATCGAGCTGAAGCGGAAAGCGGCTTTCATCATCATCTCCCTAAACAAATCAAATCTGTTGAGTGTGCGTCTTTGCCTGGAAGTCCGAGTTGGCGTCAGGGAACTTCTTTTCGCCGAAATCGGAGCGGCTGGTAGGCAGTGCAACTCCGCTTCCATAACAGTTAGCTACAAGCTTAGCGTTATCAGCGGTGGGCAAGTAATCTGGAAATGTTATGTATACGTAGAAAATAGTTTTTGGAAGAGGCGGCGTATGAGAACTCATACGGTCCGGCGGAACTGCGCTATCCAAGCGGAGATAAGGTCATTCAATCAATTGGTTTTCTCTTGCGAGTGGCGGCTCTTCAGAACACACAAGACAGATGTCCATGTTAGCAATAAGTCAAGATTGCTTGGGGGGCAGGGTCGTCCTCTTGAAAGTTGCCCGCTTGATCTGGATCGTGAGGAATCCAAGTCCGGTCGTAAGCCCAGGGTTTGGGTACGCTTCTGCTCCCGTTTTTTTCGCTCAGGGTTTCGCGGCGCAGTCCTGGAGCGAAATCGCATTGGTTCGGCTCCGCCCCGAAAGCCCTTAATGAAGAGCGAATCGCAAGATAGCATCCCACCAGACAAAAATGCTCCGTGAAACCCGCTCCGTACAAAGACTCGCAACTTCGCGCTTCAAGGGCAGCTTTCGCGGGCATCCGACAGTTGGCAGAACTGCGAGTGCTCACGTGCGCTTGACAATTTCCAGTGCCCAGCCGTACAATTGGCACTCGATAGGCGCAATTGCTAACAGTGCGGCTTAACCCATCCAATTCATAGGTTTAGCGAAGCTCAATTGGGTACACATCAACCTTCTAACAACTTGAAAGGAGTTTGAACATGGCGAAATTTACTCCGCTCCATGACCGCATTTTGGTGCGGCGCATTGAAGAAGGCGAGACCACCCGGGGAGGCATCATCATCCCGGACTCCGCCAAAGAAAAGCCGCAGGAGGGCGAAGTCGTCTCCGCCGGCAAGGGCAAGATCAACGAAGAGGGCAAGGTCCGTCCGCTCGATGTAAAAGACGGCGACCGCATCCTGTTCGGCAAGTATTCCGGCACCGAAATCAAGCTGGATGGTGAAGACTTCATCATCATGCGCGAAGAAGAGGTGCTCGGCATCCTGACCGGAGCAGCCAAGAAGGAACACGCCGGCGCGCGCAAATGACCCGTTTTGCGGGCGTCTGAGCCCGCAGGCGTCATCCTGAGCGGAGCCGTACTTCAGGCGAAGCGAAGGATCTCACGATCCACGGAAGCAGCGCGTAAGCCAAGAGGATTTAGCTGAAAGCTGATGGCTGACAGCTTAAAGAAAATTACGCAGGGTCCATCCTGCAAACCGACATTTTAGGAGACGAAACCAATGGCAAAACACATCGTTCACGGAGAAGAGTCGCGGCAGGCGATCCTCCGCGGCGTCAACCTTCTGGCCGACGCCGTGAAGGTCACACTCGGCCCCAAGGGCCGCAACGTAGTCATCGAGAAGAAATTCGGTTCGCCGACCATCACCAAGGACGGCGTCACCGTCGCGAAAGAAATTGAACTGAAAGACGGTCTCGAGAACATGGGAGCGCAGATGGTGCGCGAAGTCGCGTCGAAGACTTCCGACGTCGCTGGCGACGGCACCACCACCGCGACTGTTCTCGCGCAAGCGATTTACCGCGAAGGCGTCAAGACCGTCGCGGCCGGCGCCAATCCGATGGCCATGAAGCGCGGCATCGAGAAGGCGGTTACCGTGATTTGCGGTTCGCTCGACAAAGAAGGCAACCGCATCAAGGGCGAGCTCGACAAGTTCTCCAAGCCCGTGACCGGCGAAATGATTGCCCAGGTGGGCACCATCTCCGCCAACAACGACGAGACCATCGGCCACATCATCGCGGAAGCGATGAAGAAGGTGGGCAAGGACGGCGTCATCACGGTGGAAGAGTCGCGGACGCTTGAGACTCAGCTCGAAGTGGTCGAAGGCATGCAGTTCGACCGCGGCTATCTGTCACCTTACTTCGTCACCGATCCCGAGCGCATGGAAGTTGCGATCGAGAACGCCTACATCCTGATCAACGAAAAGAAGATCAGCTCGATGAAGGACCTGCTCCCGCTGCTGGAGCAGATCGCCAAGGGCGGCAAGCCGCTGCTCATCATCGCAGAAGACGTTGAGGGTGAAGCGCTCGCTACCCTGGTCGTAAACAAACTACGTGGCACGCTGCAAGTCGCGGCCGTCAAGGCTCCTGGCTTCGGCGACCGGCGCAAGGCTATGCTGCAGGATATCGCTATCCTGACCGGCGGCAAGGCTATCACCGAAGATCTGGGCATCAAGCTGGAGAACGTTCAGATCAGCGATCTCGGCCAGGCCAAGAAGATCACCATCGACAAGGACAACACCACGGTGGTCGAAGGCAAGGGCAAGCACGCTGAGATCGAAGGCCGGGTAAAAGAAATTCGCAGCCAAGTCGACAAGACTACCAGTGACTACGACCGCGAGAAGTTGCAAGAGCGGTTGGCGAAGCTGGTCGGTGGCGTAGCCGTCATCAAAGTCGGCGCGGCAACCGAAACCGAAATGAAGGAAAAGAAAGCCCGTGTGGAAGACGCGATGCACGCCACCCGCGCAGCCGTGGAAGAAGGCATTGTCCCCGGCGGCGGAGTTGCTCTGGCCCGTTGCGCCGCGGCGCTCGACAAGGTGAAGGCCGACGGAGACGAGCAGATCGGCATCAACATCGTGAAGCGCGCCATCACCGAACCGCTGCGCCAGATCGTCGAGAACGCCGGCGAAGAAGGCGCTGTGATCCTGGGCAAAGTGCTCGAGGCCAAGGACCCGAACTACGGCTTCAACGCCTTTTCCAACGAGTACGAAGACCTGGTCAAGGCCGGTGTGCTCGATCCCACGAAGGTCGTGCGCACCGCACTGCAGAACGCCGGCTCGATCGCGTCCCTGATGCTGACCACCGAAGCCCTGGTGGCGGAGATTCCTGAAAAGAAGGAAGCTCCCGCCGGCCCAGGCGGCCACGGCGGCGGCATGGGCGACATGTACTAAATATGTAGGGGTGGACGCATTTGTCCGCCCATCCTGAGCGCGTTTGTGCGCGAAGGACCTCCAACAAGAGGGTGCCCCACTTCTGGCCGGTTTTGCCAGAAGTGGGGATTTTTGTTTTAGGCACGGCAAGGACTATGTAGGGACAGCCGGCCTCGGCTCTCCAGCCGAGCGAAAGCTCGGCAGCGAGAAGTAACTCACACGCGTGCCGTCCAACATCCTGGATTGCGGCTGGTATGCGCAAACGCCAAGATCTCGACGACCGCGTCGCCCGCTCTCGATAAATCAGCAGAAAAGGAAATCCCCGCAGCAGGAAGCGCCGAGTGCCATACAAGCCGCGCGCCCAGCGGTCAGGAGCTTCGGCGACCTCGCCCATTGCCCGCGCAACCTCTGCATCGAACTTGCGCGCCGCGTCGGGGCTGCGCTCGGCGTACCACTCAAACGCGGCGTCGTAGTCGGCAGCCGCTTCGTCATGCAGCGTGACTCGCCTAGTGGGCACGAGGCAGTTTGTTCAGGTTTCGCTGGCGCACTTCCGACCAGGGGATGGTCTTGGCTTTGCCGGAGTCGAGGTCGGCAATGCGCTTCTTGATCTCCGCATCCCAGGCGGCGACGACCGCTTCGTCCACCTTGCCGCCAAGATTGGAGATGAGGGATTCAGCGAGCGCTTCTTGTTCGTCGACCGAGAGGGCAAGAGCCTGTTCAAGCAGCTTGGAAACTTCCGGACTCATCTGCGCCATAAAAGGTACCCGAAAAATATTATAGTCGCGACCCCGCCACTAGCTCGAGACAGATTGCGGCTCCGGCGCTCCAGTCCGACCAAGCCTCGCCTTGCGACCTGGCTTTTTCACTTTAGAGCCAATTACGGCTCCGCGGCCCTGCGCCGAGTACCTCGGTAACTTGCAGCATCGACCGCCGCCGACCATCGTGGGAAGTGGAGCGACGTGGGGCGATCCAGACGACTCGAACACTTCCTCCAATCGAGTGCATCCCTCGCACCTATCAAGGAGAGAAAAATGAACAACAAGATTCTGATGGTTGCGGCATTCGCCGCCCTGTCGGCGGTGGCGATGGCGCAGTCGGCTCCAAGCAAGGACAAGAAG
>DATMPS010000062.1:0-5503 GCA_035567435.1 Terriglobales bacterium | reverse complement strand
GATGATGCCGAGGCGCTGGCCGGCGTGGACCGCGTCACCCTCGCGCAGATCGCAGACGATGCGGCGGGCGATCAGGCCGGCGATCTGCTTGAAGATGACGCGAGTGCCGTCGCCTTCGACGGTGACGGTGTTCTGTTCGTTCTGCGAGGAAGCCTCCTCTTTGCTGGCCACCAGGAACTGTCCCTTATGGTAGCTGACGCTGGTGATCTTGCCGGAGATGGGCGTGCGGTTGACGTGGACATCGAAGATGTTCAGGAAGATGCTGACGCGTGTGATGGCTGCGGATTCCGATATTACGGCGACTACTTTGCCATCGGCCGGGGAGACGGCGACTCGACCCGACGGGATGCCGCGATCGGGGTCGCGGAAGAAGTAGAGGCAGAATAGGGCGACGATCAGCAGGGGTAGCGCGTACAACGGGCGCGTTACGTACGCTACGACCGCAGCTCCGGCGGTTAGGGCCAGAGCATAGTAGATACCGTCACGAACCATCCTAATCATATTTTCTCACAGCCGAAGCTGCGGGCCAGCCTTCGGCTGGCTCTGGAGTTTCTACATTTTCATCCGGATTTGTTTTGATTCTATTACTCACGCTTGTGAGTAGCTGACCCTCGTTCAAGTCTGTCTATATTGAGTTCTATTGACAGACCGACCTAGATATGGCATTCTATCCTTGTCGTGCTGAGGTGCCCTTCGTGAACGATGATCTGAAGCAATCGATTTTATCCGTATTTGAAGCTTCTCTGGACGCACAACTGCGCGCCGTTCGCCGCCTGCGCAAGGGGAGCGCGGACGCGCCCAAGCCGTCCCGCAGATCAGGTCTGTCCCAAGTTGACATGGCCTATGACGTACTTAAGAAGGCCCGCGTTCCCCTCCACATCTCCGATCTGCTGGCCCGCATTCAGTCCTCCTTTTCGGTGGCCGTCGATCGCGAGAGCCTGGTCTCCTCTCTCACCAAAAAGGTCGCACGTGGCGACCGCTTCCTGCGCACCGCCAAGAACACTTTCAGTCTGCGCCCGGACGCTCGATGACGCTGCTCGCCGCCTTCCTCGAGATCGTCGCCGACTGGCGCCCGGTGTTCCCCCAACAGCGCACTTTTCAACGCGCCGTACGGCAGGCGCTCGGCTCGTTGGTATGTCTGGGACGCCGTTGCTTGTCCCGCATCCTTTGGACCTGGGGTGGTCAGAATCGCAGTTGGAGCGGGGAATACTTTCTCCACTCGCGCTGCCAGTGGCAACCCCAGCAGTTGTTTGCCCCCATTTTGCGCCGTGCTCTGGACTACTGCCCCGGGCGCTTGGTGGGTGTGGCTATCGATGACACGCGCTTGCCCAAGACCGGCCGCTGTATTCCTCAGGCTTTCTACCAGCGGGACCCTTTGTCGCCCCCCTTTCATGTGAACATCCGGCTGGGATTACGCTTCCTGCAAGCTTCCTTATTAGTGCCCCTGCATCGAGTCGCCAAGGTCGGCGCACGCGCTCTGCCCATCCGCTTTGAGGAGGTTTCGCGCGTCAAGAAGCCAGGTCGCAAGGCCGAGCCGGAAGATTGGGAAGCCTACAAGCAGGCGGTCAAGTTACACAACCTGTCGCAGAGATTCGTCGAGATGAGCAGCCATCTGCGGCAGACGCTGGATGAGGTGGGCGGACAAAAGAAAATATTGGTGCTGGCCGGGGATGGTAGCTTCTGCAACCGCACCTGTTTCCGTGCGCGCCGCGACAGGACCGAGTTGATCGCACGCGCGCGCAAGGATGCGGTGCTGTGCTTTCATGCCCCGCCCGATTCCCGCCGCTTCTACGCCGCCGACAAGTTCACCCCCGACCAGGTGCGCCAAGATGAATCGCGCGAATGGAAGCAGACCAAGGTCTTCTACGGCGGCAAGCGCAGAAAGGTTCGATACAAGGAAGTGGCCCAGCTCTACTGGCAAGGCGGCGCCGGGCAGATGCCGTTGCGCCTGATTGTGGTGGCCCCCACTCCCTATCGCAAGCGCAAAAGCAACAAACTGTACTATCGCCGTCCGGCCTTCCTGCTGACCACCGACCTGAAAAGTTCCGCCAAACAACTATTACAGATCTATTTTGATCGCTGGCAGATTGAGGTCAATCACCGCGACGAGAAGGACACCCTGGGCGTGGGCCAAGCCCAGTTGTGGAATGTAACCGCCGTCCCCAAGCAACCCGTCTTAGTGGTTGCCGCCTACAGCGCCCTGTTACTTGCCTCGTTGAAGGCCTTCGGAGCTGAACGCGGATCAGCCTATGCGATCTTACCCAAGTGGCGCCGCAACGCCTATCGGCCCTCTTGTCTCGATCTGATCGCGCTTCTCCGCACCGAAATGGTCGATCACCCCGAACTGATCAAAGATCTTGCCCTCAAAATCACTGATCAAGGTCTCACCAGCGCCGCTGCCGCTTGAGAAATATGTAGAAACTCCAGTGGCAGGCTATCAGCCTGCCCCACGGTGACAGGCGAAACCGCCTCCCACCACGAAATCGTCGCTGCTAATACTTAATTCGATTTTGAAAACCTGCGCAGCCGGAACAGCTCCCCGAACGCGATGAAGATATTCGCGATTCCAAGCCCGCTCACCGCGCCGCGAACGTAGGAGTTGTCCCAGAAATCGTGCATCTTCGGTATCCACGTCGAAAAGAAATTGTTGTCCCAATAGTCCGACCACGGGAACACCAGCAGCACCACGCCGATCTCCAGGCAGAACACGATCAGCAATAGCGCGGCGGTCTTGTGATACCAGCGGTAGACCGGGGCCGGGGCCTGCACGATTTGGGGTTCTAGCGGCATGCTCGCATCGCCATATTGTCGAACAAATCCATTTGCTCCTCCAAATCGGTTGGGAAGAGCGAGCGTGAGCGGACCGGAGCAAAACTCAGACGGTGGAGCGGTGTGAGTCCATGGGCAGCCAGGGCGTCGGTGTGCTCAGGCGTGGAGTAACCCTTGTGCCGCGCCAAACCATAGGCCGGGAATATCGTGTCCCATTCGCACATGCAGGCATCCCGCTCGACCTTAGCCAGAATCGAGGCCGCGGCGATAGCGTGGCAGCGGGCATCGCCTTGAATGAGCGCGCGCTGCGCGACCGGAACGTCCAGATAGAGTGCGTCGACGAGAACGAAATCGGGTGACGGCTCGAGTTTCTGAATCGCGAACTTCATCGCCAGCCGGGAGGCCTGATAAATATTGATACGATCGATCGTAGCGGCATCCACGGCTGCCACCGACCAAGCCACCGCCCGCTCGCGAATCCGCTGCGCCAGCACCTCGCGACGATCCGGCTCGAGCTGCTTGCTGTCGTTGAGTCCGCGAATGGGCCGCTCCGGAGAAAGGATCACGGCGGCGGCGAACACCGATCCGAACAACGCGCCGCGACCCACTTCATCCACACCGGCCACGGCGCGAAATCCCCGAGCGCGAAGCTCCCGCTCGATGACATTTTCGCAACGGACCTTGCCGACTGGCTGTTCGGCTAACATGCAGCAATGCCGCCGTGCTATACGCGTTCTTTCAAACGCGCGGCTTTACCTTTCAACCCTCGAAGATAATAAAGCTTCGCCCGCCGGACTTTGCCCGTGCGAACCACGTCGATGTGGTCGATCACCCTGGCATGCAGCGGGAAGATGCGCTCCACACCGTGGCTGAAGCTTACTTTGCGCACCGTGATCGTTTCACCCATCCCCGTGTTGTGGCGCGCGATCAGCGTTCCCTCGAAAGCCTGGAGGCGTTCCTTGTCGCCCTCCTTGATCTTGACGTGCACTCGAAGGACGTCACCCGGGCGAAACTCGGGAATGTCGGTGCGTTTGTGCTTGCTAATAAATTTCGTCAACAGCGCGTTGTTCATTTGCCTACTTCCTTTTCCATTCTACAGTGCAGATCGGGACGCAATCGCCCGGTCTTCTCCACGGCTGCCTGCCGGCGCCACCGGCGGATCTGCTCGTGGTTCCCGCTCAGCAGCACTTCGGGAACGCGGAGGCCGCGAAACTCGGCCGGCCGCGTGTACTGCGGACAATCCAGTATCCGGTCCGCCTGGCTGAACGACTCCATCACGGCGGAATCCTCATTCCCCAGCACGCCCGGCACGCGGCGCGCCATCACGTCGATCACCACGGCCGCCGCCAGCTCGCCGCCGCTTAAAACATAATCGCCGATCGAAAGCTCCTCATCGGCCAGGTGCGTCGCGATCCGCTCGTCGACCCCTTCATAGCGGCCGCAGACTAGCAACAGCTCTCGCGCCTGCCCGAGCCGCTCGGCCGCAGCCTGATCGAACCGCCTGCCCTGCGCCGATAGCAACACTACTTTGCGCTCGGGCCCGCCCGGCTTCCGATCCGGCCAGATCGATTCCACCGCGTCAAACACCGGCTCCGGCTTCAGCAGCATCCCTTCCCCGCCCCCGAACGGCCTGTCGTCCACCGTCTTATGGCGATCCGAAGTCCAGTCCCGCAAATTGTGAATCGAGATCCGAACCAGCCCAGCCTGCTTGGCCCGGGCCACTACCCCGTGCTCGTACGGCCCGGCGAAAAACTCCGGAAAAATCGTGAGCACATGAAACGTCACGACCGATTCAGATCCTTTAAACCTTCCGGCAGCTCCACTTCTATCCGTCTTCGAGCCGTATCGATCGAGACACAAATCGACCGCGCAAACGGTATCAGCAAAGCCGCCCCCACTTTCAACAGCCCTGAGGCGCCGCCTTCGTCCCAACCAGTCACCATTCCCAGCGAATCGCCCGTTCCGCGCTCAACAACCTCACACCCGATCAGATCACCGATGAAAAACTCGCCAGGCTCCGGCTCGAAGCGCTCTTCACGCGGAATCCGCACCTCGGCCCCGCGCCACGGCTCGGCATCGTCGACCGAATCGATGCCACGAAACTTAAAGATCACCGACCCCGGCACATTCCGCGCCGACTCCACTTCAAACTGCGCCGACGGCCCGTTCCCAAACAGAAAGACGCGACCCAGATTCTGAAAACGCTCCGGATGATCGCTCAGCGGGATGGCTACCAGCTCACCGCGAACACCCCACACCCGCGTGAGCGCCGCTACGGTAACCCATTCGGAAGCCTGCTTCTGATCCGGAATCGTCGTGCTCCGGAATTGCTACTCCAGAATCTCCAGGGTGAAACGCCGGTTCAGTTTCATCCCCGCCGCCCCGAGGATTGTGCGGATCGACCGGGCAGTGCGGCCCTGTTTCCCGATCACTTTTCCCAAATCGCTGGGCGCCACCCGCAACTCCAACACGGTGACCTGCTCCCCCTCCACCGCATGCACGGAAACGCCTTCCGGGATGTCGACGAGAGCTCTCGCAATGTCCTCAACCAACTCCTTCATCCCGCGCATCCCCCTTGCAATGCATCCCCCTTGCAATATGGTAGCAGGCTATGCGGCAGGCACGGGCGCCTGGGCCGGATTTTTCTCCAACAAATGGGCTACCGTGTCGGAAAGCTGCGCCCCGGACTTGGTCCAGTAGGCGATACGATCGTGCTCCAGATGCACCTTGGCCG
>DATMPS010000061.1:0-5068 GCA_035567435.1 Terriglobales bacterium | reverse complement strand
TTCGGGCAGCAGTTCCGAGACAACGGGTACCAGTTGGGCAACGAACGGGATTCGCCCATCTACCAGAACAACGGGTACTGGCCGATCACGTTCCGGGTGACGCCGCAGTGGCACCTGGAGAGCCAGACCAAGGTAGCGGTGGATCCGACACTGACCAGTCCGGCAGGAGAGCAGACGATCACCACGCACGGGTTCGATCTGTCGGGGCTCGACATCTGGACGGCGGGCACGCTGTACAAGAACATCTCATTCTCGGTGCTGCCCTCGATGGCGGAGGGAGACGCCTTTCACTTCGAGAACGCTTGGGTGCGGTTTGACAACCTGGCGAATTCTCCATGGCTGAACTTGAAGGTGGGGAAATTCGAGCTGGACATGCTGCTCTCGCAGAAGCGTTTTCTCACGCTGTCGAACGTGGGTGGGTTTTGGTACAACTACCAGTTTTTGCCGGTAGGCGACAGCAACCAGTTCGGCGGGATCGGGGACAACCAGGTCGGACTGGAACTGTCGGGCCACTCCAAGAACAGCTATGCCCGTTATTCGATTGCCTTGCTGAGCAGCGTGGACGGGAATCCAGGGCTTACGTCGGCGGGGCAGGGAGGCACGGCCCGGACCTACGACGTATTCGCGAATGTGAACGAAGGGTTCCAGGCGGGCAGCTTGGGCGTGCAGCGGGTCGGCCTGTTCGGGTACTTCGGGCAGTCGCCGACGTACTTTCTGACGCAGACGACCAGTGCCGGCACCACCGCCCTCCAGGCGAAGGGGAACAAGAGCTTCTCGCGCGTGGGCGCCTACGGCTGGTGGTTCCTCAAAGATCTCGATATAGAGACGCTATACCTGCACGGGCAGGACAACGTGTACCTGGGGAATGGGGTAGCGGGCAATGATCCAGGCTCGCTGCCGGCGGGCGCAGCGGGGCCGTCGTGGAATGGCGGGTTCGTCGAGGCGCACTATACCTACAATCCGCAGCTGATCTTTACCGGTCGCTACGAACTGGTGCACATGTCGCGGCAAGCCAATGCGGGACTGATGCCGAACCTGGGCAACGTGGACTCGTGGACGGTTGGGTATCGCTGGTATCCGATCATGTTCAGCCGCGCCGGGTTGGCATTCCACAACGAATACGCGCAGGCCAAGACCGGCAATACCTCCCTCATCACGAATTCGGACCAGACCAATCGCAGCGTGATGGTTGGGTTCGACTTCGATTACTGAGGTCGCGAGAGGTCAGGGTCCAGGGCTCATGAGGCAAGTGTTCTCATTCACGCAGGCGTCGATGCGGAGATGGCGTGGGCGTTTTACCCGCAAGAAGCAACTCTGGATCGCGCCTGCGGTGTTCTTGTTGCTGTGCGGGCCGGTTTACTCGCGAACGCGCGAAAAGGCGGCGCCCAGCTTCACCATCGAAGTGGACGAGGCCTTCAGCCGGGTGGCGGCAGTGGTGGAAGACGTCGCGCGGAGCAGTGTGATCAAGGGGACGTTCGAGTACGCCGGCGACGACCAACTCACCGGTGCGCAATTCGAAACCAGTTCCCGCCTGTTTCCGGCGTGGACAGGAGCGGGCAAGGTCTTTTTCAAAGTCCGCAACCGGACGCTGGCCCCGAAGCATTTCATCCAGAGCAACGATGTGGGCGCGGTCGCCGTCCGTTACGTGGTGCAAGAGGACGGTGCAAACTCAACGCGGCTGGTGATCGACGCAGTGTTTGTTGAGAACGGAGGCCACCACGGGCACCCATCCGACGGCTACGTGGAAACCTGTGAGTTTGCCGAAATTGGCAAGCGGCTCAAGGAGTTCGATCAGCAAGGCATTCTGCGGGCCTCGGGCCACGAGTTCGCGCCCACTCGAGAGAGCTCTTCCCAGCCGGAAAAGCCGGTCGAGAACGCGGTCGATTCGAGTGCCACGGCAGACATCCGGCGCGTCATCGCTGACCAGGAATCGCAATTGGCTGCCGACACTGCGAACCTCCAACAGTTGGAAGCGCAGGCGCGGAAGATTCGGGCTTCAGAGTTCGTGCGCATCAGTGCAGAAAGGGCAGAACTGAAAGCTTCGCCGTATTCACACGCGCGTGTGGTCGCGGCGCTTAAGCAAGGCCAGGACGTTACGGTGCTGGGCAAGAGCGCTTATTGGTTCCGCGTCCGATCAGAGGATGGGCAGGAAGGCTGGGTCTCACACTCCGCTCTGGAGGCCCAACCATGAAGCGGAAACTGGGGACGATTTCGTTTGGATTTGCGGCCCTTTGCCTCGCCTCGGTCGCGCATCTGCCGGTGTGGTCGCAAAGCGAAAGCGCTGCCTCGATTGAGCGCACGCTGCCCTATTCGGTCGACGTTGTGAAGCGCGGTCTCTCACAAGTCGGCTTCGATGGCGGAAGGCTGCCGATGGTCGACGGTTTTGTGGGCGCCTCGATTCCCCAGCTTGATCGCTACCAACGGCCGTACTATCAATACCGCTTGCAAGTGAACGCGATCGACGCGAACACCACCTCGATCAAAGTGGAAGCCCGGATTAGTGCCTGGTACGCGGATCCGGAGCCACCCCACTCACAGTATCGTTCCCTACCATCCAACGGTCGTTTAGAGGCAGATCTTCTTGATCGACTGCTAGACACGCTCGGATCGAGGCCAGCGAAGCCCGAAACTGTTGCGCCGGCGGCAAAAGCACCCGCCGCCGCGCTGCCTGCCTCGGAACCGAGTTCCCCCGGCGCGGTTGCTCCGCAGTCCGTGAAACCCTCACTCCCCGCCGTCAAGCCCGTGAATTCGTCCCCAACTCCGCAAGAGCAACTCGACGCGCTGCTGGCCGAAAGGCAGGCAGTTCGCGGCCAAACCGCCGCTACTCTCGCTCAGATCGAACAGCTCAGAGCTGCGGATCGCAAGTCTGACGAAGTCGCCAAGCTTGCATCGATCAAGCACTCTGGCGTGGGCGTGATGTCTCGTAAGAACTTCGGAGGCCCCGTCTTGTTCCGCGCCCAGGCCGAAGACGAATTCGAAGTTCAATCGCTCGAATCGGGATGGGCGCTCGTGCGGCTCTCCGACAACGCGACCGGCTACATTCAAGCGGACGAGTTGAATCTCCCCCCGGGCCTGGTGGAAAAGCCCTCAGTGGCGGAGGAAGCCACACCGGCGGCGCAGCCCGCGAAGACGTCGGAACCAGACCTCGGATTCTGGGTAAGCCGGGAAGATGTAAATGTCTTCTCGGGCGATTGGGCGCGACTGAAAGGCAAGAGGGTTCTGTTTGTATACGCCCAGCCCAGAGGACTGCTTTCTGATCTTGCAGGTGACGATACCAAGTTAGCCTACGCCAAGCGGGTCTTTGTCACGCGCTTTCATTCGGTCGCGCAGTCGTCCCCGAACGTTGAGGGAGTTGTCGTCGTATTCCTGGGGAGCAAAGGCGGAGTGGCTGCAGCTACTCTCCTCGATATCCGGCAATGGGTGGAGGGCGGGCTGGGGGATGAGGCTTTCGTCAACCGTTGTTCGCTTGACCCGCCGGCAGAGTTCAGGCGGATTCAACTGAACTGAGAGGATTGCGCACGCCAGTTTGTACGGATATTCGAACGAAACGTCAGAGACATGTAAACAAATTGTAAAAAAGCATTTGCAATTAGCTACGGCCAGCGATAGTATCGCCCTCTTTTTCGTGGGGACGTTACCAGCTGAAAGCTTCGAGATGTCGACTCGAAGGGCCGTGGTAAGCGCCTGAGTCGGTGATGTCCGAGTTGTGGGTCGTATTCCGTAACCTCGGGAAACTGGGTAACGCGCAGGGCATGGCTCCTGCTTTGAATTCACTCGAAGGGTGAACCCTTATGATCGCAGTCTCGAAATGTTTGCTGTTGAGCTTTGGTTTAGCGATAAGCGTGACTGTGCCTTCCTTCGCACAGCAAGCCCACGTGGGAAACTTGACCGGCCACGCCGCCGTTGGCAAGAAGTTGTATCGCCGTTTCTGCGTCGGCTGTCACGGTCCGCTTGGCGACGGCAACGGGGAGAACGCCCAGTGGATTGATCCGAAGCCGAGAGACTTCACGGCAGCCACTTTCAAGTGCCGCTCCACTCCCACCGGCAGCCTGCCCACCGATCAGGACTTGTACAACTCCATTGGGCGCGGTTTCACCAACTCCAACATGCCTCATTGGGATGCGCTGACCGATCAAAACCGGATCGACCTCGTCGCGTTCATCAAGTCTTTTTCGCCGCGCTGGACCACCGAGAAGCCGAGTGATCCCATTACCGTTCCTCCCGAACCGGCCATCACCATCGAGAGCATCACCCACGGCGCAGAACTCTTTCAGAAGATGGAATGCTGGAAGTGTCACGGCCAGCAGGGGCGCGGCGACGGCCCCTCGGCCTCGACTCTAACCGACAGCAAGGACAATCCGATCCGGCCATACAACTTCGCCGCGGGCGCAGACGATTCGCGCTTCAAGTGCGGTGTCACCAACCAGGATGTCTACAAGATCTTCATCACCGGCGTCGACGGTACTCCGATGCCTTCTTTCGCGGATGTGATTCAGCCCAACGACGCCTGGGATCTGGTTCACTTCCTCCGAACTCTGCAAACCAATCGGCACAGCAAAGAGAACGACGTGTTGAAGGCCGCGGGCGGGAAGATCCCGACCAAGGCTCCTGACGCACCGGCCAACTCCGACAACAAAGGGTCCGGCGGCGGGAACTAGCGATCGAAAATCAGGAAGGAATGAATCGGATGCGAACGAAGCAGCTGTTCTTAGTGGTATTCGCCATCATGGTTTCTCCGGCGCTGCTGTTGGGTGCGGGCACGGTCAGCGGCAAGGTGACCTACACCGGTACCCCAGCGAAGCAGAAAACCATCGACATGTCCAAGGAGCCGTCTTGCGCCAAGCAGCACACGACTCCAATCACGACCGAGACGGTCGTAACCGGGGCAAACAACGCGCTAGAGAACGTAGTGGTTTACATCTCGGCTGGAGCACCCGACGAACCCAACGCGCCGGCACAGGCAGTCACGTTCACCCAGAAGGGTTGTCAGTACATACCGCACGTGCTGGCCATGCACACCGGTCAGGAATTAAAAGTCGTGAACGACGATCAGACTTCCCACAACATT
>DATMPS010000060.1:0-12357 GCA_035567435.1 Terriglobales bacterium | reverse complement strand
AAAAACTCCGATGCCCCGCATCTACAACCTCTCCGGCCGCCCCGCTTTGGCGGCCGTTACCTAAACGACAACGGGGGTGACAGAGTCTCATTGCAGTTAATACGACATTTTCTGGTTGCAACAACAGGTGTAACCAAGGGGCCGTCCCGTTCACTCGACGAACATGCAGTCGCCATAAGAGTAGAAGCGATAGCCCTGCTCGACGGCGTGGCGGTAGGCGGCCAGCACTTGCTCTTTCCCGCCGAACGCGCAGACCAGCATCAGCAGGGTCGATTCGGGCAGGTGGAAGTTGGTCAGCAAAGCGCCCACCACGCGGAAGGCGTAGCCGGGATGGATGAACAGGTCCGCTTCGCCGGTCCCCGAAACAATGCGACCGTCCGGCGAGCACGAAGCGGCGTATTCAAGCGTGCGTACCGTGGTGGTGCCGACGGCCACAATCCGCCGGCGCTGCTCCTGTGCACGGTTGAGTTGCACGGCAGCCTCGGGGGAGATCGAGTAGCGCTCCTGGTGCAGGCGATGGTCCTCCACCCGTTCCACGCGCACGGGCTGGAACGTCCCCAATCCGACGTGGAGCGTGATTTCAGCCGTCTCAATGCCGCGTTCCCGAATGCGGGCGAGGATTTCGGGCGTGAAGTGCAACCCGGCGGTGGGAGCGGCAACCGACCCGCGCTCACGGGCGTAAACAGTTTGATAGCGTTCGAGATCCTCGGGGCGGTCCGCGCGGGCAATGTAGGGGGGCAACGGGACGTGCCCGAACCGGTCGAGCAAGTGGAAAAAGTCCGCGACCGGCGCGAAACGAATCTGGCGTTCGCCCAAGGGACCGCGCCGTGTGACCTCCGCCTCCAGTTCTCCCCACTCGCCGAAAAAAAGGCGCTCGCCCACGCCGATCTTGCGGCCGGGCCGGACCAGGCACTCCCACTCGTTTGGACTCTGAGTCCGTTGCCGGGTCAGCAAAACTTCGACGCGGCCCCGAAGGAAATCGCGCGCGGCCGGGTTTTGGGGACTGATCGCGTGGGCTTTCGCGCCACTCCGCGTGCCGTAGAGCCGGGCGGGAAATACGCGGGTGTTGTTGAACACAAGAAGGTCATCACGCCGCAGAAGGCCGGGGAAGTCGCGGAAGACGAGGTCCCTGGCCGCCCTGGTTTCCCGACCCAGGTGGAGCATCCGCGAGGCGGCGCGGTCGGACAAAGCCTCCTGGGCGATGTGCTCCGCAGGAAGGTCGTAGTGGAAGTCGGATACCTGCACGCGAGGGCCGATTATAGGGGGTCTTTGGGGGTAGCGTGGCAGTTGTGACCACACGGGCAGGCCGATCGAAGCCCGCGACAAATCGTTTTGCCAGTGCGTGAATTTGGATTGTCGGAACCGGAGAGCCTGCGGTACCATGAGCGGGTCAGGCCCTCCTCTGTTCGCCAACCCATGGCCAGTGAACGCCAATTTCGGGAGCAGATCGTCCGCTACGGCCGCATGCTGCACGATCGCGGGCTGGTGGCCGCGACCGACGGGAACCTCTCGGTGCGCCTGGACAACAATCGGATCCTGGCTACGCCCACCTGCATGAGCAAGGGTGGAATGCGACCGTCGGACATGGTCGTCGTTGACATGGAAGGCCGTCGGCTGGCGGGACGACGCCGCGTTTCCAGCGAAATCGGCATGCACTTGCTGATCTACCGGCTGCGTCCCGACGTCAAGGGGATCGTGCACGCGCACCCGCCCACGGCCACCGGTTTCGCGGCCGCGGGAGTGGCGCTGAACCAGCCGCTGGTTTGCGAAGTGGTCATCGGGCTGGGATCGATTCCGCTGGCCAAGTATGGCACCCCCGGAACTCCGGAACTCACCGACGCGCTGGCGCCGCTGGTGCCGCAATACGATGCCATCCTGATGTCGAATCACGGCGTGGTCGCCTACGGCTCGGACCTGTCGCAGGCCTATATGAAGATGGAGACGGTCGAGCACTTCGCGAAAATCGCACTCGTCACTCACCAACTCGGCAATCCGCAACCGCTGGGCGCGGCCGAACTGGAAAAACTGGTCGTGGTACGAGAGAAGTACCTGGGCGGATCGCAAGCAACGCCTTCGGCTCCCCGGCCCGATTCGCCGTCCGCGAATGGGAACCATCGCAAGAAGGCCGCACCCGAATCCGCTCCACTGGCACAAGAACTCCCCCGGCGCCGCTTTTCCAGCTAGCCGCTGCAAGTCAACCCGCAGTTTCTCCGCTACAATCGGAAATTCGCCCTGCCCTCGCCAACCCGCCTGATGCATTTGGCGTCAAAGCCAAGGAACGGGTTGAGCTGAGGCGGAGTGCGCGACTTTACGTAGCAGTGCAGAGTCTTTACCATCGCACAGTTCCGGGATTGGTTGGCATTGGGATTTCTTGCCAAGCATGCAAAAGGGCCGAATTTTTTTGGAGAACGGATGAGAAAAACTTGTTGGGTGGGGATGACTCTGAGTTTGCTGTCGGTTTTCGCCGGCGCGCAGCAGCCGCCGCAATCCAAGCCGCTGGCGGAGCATCCTACCTGGGTAATCTATGGCGGCTATCAATACGTGCGGGCCGATTTCGGCCCCATTCAAGACCTGGTGCAGGCGCTGAACACCCCCTACGGGCGTCCAAACGTTTCCGCCGATCACATACTCAACCTGACAGGCGGAATTCTATCGCTGCAGAGGAATCTGTCCGGCCGCTGGGGTGCGATGGTTGAAGGGGGGGTGATGAACGGGCCCCTCGGCGTCGATACCTCGGCGGTCATGCAGTCGCTAGGCTACATCCCCCACGGGAGCACCTACACCTCGACCTTCCTGCCCAAGTTGTACACCGTCGCCGGGGGCCCAGTGTTCATGCCGTGGCGGAACCACAAGATTCAACCGTTCTTGCACGCCATGGGAGGCATGGCGAGCAACGACCTGGTCGTCGACCAGACCACCCGAAACGCTCTGACCTTTCTGGCCCCGACGTACTCGACCTCGAGCAAAGGGGCAGCCGCAATCGTAGGCGGCGGAGCGGACTACCCGCTGTCGCTGCCCATGGTCAAAATCAAGAGCCTGTCGTTCCGGATCGGCGGAGACTACATCGTGAGCTTTCTCCCCAACGGGCGGCAAACCTACCTCCGGGCCACCGCCGGACTCGTCTATCGCAGGAACGGGAGACTGTTCTGAGCATGGTTCGAGAGCTTTAATCTCCGCCGATCCGAAAGCGAAGTCCCGCGTGGAAGTTGATTCCCAGTGCGGGGTATCCGACAACTTCTTCGTACTGCTTGTCGAGCGCGTTCTCGACGTTCACGTACGCGGTGACGCGCGGGTGCACGGCGTACCAGCCACCGATGTCGATGCGTGCGTACCCCGGCGCGTGGTCGATGCCAAAGCCGAAGAAGTCGGAATCCGGACGGCGGCCGACGAAGCTCCCTCCCAGATTTGCACCCCAACGGCTGCCGAGATAGTTCAGCAACAGACTTCCAGAGTGCTTGGGGCGTCGGATCAGCGGGGCGCCCGCCGCATGGAACGCATCGAACGCGAACGGCGCTTCGAGAACCTGCGTCGAGTCGTAGGTGTATCCACCGTTCAGGGCAAGGCGCGTAGTAAGGCGACCCTTGATTTCGACTTCTGCGCCGTGAGCCATCGACTTGTTGATGTTCACATACTGGCCAACAAAGGTAGTGGGGTCGATGGTCTGGAAGTCGATCTGGTTGCGAAACCGGTTGTTGAAGTAGATCGCCGAGAGCGCGTATTTCCCGCGCAGGAAATCTTGTTCCACGCCGGCTTCGAAGGCGCGGTTCTCTTCCGCCTTGAGGTTGGGACTGCCCAGGACAAAAGGCGGACTAGGCAGAACTTCTTCGAAACGCGGCTCTTTGATTCCAGTCGCATAGGAAAAACGGAAGCGCGTGCCGGAAAAGATCTCGCCGCCACGAAGCGCCTGGAAGGTGAGGGCTGCGCGCGGGACGCCTTTGTTCCCGAACGTCTCGTTGTGCGCAAAACGGGCACCGGCAATCAATGAGAGGCGGCCCAGTGTCAGGCTCTGCTGGGCGTAGAGGTCGTGATTCAGGCGCAGGCCGTGTTGCGTAGCCGCGGTCGCGCTGTTCAGGTAAGCGCCTTCATCCTCGAACTGATAGCCGACAGTGGTGTGCGCCCAGCTGCGCTCGGTGTAGTCCCCCTGGTATTCGAAGCCGGCGCGATTGGCCTGGAAGGTGTTGCGGTAGATGAAATCCATTTCGCCGAAGGGCGACTGGCGCAGGGGATCGACGACATCGTTCTCATTCAGGGTGCGGTGGTTGTACTCGAAGCCGGTGAAGCGATGCTGCCAACGGGATGGTCCGACGAGCGTGAGTTCCGCACTGCTAAGCAGGTTGTTCTGGCGGGCCCGCTCGTTGGTCTCGGGCGGGACGGGCGGAATCCCATCGAAGTACCACTCGCCCTGCACACCCGTGCGGCTGTTGGAATGACGGGTGCGGACGTGCAGGAAAGCGCGATCGCTGAGGCGCACGCCGAGGTTCGCACCCTGCAGGGAATTGGAGTAGTCGTCGTTGGAGCCGCTGCCTTCGGTGTTGAACTGGTCGCCGAACAGGTTGTAATCGTAACGATTGTGAGCGCCGGCGAGCGCAAGATATCCGTGCGCGGTGTTGAGGTTGCCGCCATCTGCGCCGAAGCGGAGTTCGGGGCTTTCGGCGGTTCCGCCGCGGCTGAATATCTGCACCACGCTGGTCATGGCGTCGGAGCCGTAGAGTGTGCTCTGCGCGCCACGGAGGAATTCGACCCGATCGGCGCCCGACATGGGCACCACGCCGAAGTCAAAGATGCCGCCGGGATCGTTGACCGGAACGCCATCGATGATGACTTTGTTGTAGCGCGAGTCGCCGCCGCGCACGAAAAGCGAAGACTGGCTGCCGCGCTGGCCGACCGTGTTCACAACCGCGCCGGGCAGAAAGCGCATGGCGTCGGAGGCCGAGACCGGCCGCATCGCCTCGAGCTGGCCGCTTTCCAGAGTGGAGATGCTCGCACCCCCGGCAAGCTCGGGGACCGGCGTGCGGGTCGCGGTCACAACGACGAGTTCGGATGTGGCCGCGATCGCGAGGTTCACCATGAGGGCTGAGGACTGCGGAACAGATGTGCCCAGAGTTTTCGCGGCGAAGCCGGGAGCGAGTACCTGGACGCGATAAGCGCCGTCTTTCAGCCCTGCGATCGAAACCACACCCTCACTCGAGGTCAGGACAACCGCTGAGGGCGCAGACTGGCCCTGCGGGAAGACTGAAACCTCGGCTCCGGCAACGGCAACGGAATTGGGGTCAACGACTTTGATCTTGAGATCGGCGGCGAAAGCCGAGACCGAAATTGCCAGCGATACAACAGCACCGAGCACGCGCATGCAATCCTCCTTGACACGCGAAAGGGATTGTTGGTGGTGGCGGCTCGCACCGGTCTCCTGGCTTGGCGAGTAAGGACGCGCGGCGTCCGACCTAGGCATCCGGCCTTCCCAGGCAATTTCCCCAGTGGCCGGCTGCGAATTTCCTCGCTCACAGTTGCGCGGCAGCGCGGGATTTACACCCGCTTCCCAATTCCCGTCCGTGGGGACGGAAAAGCGCGAACCTAAGAATTTGAAAGAGCTGAAAAAATCGGTTCATGGAATTTACTTGGGATGGGGGCGGGAAGTCAACGCCAGGGGAGACCTTGGGTGGTGGAATTAGGATCAATGAATTTGAGTGTCCACCTTGGGGGGACGCGTGGTTCACGGTTCCCTACTTCTTGACCCATGAGTACGTCCGGGCCGCCGACAGACCGTTGAGAACTGTCAGGCAGCCGGCTGATCTGGATTTCGAGGGCGCCAGCCATACGCCACGATCGAGTTTCTCCAGAAATACTTATCTGAGGCAACGGAGCCTTTCGTCGCTACATAGCTCCGAACCAGATCCAGAGTTTCTGCATAAGTGGCAACATGGTCGCTATTAGGCCAGTCACTCCCGAAAAGAACGTGATCCTCGCCGAATACATCCCAAATGCCATCCAGCTTGTCTTTGTAGAACGAGACGTCCTTCGGCACGCTACTAGCGACGCGAGCCGGTACCTGCGAGAGCTTGACGAAGACGCGTGCATTCTGGCTGAGAGACTGCAGATTGGCCCAATACTGCTTGCGGGCACCACTCTCCGTTGGAACTGTGACGGCAGGAAGGTGGTCGATGACTACGCGCAGTTCCGGAACCTGCTGCGAAACATCCAGGATCGCCCTTATTAGTTTTGGATCCGGGTTTGCACTATCCAATACTAGGCCGGCTGAAGCCAGTTTACGAAGATCGGAAACAAACCCTGGCTTCTTCCAGTCGGCGGCCAGGTCACGATCCCACAAGTTGCCGTAGCGGATTCCAACCAACAGAGGGTTAGCGTGCAGTCTATCGAGCTCCCTGCCATACGACGAAGTTCCGGGAATCAGATCCCCCACCAACCCGACGACAATCGTATGGTCGGCGGCCTGTTGCAACACCCAATCGTTATCGCTTTCGAGCGGACTCGCTTCGACTACGATCGCTCCAACAACTCCAAGCGGCCGTGTGATGTGCTCATAACGGCTGGGAAGGGCCGGCTTGTAGAGGACTGCGTCATCTTTCGGTGGCCAAGGGACTCCGCCCGTTCGCATGGGGTCGAAGAGGTGGATGTGAGTATCGATGATCGGAGCTGTGCTGCGTGCCTGCAGCGTCGCCTCAACGCCGCCGACAGCGAACCCCAGCGCGAGTTTCAGAATCCCCCGCCTGTCCATTTGCTCTCCGGGCCGCGAAAGTGCTATTCGAACATGGAGGTAGTTTCCCTATGAGGAATGGGTGTTCGATTCGCAACCCTAGCGACGTCGTCAATGGTTTGTCAAGGACGCACTCCGAGGCATCCGAGTGCTTTTTCGAACTGGCACCGACCCCCGCTTGCGCAGCGAATAATTCGCCAACATCGTGCTCAGAGGACGTAGTTGCGGAGAACATATGAATCAGATTGATCTTAACCACCGCCACGCAGTCGTCACGGGAGGAGCTCAAGGAATTGGACTTTCCATCGCAAGGCGGCTATTAACTTCCGGTGCTTCAGTATCTCTGTGGGACCGCGATGAGGAATTGCTCTCGGCTACGCGGAAGCAACTTGGGGAACACGGGTCGGCCTCGGCCGAGACCGTTGACGTCTCGGACGCCTCGAGTGTCGCGGCCGCCACGGCCGTGACCGTCGAGCGACACGGCAAGATCGATATCCTGGTCGCAAACGCAGGGATCGCCGGGCCGAACCACACAACCTGGGAATACCCGATCGACAGCTGGAAGCACGTAATCGACACCAATCTTGTAGGCGTATTCCTGTGCTGCCACGCCATCGTGCCGCACATGCTGAAGCAAGGTTACGGGCGCGTTGTGAATGTCGCCTCAATCGCCGGCAAAGAAGGCAATGCCAACGCTTCCGCTTACAGTGCCTCGAAGGCCGGAGTCATCGCGCTCACCAAGTCGCTGGGCAAGGAGACCGCCAACCAGAACATTTCGGTTAATTGCATAACTCCGGCTGCCGCACGAACCCGCATTTTCGATCAGCTGACAAAAGAACACATTGACTTCATGCTATCGAGGATTCCCCGTGGCCGCTTCCTGGAGTTGGAAGAGGTGAGTGGGATGGTGGCATGGCTGGTCTCAGAAGAGAACTCCTTTACGACCGGCGCGGTCTTCGACCTTAGCGGCGGTCGGGCAACCTACTGACGTCCAAAGCAATCCGATTCAGCCAGCGGGAAGGAAAAGCGAGAGCCACCACGATTTAGAAATCGCCCCACCGAAAAGCCGGGAGTCGTCGATTCTGAGGGGCGCTGGTACGCATTGATCCTCCCGAGCCCACCATCAAGCAGTCGGGAATGTCCCGCCGAGGCCGTGCCTGCGAAAAAACGGGAATTCAGCCGTACCCACCTTATCAACATTGGCTTCAGCGAACGCCTTGACGCGGTCCAGCGACGATTGCAATACGGCGTTGTAGTGCTCCAGGTCTTCAGAGCCGATATCTTCGGGTACGGGGATCAGCGCGCCCACCCGCATCAGGGCACGGGAAAAAGGTTTGGGGACGAGCAGGCGGTCCCAGGTGTTCAGGACCCATGCGCGGTCGATCGCGATGTGAAAGACGGCCAGGGGAACTTTCGAGGCGCGCGCCAGCAGCACCGGGCCGGGCTTGGTGACGAAGCGGGGGCCGCGCGGGCCGTCGATGGTGAAAGCGACGGTCCATCCCGCCTCGATATGTTTGCGCATGCCCAGCAGGCCGCGCACGGCGCCCCGGCTGCTCGAACCGCGCACGGGAAGGAAACCGAAGCGGCGAATCATGCGGGCGGTGAACTCGCCGTCGAAGCTGGTCGAGCTCATCACGCGGATGTCGAGATCGCGCCACAGATAAGTCGCGGCGAAAGTGCACTGGTGCCAGAAGGAATAGACGAACGGACGCTGCTCTAGGCTGGCGGGGGAGTTCTCTTCGCAGGAAACGGAGAAACGCATGGTCGGACCGATGAGGCGGACTGCGATGGTCGTCGCCCAGGAGATCAAAGTGAGGAGCAGATCCTGCCAGCGGCTAAAGGCAGGGCGGTCGGCGAGCGGGTCAGCAGTGGCTTGGGTAGGGCTGGCACTCACGTCGACATTGTAAAGGGAAGGCCGTTCTTGACTCTCAATGGACTGTCCAGCTCAAAGCAGCAAACGATCAGCAAGGCAGGCTGAAAACTGAAAGCTGAAGACTGAAAGACTGAAGACCGAAGACTGAAGACCGAAGACTGAAGAATGAAGACTGAAGACTGAAGACTGAAGACTACCTACCCCTCCAGATATGCGTCGATCCACTCTTTCAGCTTGCGGCGGCGGTCGTCGGTGGCGTCGAAGCGGACGCCGAAAGAATGCTTGGGCTTCTTCCAGCTCACATTGCCGCGAACCCAGATGCGGGGCAGGGTGAGCAGCGCGAACGATACTTCCACGCTCTGGCCCGAGCCTATGTCTTCCGCCGTCTTGATCGACATGCCGCCCGAGCTCACTTCAAGGCTGGTGGCGGTGATTTTCCTGGTCTCTCCGACATGCACCGCAACTTCGGTCATCACCGGAATGCGTACGTAGCGGCGGAACTCGTGAAGCACGAGCATTTGGGTGGCGCGAACCAGCTTCAGGGCCGCCGAGCGCTCGACGGGCTCCTGAAAAATCGCATTGATGCCGTGCTTGGAGTAGCGCATGGCTTCCTGCGCGCTACCGCCGAGGCCGTAAATCACCATGCGGCTGTTGGACGATGAGGTCCGAATCGCTTCCATCACGGCCTGCGCGCCCGGGCCCAGTCTGACGACGCAAGCCTCGAATTTTTCCTTTTGCAGGCGCTCCGCGGCGTTCCCCGGCATCAGGACGGTTTGGATGCCGAACTGTTTGAAGCATTCGACCAGGACGGTCTTGGTCGCGTCCTTGAGGTCGACTAAGGCAATCCGAGCCGCAGCCTTCTTGGTCTGGGGGATGGGGGCCAAGGCGGTTCCGAGGGCGTTGTCCATAGCTATGCGGCCGAAACCTCGCTCGAAAGCCTATTCTGGTCTGCGAGAAGGGCTTTGGCAAAGGTTCCTTGCGGCCATTTCCGGGTACAAAAGTGCCATTACGCGGGGTGGACTGACGGGTTACTTAGGGCTCTTGCAAATTTCAAAGAGACAGCGTCGTCTTCTTTGCGCCCTGGGTGAGATCGTTGCGCTTTTGCGGTTTGAGGCCTTCCGTTAGGACCAGCGTTTGAACACGATGGCCCCATTGGTGCCGCCGAAGCCGAAGGAGTTCGAGAGGGCGTAGTCGAGGCTCGCTTTACGCGCCTGGTTGGGCACGAAGTCCATCTCTTTCGTGTCAGGGTCCTGATTTTCCAGGTTAACGGTCGGTGGCAGCATCTGATCCCGCAGCGCCAGCACCGAAACGCCAGCTTCCAGGCCGCCGGCGCCGCCCAGCAGGTGTCCGGTCATCGACTTGGTGGAACTCACCGGCACCTTGCGGTGGCTGAAAAAGTTGCGGATGGCGTGGGCCTCAAGCACGTCGCCAATGGGCGTTGAAGTGCCGTGGGCATTGACGTAGCCGATGTCGGTGGGCTGCAGCTTGGCGTCGTGCAGCGCGTTCTTCATCACGCGGAAGCCCCCTTCGTGTTCGGGAGCGGGTTGGGTGATGTGGTAGGCATCGCCACTCATGCCGTAGCCCACCAGTTCAGCGAGAATCGGCGCGTTGCGGCGCTGGGCAAACTCGAGCTCTTCCAGGATCAGGATCCCAGCACCCTCACCCATCACGAAGCCATCGCGGGCAGCGTCCCAGGGACGGCTGGCCTTCTCCGGTTCGTCATTCCGGGTGGAGAGAGCGCGCATGGCCGCGAAACCACCGACGCCCATTGGGGTGATGGCAGCTTCGGCCCCGCCGGCGATCATGACGTCGGCGTCGCCGTGCTGAATGATGCGGAGCGAGTCGCCAATCGAATGCGCACTGGTGGTGCAGGCCGTGGCCGTGGCCTCGTTGGGTCCCTTGGCTCCGAAGCGCATGGAGACGTGTCCGGCGGCCAGGTTCACGATGGCTGCGGGAATAAAAAAGGGAGAGATCTTGCGGGGGCCGCCCTCGAGCAGGGCGCGATGTTCGCGCTCGATGACGTCGAATCCGCCGATGCCCGAGCCGATGTGCACGCCGACGCGCTCGGCAATTTCAGGAGTGACTTCGAGGCCGCTAGCCTTCATCGCCTCGTCGGAAGCGGCGAGGGCGAAGTAGATGAAACGGCCCATCTTCTTCAGTTCTTTTTTCTCAACGAAGTTCAGCGGGTCGAAGTTCTTAACCTCGGCGGCGATCTGGCAGGAGTGGGCGGAGGCGTCGAAGTGCGTGATGCGCGCGACGCCGCTCTTGCCCGCCAGCAGGTTCTTCCAGACTTCTTCGGTGGAATTGCCCACGGCACAGACCAAGCCGATGCCAGTAACAACGACCCGTCGAACCAAAACTATTTCCCGCCTTTCGAGTGCTTGCCGATGTAGTCGACGGCGTCCTGGACGGTGCGAATCTTCTCCGCATCCTCATCGGGGATCTCGATGTCGAAAGCTTCTTCGAAGGCCATGACGAGTTCGACGGTATCGAGGGAGTCCGCGCCAAGGTCGTCCACAAACGACGCGTTCGGCGTGACTTCGCCTTCATCCACACCAAGCTGCTCGACGATAATCTGTTTCACTTTTTCCTCAACGGCTGCCATTAGTTCTCCTCGCGGCGAGCGCCCATGCGCCGCCTATGCTGAAAGTCTGCTGCGTACAAAACCGGAATGTCCGGAAACAAAACCGAATGAACGGACCCGTAAGTGTAAAGGTCGCGGCGAACAGGTGTAAAGACAGCCGCAAGTTCGCCCAGAGACGAGCGTGCACACAGCAATCTTTTGGACGCTTTGACCCTTAGCATCCTAATTGGAGCCGCGCAGAGGGGTCAACGCAGGCGGAGCCTCACACTGTATCGATGCCTGAGTTGCCAAAGAGTTCCAAAACGCCGAAACTGGCGTCCATGCGAGCCGTGGTGCAGCGCGTGAGCCGGGCGATGGTGACGGTGGATGGAAATATTACGGGCGAAATCGGGCACGGACTGCTCGTGTTGCTTGGGGTCGGCGGAAATGATCAGGAGACCGACGCGGATTATCTGGCCGAGAAGATCGTAGGCCTGCGGATTTTTGAAGACGAGCACGGGAAGATGAACCGGTCAGTGGCCGAGGTAAGCGGCGGTGTGCTGGTGGTGTCCCAATTCACACTGTATGGCGATGTGCGGAAGGGGCGGCGACCGTCGTTTGACGACGCGGCCCGGCCGGAAAAGGCGCGAGAGTTGTACGGGTATTTTGTTGGGCGCGTCCGAGCAGCGGGGCTGCAGTGCGAGACCGGGCGTTTTCAGGAAATGATGGATGTGGAGCTGGTGAATGACGGGCCGGTGACGATTCTGGTGGATTCTAATCGGGTGTTTTGAGTCTTCTTCGCCGAGTCATCCCCCAAACATCCTGGGCTGCAGATTCTGCTCAATATATTTCTTGCTGTCGAATTTCTTGCCTGTACTTGCGCCTGACATGTAGCGGATCTGGCCAAAGATCGGTCGCTCGAACCATGGGCGATCGAATTTGCCGACGATTGACCACGCGATGCCTCCGTAGCCGTTGGGATCGCGGCCATCGAGTTCGTACTTGTCGTTCAGGCGGACAGCGATCTGGTGGGCCTGGGCGGGAGATGGTGTCCACTCTAAGATTTTCTTCGCCCAGTACATGCGCAGGTAGTTGTGCATCCAGCCGGTGCTGACCATCTGCATTTGGGCGGCGTTCCAGAGCGGGTCGTGAGTCTCCGCGTTTTCTAGTTGCCTTTCCGAATAGAGCACTGGCCGCGGGTCGCGCGCG
>DATMPS010000059.1:0-94916 GCA_035567435.1 Terriglobales bacterium | reverse complement strand
GCGTTGTTTCCGGTCAACCCGGTCGGGTCGGTATCAATGGCGCCGGGCTGGTATAGGGTCAGGGATGAGAAGTTGCGTCCGTTCAGCGGAATGTTTGCGATCTCGGAAGCGGACAGGGTGTTTCCCAGCGAGGAATCGGTTGTGTCGAGGATGGGATGAATCTCCTCCTGCACCACCACCGTTGTCGTCGCGCCGATTGTCAGAGTCACATCAATCTTCGCCGTTTGATTGATCTCAAGGGCAAAGGGGGAAACCTTCTGGGTAGTAAACCCGCCTGCCTCGATCGTTAAGGCATAAGTGCCTACGGGAAGGAATCGAATCGTGTACACCCCCGACGCGTTCGTCCCCACCGCAGTTTTCAGGGAGGTAGCAGTGTTTAGCGCAGTGACATTCGCGCCGACGACAACCGCGCCGCTCGGGTCCGACACAACTCCAGTAATCGAACCAGTGACGGTTTGCCCCAGCACCGACGACACATAGGCTAAGCCCACGAGCCAGCCCCCAGCGAAATAGCGGAATGGATTCCTTGCCATCGCATCCTCCCCATCCGCGGCTCCTTGTCGCCTAACGGCGAAAACCACGGACACCAATTTCGGCAGCAGGTTTAGTCCACCCTTCCAGTGATTGTCAAGCGTAAAATGACTGTTATTTCACATATCGCCCAATATTATGATTGATTTCAATCAAAACAGTCACAAAATCAGGTATGCTGAGGCTGCGTTCGCCGCGCCCCGCGTCTGTTGTACACTCCCTGCTTTCCGCTGCTGGGGAGCAAAAGGCTTTTGCCGCTGACCGGCTGCGGCGCCTGGCGCAACGACGCCACGCAACTGGCCATGAAATCTGATCACCGCCATGACGACATTCTGGGCGAGCTGCGCAAGAAAGGCAGCATTTCGCTCGACGAGCTGATCCAGCATCTGGGAGCGTCGGCCGCCAGCATCCGGCGGGACCTCGCGAAACTAGAAAAGAAGGGACTGGTGCGCCGCACTCATGGCGGGGCCACCCTGGTGGAGCCCCTGCTCTACGAGCCCTTCCGTTATGACTCGCTGTACCAGACCCGAGTGCAACACCGCGCCGCAGAAAAGCGCCGCATCGGGATTGCGGCTGCCGATCTGATCCAGGAACACGAAACCGTTGGCTTCACCGCCGGAACCACGACCACCCAGGTAGCGCGCGTGGTGCGCAATCGCCACAACCTCCGCGTCATCACCAACGCCGTCAACATTGCCATGGAGTTGTGCAATTGCGCTGGCCTGCAGACCTTTGTGACCGGTGGATTCGTGCAGTGGGCAGGATCGTTCTCCCTCATCGGCCAGGCATCAATCAATTTCCTCAATGAGATCTACATGGACAAGGTATTCGTGAGCGTTTGTGGAATCGACGTCGCGCGCGGGATTACGGTGATTGAGCCGGAGGAGGCCCTCACCTTTCGCGCCATGATTCGGCAAGCCAAGAAAACCATTGTGGTGGCCGACTCCAGCAAGCTTGGCCTGGTGACCCCGGCCCGGATCTGCCCGATTTCCGACATCCATATGCTCGTGACCGACACGCGCGCGGGCGATAAGACCATCGCTCCCTTTGCCGGACACGGCATCGAAGTCCGTCGGGTTTAGGCGGACGACTGTACGATCCGCCCTGATGCCCGCTATCGATATTCTCGATCACAAAACCGACTAAATTTGCCGATCTCAGTCATTTGACGCTTGACAACCACACCCTAGTCTCACTAGACTGCTGCGCGAAACGTGGGCAATCCTCTCGTATTTGACGATCAATACCACCAACTCTCAGCGACTTCCGCGCTCCCCGGATGTCTTGTGCAAGGAGACCCGCCATGTTCCCTTTTGCCTCTTCCCTGAAAGCGACATTTACCCTCGTTGCAGTCGCGTGCGTTCTCGCCGGCGTTTGTGCTGCACAGAGTTTTCAGATTGGATCCTCGAACACGGTCACCGCTGACCCGCCGGTCCCGAGGCCCCACACCACGCCCTGCGTGGTCCCGCTCTTCACTGGTTTGCAGTTTATTGATTTCAGCGTTCCCACTTACCAATACAGTCCGCCCGCCGATTGTCCCGGCCCCTGGAAGAAAGTGGTTTTCACCGCAGACTTCAGCGTCACCGCCGGCCGTCAATTCGACCGCACCGCCATCGTGGACATGGGATTCGTCAATCTTTACTTTGGAACCACGTCTGAGCCGCGGCACAACCTGGCGCCCAGCTGGCATATCGAGCGCGATGTCACCGACTACAGCGCCCTGTTCACCAGTCCCCAAACGGGCGACGTCATTCTCGGCAATGTGGTGAACAGCACCTACACCGGCATCATTTCCGGCAGCGCCGCGCTCGAGTTCTATCCCGCGAGCGAGCATGATGGCGCGCCTCGGGTGCCCGACGCGGTATATCCTCTGCGGCAGTCGAACGGTTCGGGTGGTTTCAACGAGCCGGCGTTCCTGTTCACTTCTGCTGACCAGTTGGCGTCGAGCTTTACGCTTCCCACCAACGTCGAGAAGGCGTACCTAGATATGATTGCGCAGAGTCAGATCGGCGACGAGTTCTGGTACACCTGCGTGCCCAACGACGTCACCGGCGAACTGCAAAGTTGCGGGAACACCGCTTTCCGCGAGGCCGAAATCAGCATTGATGGCCAGCCCGCCGGGGTCGCGCCGGTCTATCCTTGGATTTATACCGGAGGCGTCGATCCTTTCTTTTGGGAACCCATCCCGGGGGTTCAGACACTAAATTTTGTACCTTACCGCGTCGATCTGACGCCCTTTGCCGGTGTCCTGAGCAACGGTCAGTCGCATACCGTCGCCATGAGCGTCTTTAACGCCAACAGTTACTTTTCCGCGACGGCGACTCTGCTGTTGTATCTGGACCACGGGTCGTCGCAAGTCACAGGCGCAGTCACGAAAAACACGATCGGCAGCGGCCCCACTCCGTCGGTCAACGAAAATGTCACGACCGATGCCTCCGGTAACGTAAGCGGCACTGTAACCCTGAACTCGCTTCGCAACTTCAAGGTGGCGGGTTACGTGAACACGTCGCACGGCAAGGTCGACACCGAGGTGCGCCAGAAAGTGAATTTCAACAATTCGCAGAGCTTCACCATCAATGCCACAACCTACACCCAGGACGTGACCCAAAACACCCAGGTGGAGTCCACAGTCACGACCCGCGACGCGGAAGCCTCGCGCGTTACCCACGAGTCGTTCCATTATCCGCTGACGCTCGATTACACCCTGACCTTCAATGCCGACGGCTCGATCAGCCAGGCCGGGTTGGCCGCGCAGGAGTTCGATCACGACGTTGCATCCCCATGGTTCGCGAGCAGCGTACGCAACCGCGTGAAATCGGTGGACACACTGGAAATCAACTCATCGTTCCAGATCACCGGCAATACCGGGCAGAAGAGTTCGCAAAGCTACAGCGCAGTCGACTCGAGGGGAGGCACCTACAATTGCACATTGAAGGCGAAAAACAACGTGCTTACGAGTGTCAGCGAGGGGTGCGGCCAGCACGGGGACCAATGAACAACAGAGACGTTCACGTCATCTCATCCCACCCGCGCGAATTGCGGTAGATTTTTTCGCCTGTTCGTCGAGAGTTGACAAGCTTTTTGACAATTCCATGACCCAAGGCTCCGGCGGACGGGTTTACCATCGCTCTGCTAGGCGGCACCGGCCTATCGGCGCTCGGCCAGTCGGGCACCTGGACAACCACTGGCAGTCTCAACACTCCTCGCTCCGCCCCCACCGCCACCCTGCTTGTCAGCGGGCTGGTCTTGGTGGTCGGCGGAAAATCCGGAACAACCCCTCTCGCCACCGCCGAACTGTACAACCCAGCTTCCGGCAGATGGTCCCTCACGGCCAGCACGTCTACTCCACGTTTTGAACACACGGCGACATTGCTCCCGAACGGTGCCTCGTGCCCTTCACGGCGCAGCGCTGCTGCAAAATGGGCAGGTACTGGTTGCAGGTGGGACCAACGCTGAAGGGACATCGAACGCTACCGCCGAGTTGTACAGCCCCACCACCGGTTCCTGGAAAGCCACCGGCAGCATGTTCACCGGCCAGAACTCACCGGCCACGCTTCTTCCAAACGGCAAAATGCTGGTCGCGGGCGGCGACACCGCCGAGCTCCACGCCCCCTCCACGGGACAATGGATATCAACAGCGCCTCTTTACTATGGCGCCAGCACTGGCATCAGTGCCACGCTGCTTACCAACGGCGACGTGCTGATTTACGGAAACAAATTTTCCTGTTATGCCGCCCAGTTCTTCAACCCGTCGGCTGGCACCTGGACACGGACCGGTCAATGCGGCAACTCAATCAGCCACGGTCCGCTCACTCTGCTTGGCAATGGAAAAGGACTGCTTGCGGGAGACGTAATTACGTATAGCGGCAGAGCATTCCCCACCGCCAACAGCCGACTGTACGACGCGGCCACCAACTCCTGGTCTGTTACCGGAAGTCTTCTGCAGCCTGTCGCCCACTCGGCAACGCGGCTCTTGAACGGCCAAGTGCTCGCCGTCGGCGGTAGCGACGCCGAAATCTATACGCCTTAGGACGCGCTTGCAGCCTGGGTTCTGGCATCCGCAGTGGCGAACACAGCGCCATTCATGACAAAAAAAGGACAATTCTGTGACACACACAGATAGCCGTCCAGCTTAGCCTTTCTGCGGTCCTGCGACGACAGAACATAGTCGCATGGGCAGGCCGAAAGTAGGTCCGGCCAAGAGAACTCTCTCGGCAGCCTTCCCTGGAACAGACGCATGCTCAAACGAGCAGCGCGCTTTCGCGGGACGAGGCCGGAATCCCCGTTGGTCGAAGTCTGAGTCCGGATTTTAAGGAGAACAATTCCAATGAGACCCTCAAGTTTTCTGATGCGAGCAAGCCTTTTCGGTGCCCTGCTGGCGCTTGGGTCGGTCGCCGCCTATGCAGGCGACGGGTCCTTCACCGGAGCGCTCAACACAGTCAGCCCAATCGCGAGCACCGTTCCCGCGAATGGTGACGTAAATCCCTACGGCATCGCAGTCGTACCACGATCAACCGGCTCTCTGGTCAAGGGTCACATTCTGATCAGCAACTTCAACAACAGTGCGAACCTTCAAGGCACGGGGACGACCATCATGGATATTGCTCCGGACGGGGCCGTCAATGTTTTCGCGCAGATCGACGCGAGCATGCTCCCGGGGCCCTGCCCCGGAGGCGTGGGACTGACGACGGCGCTGGTCGTGCTCCGCTCGGGGTGGGTCGTGGTCGGAAGTTTGCCCACCACTGACGGCACCGCATCCACGTCGAGCGCCGGTTGCCTGCTGGTTCTGAACAGCGATGGCAGGGTCGTCGAAACGCTGGCGGGTTCGCGGCACGGGGCTGCGATCAACGGGCCATGGGACATGACGGCCTACGACGGGGGAAACTTCGCCGAGCTGTTCGTGTCGAACGTGTTGAACGGCACCGTCGCGGCGAACGGGGCTGTCGTGAACCGGGGCACGGTGGTGCGCATCGTGCTCTTCATCGACGAAGACTCGAAGCCACGAGAGATGGCGCGAACCGTGGTGGGTTCCGGTTTTCCGGAGCGGACGGATCCAGCGGCGCTCGTGATAGGACCCACTGGCCTGGGCTTGAGCAAGCATGGGACTTTGTATGTCGCCGACACCCTTGGGAATCGCATCACGGCAATCCCCAACGCACTGGTGCGAGTCCATAGCGGTGGGACGGGCACCACGGTTTCCCAGAATGGCGGACTGAACGGACCACTTGGTGTGGCGATCGCGCCAAACGAGGACATCCTGACGGTCAACGCCGGAGACGGAAATCTGGTCGAGATCACACCCGGCGGAACCCAGTTTGCGCCGAAAGCGATCGACACCAGCGGCGCGGGAGCCGGTACCCTGTTTGGCCTCGTGCTTCGCCCCCACAACAAAGGCATCTACTTCGTGGATGACGGGGACAATACGTTAGATCTGCTTCACTAGAGTCAAATTGCGACAGCCCCCGGCCTGAGACCTCGCGCAGCCAGCGAGGTCTCTTGTTTCTGTGCCGAGCATGTGCAACAGCTAGGAGGTGCAAGTCCTCTACCCAGTCTGATGGAGACGAAGGGTTAGCGAAGCGCAAGAGCGTAATAACACTCGCCGCGAGGCGGGGCCTGAAAGAAGCGTGGAGCAAAGACGCAGCCGATGAACAAGAACCGGATAGGAGGCCTACGGTGGCGGGCGAGCGAGCAAGCAGTTGCGAAGCCCATATCCATCAAGTTCACTGGTGGTAAATCCGGCGGTTGTGCGTCGAAGGCGGTTGAACTTACCTCGGGAGATCTGCGGCATGTCACGGAATCGTGACTGAGGATGAAGCGATTCATCCTGACCGTGCCGCAGAACTCAGCCAAGGGCAAAGCAGGTCATGCAGTCGGCAAGGATATTGAGGCACTCCAATGCCGAAAGGCGGAGCGACCGATAGGCCGAGCCGGGAACGGTGATCGAAGGCCCGAACGGTACCCCGCAAGGGGAATAAAGGGAAGGGCAAGTAAGGGGCGCGACTCATGAGCGGACGGCGGCAGAAAAACCGGCCCGAACAAGAGGTGCTGGCCTTTCCGGCGGACCGTAGGAGTGATGCTCCGATGGCCACCGTGAAAAAGACCGAAACGCTGGTGGCGAAGCGCAAGTCTGAAAGCCTGGCCGGAACTGAACGACTCATGGAAGAAGTCTGCGAGCTGGAAAACTGCAAGCAGGCATTGCATCGAGTCAAGGCCAATAAAGGGAGTCGGGGAGTAGACGGGATGACCGTCGACGAACTTCCGGACTACTTGCAGCAGCATGGGCTAGAGATCGGGGAACAGCTACGAAACGGAACCTATCAACCGCAGCCGGTAAGGCGGGCGGAAATCCCGAAGACGGACGGTCATGGAGTGCGCAAGTTAGGCATTCCTTGTGTGCTGACCCGACGCTCTCCGAACACAGCCACGGTTTCCGACCGGGGCGCAGTGCGCGGCAAGCGGTACACGAGGCGCAGCACTACATCGCCGAAGGATACCGCTGGGTGGTGGACCTCGACTTGGAAAATTCTTCGATCGAGTAAACCACGACCGTCTGTTAGCGGCGGTGGCCGAGCGCGTGGCCGACAAGCGAATGCTCAAGTTGATTCGAGCATTCCTGGTGGTCGGTGTGATGGAGGATGGATTGGTGAGTCCGGTGGATGAGGGCACGCCTCAGGGCGGCCCCGCCGAACCGCCGTATGCGGACCCGCATGTACGGTGGTGAGGGTGTGCCAGGGGAGGCGGGGTGACCCGTCCCCCTATGCCGATTTTCGCGCGTGAATGCAAACCGCGCGCCACCGGCCCCCGTCCCCATTCCGTGTCCCAGACACCACGCCGTGTGCTCTCGGCCACGGTCCTCCGCAGCATCCGCTCATGTAAGCCTCACTGAATCAATGCCCTCGTCGATGGCCAGCTCCGTGCCATTTGTCTCTCCGACTGGGGAAACCAGAACGGGAGGCCAATATGGCAGACTTTACGCAACTTCACTTGAGCAACAAAACACCGCAAGAGAACTCTTCAAAATCTGTAAGCAAGAATTCGCTTTCGAGGCAGAAGACTCTGTTCGGCGCCGGCTTGCTGGCCGTCACCGCCATTTCCGGTGTCTTCCTGCTCATCACCAATGGCTGTTCGAAAGGGCCCGCGAGAGCATCGGCCGCAAATTCAGCGAATCAGAATCCAGCGCCAGCTTCCGCGAGTCTGCCGAGTTCTACACCGGCCTCCGCGGTACCGGCCGAGAGTCCCAAACCAACGCACAAGCGCGTGCAGCGCAAGGCTCCTAGCGCGACCTATTCCGACCCGCTCCACGGAATCTCGTTGCGCTATCCGAAGAGCTACATCCTGAAGACGGGCGACGAGCCCAGCTTCGACTTGGCCGGGATGGGCGTGCAGACGGACTTCGTCCAGCCGGGTGGAATGACAGTGGCCGCAATCGAGCTTCCGCTCAGCTCCTATCCGGGCACCGACTTCACCGCTGCCTTCTTCAGCGTGAGCGTGAACTCGCAGCTCAACGCGGCGCAGTGTGAACAATTCGCCTCCACGCCGAACAACCAACCAGAGAACGCACCTGCCACTCCCGCGAAAGTGAAGGTCGGTGGCGCGGACTTTAACATGGTCGAAAGCCTCGGCGGCGGGGACAAGAAAGAGCCTCGTACGAAGTACTACCACCGCTTCGAAAACGGCAGCTGCTACGAGTTCACGTTGGGCCTGGCCACGGCCGATGCCACGGTCGACGGCCTGCAGCCGGTCAATCGCAACCAGGTGTTCCGCAAGCTGGAACAGATTCTGGCTACCGTGAAGCTGACACCCGCGGTCGTTCCCGAAGTCGCCAAGGGTACGCAGGATCATCCTGTGGTGGAGGGGAGCAAGGAGTAACTGCTACCCAACAGCAGTTGCTTCCCGGGCCACGCTTGGCACTCGAGCGTGGCCCTTCCTGTTCTTGGGCGCGGAGATCCCCTCATGTTGCCGTTTACCAGAGCCAATTGGATATCGCTCACAGGACTCTTGGTGGCGAGTGCGGGCATCGCCCTTTATACGCAACTGGGCACAATAGTTGAGACGTCGAGCAGCACGCATGTGTACAACCGTTTTGCGTTGGCTAGCGTGGCGGCGCCGCTAGGCGGCTGCCTGATGGCATTGGCAGGATCTGTGGTTTGGGCGCGAAGAGCTTCCCTTCGCCAACCCCTCTGGCTCGCCGGGTCAGTCGGCCCAGCCAAGAAAACTCACCAGTTCCTCTTTTGCGCCGCCTCCCAGTTTCCTGGCATCCAATGTCCCCAGGAGGTTCATTATGTACGTCATCACCGGAGCAACCGGGCATACCGGGACCATCGCAGCCCAGTCTCTTCTCTCCCGTGGTCATGTTGTGCGCGTGGTTGGCAGAAGCGCCGATCGCCTGCGTCACCTGACCTCCGCCGGAGCGGAAGCCTTCGTGGGCGACCTCACCGACGCTGAAAAACTGAACCAGGCCTTTCAAGGTGCGCAGGGCGTGTATGTCCTCGTCCCCCCCGACCTCACCAGCAACGACTATCGCAGCTACCAAGACCAGGTGAGCGATGCGGTGGCCACTGCCGTCGCCCGATCGAGAGTTAAGTTCGTGGTTTCACTCAGTAGCATTGGAGCCGACAAGGCGGCCGGCACCGGCCCCGTAGTCGGCCTGCACAACCTCGAGCAGAAACTCAACCGGATCGACAGCGCCAACGTGTTGCACCTGCGCGCCGGCTACTTCATGGAAAACACCCTGGCCCAGGTCGGCGCCATCCGCGCTTTCGGCGTCACCGGCGGCCCTTTGCGGCCGGACTTGAAGGTCGCCATGATCGCCACCCGCGACATTGGTTCCGTCGTCGCCGAAGCTCTCATCCAGCTCGACTTCAAAGGCAAGCAGACGCGCGAGCTGCTGGGCCAGCGTGACCTCACCATGGTCGAGGCCACCGCCATCATCGGCAAGGCCATCGGCAAACCCGACCTGTCCTACAAACAACTTCCCGACGAACAGTTCATCGGCACGGTAATGAAAATGGGCATGTCGCAGAACCTGGCCAGCCTTATCGCGCAAATGGCGGGTGCGCTGAACTCGGGCCACATGAAACCCCTGGAGCCACGCTCCGCTCGCAACACCAATCCAACTTCATACGAAGCGTTCGTCGCGGAGGTGCTCGCCCCGGCCTTCCGCCAACAGGCCGCAGCTTAGACCGTCCTGGAGTCTCAAGTCGGACGAAACCGCAAACCAGGGCCACGTTATTTCCAGTGACGTGGCCCTCGCGCTTTGCTTCGCAGAGGATCGAGCAGCCCGAACCTTCCGGCACGATAGTCAGTCGGAGGCCGGGCACTGGATGTATGTGTCCTAAAGGCCAAGTGCTGAATGCCGCCCTCCTAATCCAAAAATACTAGAGCCATCCGCAGTCCAGCCCTGTACTATCTCCGACCCATGGGGATCAGCGTCTCGCGAAAAACTCTTCTGCTCGGGATTTTCGCCGTGGTGCTGGTGCTCTACGTCGCCTTCGCGGGATACGTCGTGTGGGCGATGTGTCAGCCGCCCGAGACCTTTGCCCGCGTCATGTCGCACATGCCGGGTCCGGTCGTCTTCCTTGCGTTTCCCTTCGAGACGTTCTGGACCCATGTCCGCGCCGGCGAACTCCACCCCGGCGACGCTGCTCCTGATTTCTCCCTGCTGAAGTTGGATAAGACCGGGCGCGTGCAGTTGTCATCGCTCACTGCGCACCAACCGGTTGTCCTGGTTTTCGGCAGTTACACTTGACCGCCTTTCCGGCGGGAGGTTCCTGCCCTCAACAAACTCTACGATCAGTACGGGAACCGCGTGGCGTTCCTCGCGGTGTATATCCTCGAAGCTCATCCCAGCGACGTCTGGCAAATGCAGAGCAACATCAAAGACAAAGTCGTCCTCGCCAGCCCCCGCAATGAGGACGAACGCGGCCTCGTCGCCGGTTCCTGCGTGCGCAAGCTCGGCATCAAGTTCCCCGCCGTGCTCGACGAGTTCGGCAACTCCGCCGAGCGCGCGTACACTGGCTGGCCCGACCGAATCTACCTCATCGACACCAACGGCCGCGTTGCCTACAAGAGCAAGCCCGGCCCCTTCGGATTCAAACCGCAGGAGCTAGAGACCGCCCTGGCAAAGTTGTCGCTCAGGGCCAGCCACTAGAGTCCAGCAAGGAAGCTCTGTCGACGCTCCACGGACCTCCGTTCGTGGGGCCTTAGCCAACGACCCACGACCCACGACCGACGACTACAACAAAGAAAAAGCCGCAGTAGCCTGCGGCTGTCTCTTCGTATCGGTGCTGAATCCTGCTTACTGCTTCGCGGCCGTGGTAGCAGCCTTATCGCGCTTGATGCTCCGGCTGATGCGATTCTGCTGCCGGTTGATGCCGGCCTGCTCCGCCTTGGTCAGGTGGCCGTTGTGCGCCGCCATATCCGCTTTCTCACGGTTCTGCACCGCGGTTTCGCGCTTTTCAAGGTGGGTTGCCTGCTTCGAGGTCAGGGTGCCGTTGGCGACGCCATTGCCAATGCGCTGCTGCTGGCGGCCTTCGCGGCGGTTCACCTGGTTCACCCGCGGATGGCCAGGATCGACCGCGCCCGGTCCGGCGCCCGAAGTATTGCTGGTTGCGGTTTGAGCAGCGGCGGAACCGGCAAACAGCAGTCCCCCCACCGCCAGGACTAACAGCGAGTTGGTTGTTTTCGTCATGACTGTACAAACCCCCGCGCACGAGAGTAGTTGCTGCCCCCTCGGGCTGACGAGGTTACCGAAGTGAAGGGCCGCTGGTTACCCCTCCGCGGCTTGAATTGGCCTTTTAAGAATCGCGGAGCAGGAGATTCCTCCGCAGGAGGGAAGGCTCTGAGACTCGGTATAGAATGGCGGCCCTGGGTAGCTCGTTTCGACCGTCGTTCCCGAGGTATTCGCCATGCGCACTCTCATTACGTCAATCGTTGTTTGTCTCTCGCTCGTTCCCTTTGCTTCGGCGCAAACCGCAGCCACAAACAATTCGGTCCCGCTACGCGTAGTAGTTGCGGGCTTGGTCCATGGCCACGCTTCAGGCTTTCTCGAGCACTCCCAGCATCGTCCGGAACTGGAGATCGTCGGCATCGCCGAGCCCAACCAGCCGCTCTCTGAGCAATATGCTGCGCGCTTCGGCCTGGAGCAGAAGCTTTTCTACTCCGACCTGGAAGACGCGCTCGCGAAGACGCATCCGGACGCAGTCCTGGCATACACCAGCACCTTCGATCATCGCCGGGTGGTCGAAATCTGCGCCCGCCACGGGGTGCACGTGATGATGGAGAAGCCGCTGGCCGTGAGCACTGAAGATGCACACGCCATCGAGGCGGCCGCGCGCGCGGAAAAGATTCACGTGCTGGTGAACTATGAGACCACCTGGTACCGCAGCAATCACGCGGCCTACGACCGGCTGCACGATCAATCCATCGGCGGAGCGCGCAAGATCGTGGTGCACGACGGGCATCGCGGGCCCAAGGAAATCGGCGTGGGGCCGGAGTTTCTTGCCTGGCTGACCGATCCGAAGCTGGACGGCGGCGGAGCGCTGTTCGACTTTGGCTGCTACGGTGCCGACCTTGTGACCTGGCTCATGGACGGCCGCCGGCCCGACTCCGTGACCGCCGTGACCCAGCAGATCAAGCCCGACATCTACCCGCATGTGGACGATGAAGCCACCATCGTGCTGACGTATCCGAAGGCGCAGGCGATTATCCAGGCGTCGTGGAACTGGCCCTTTGACCGCAAAGACCTCGAGCTTTACGCCGAACACGGCACGGTGATGACGGTGAAGCGGGATGACATCCGGGTGCGGGCAGAAGGCGAGGAGAAGCAATTCGCAGCTCCGCCCATCGCCGCCCCGTATGACGACTCGATCGCGGAGTTGTGGGCGGTCATCCGCGAGGGCACGAAACCCGATGGGCTGAGTTCGCTCGAAACAAACGTCATCGTCACCGAAATTCTGGACGCGGCGCGGCGGTCGGCGGCGGAAGGCAGGACGTTGCAGCTGAGCAAGTAAGCCGCCCCCGCCAACAGCCTCGATTCGGCCGACCGGCGGGGGGACGAATGCCGCTACCGTAGTACTATTTTCCGGTGCCGCAGCTTCTTCATGACGACACTTTCCGCCGGCTCTGTCGCGGGCGCGATATGCTGGCCGCCGAATATCAGTCGCGCGTGCTCCTGCAGCAGGCGGCGCGCGAGGCTTGTCTTTCCGAGTTTCATTTCCATCGCTTGTTCCGCGCCACGTTTGGCGAAACTCCGCACGCTTTTCTGACCCGCCTGCGCATGGATCGCGCCCGGCAGATGCTCGCCTCCGAGCGCAGTGTGACCGAAGTCTGCTTCGAGATCGGCTACGGAAGCCTGGGATCGTTTTCCAGCAAGTTCCGCGCGCAATTCGGGCGCAGCCCCACCGAGTTTCAGCGCGAGGTCCGCCGCATCTTCGGTTACAGCGCTCCCTGGCGCGTGCTGATGTTGCCCGGATGCTTTCTACTCCGCTATACCGGCACGGAATAGCAAGAATCGAGAAGCACTGCCCGCCCCGTTTCGCTAATCTTTGCGGTGAAGGAGAACACTCATGATCCAGAAGATGTCACACGCAATTATCTACGTGCTCGATCAGGACGTCGCCAAGGATTTTTACGTCAATAAGCTGGGGTTTGACGTCAAGGTGGACCACACCATGCCCACCGGCTTCCGCTGGCTGACGGTTTCGCCCAAGGGCCAGCCCGACCTCGAAATCATCCTGATGAAGGTCGGCAGCGGCGGCGATTTCGAGATGAAAGGCGGCGACGCAGCCAAGAAAGAAGCCAAAGACCTGGAAGCGATGGCCACGCTGCTGAAGAAGGGCATGATCAGCGCTGGCGCGTTCCAGACCGCCGATTGCCGCAAGACCTTCGAAGAATTGAAAGCCAAGGACGTCGAGTTCGTCTCCGAGCCGAAAGACCAGTTCTACGGGATCGAGGCAATCTTCAAGGATCCCTTCGGCAACTGGTTCAGCATGTCGCAGCCGAAGAATTACGGATAAGGCCGGCCGAGGGGGGATTTTTCCCGTAAACTCATCAGCGGCGCCGCAGGGCACACGTCTCCCCGGACCTGAACAGTGGATGGGCGGCGGGGCGAGTGGGGCGAGCGGCCTGAGCAGCCGTGATCAGCCGTTCGTGTTGGATCGTCTGATGTTGCGCCGGTGGCCGGCGCGCGCCTTCTGCTGGTTCGCATGCCTGTGCACAGCGCGTTTGTCGGTGGAACGCTCCGGCACCGCGTGGATCTTGGATTTCGCGTCGAGAGTCGTGGGCGCCACCACGCTGGTTGCGGTCCCGGTAACTTCCGTAGCGGCGGATGGTGGGTTGGCGGTTACGTTGACCGTACCAGACTGAGGCTCCGAGCGCTTCTGAACTTCCGCGTTTGTTTCTTGTGACTCCATTGTGACCTTCCCTACTGTATGTTCTGACTGTGCTTCCTCTCAACTACGCTGTTTCGCGCCGACCCGCGCTGCAACTTTTGCCGCGAAATGAATCATCACGCGGGTTTGAGCGTCTTCGACCGTTGACGCTTGGCTTCCCGAACTTGTTCCGAAGTGAAGGCGTGGCCGCAGGTACTGCACCTCCAGAGAGTAGAAAGGGACGTGGCCGGCGCTGGCCCGCCATCCGTACCCTGGCGCCCGCTTGGACGAACCGCGAGCCCCAGCTCTCCGCCGCACTCCGGACATTGACGTTCAGTCATGGTGATGGTATCGGATGATTGCATCGGGATTTTGCTTTCCATTTGGCATGACAGCTGCTTCCCGTGCACCGGGCAGACTCGATCAAGCACGCCCGCCCCACTGCTTGCGGGTCCGGTTCTGCTGACGCACCGCTGCAACCACCAGACAGATGCCCGTCACGAACAGCACCGCCACGGCAACAGCAAGGCATTGTTCTAGCGTGTTCACGAGTTCCGACCTCTGGCGTTAGAGTACGGCGCAAGTCCGCCGAACTGCGGTCTACTGCGCCTTGTCGCGGGCTTCATTCACCTTCAGGGAGCGGCCACCCAGGCTGCTGCCAGCGATCGCTGCGGTCGCTTTTTCGGCTTCCCCCGCATTCGTCATTTCGACGAACGCAAAGCCGCGCGGACGTCCGGTTTCCTTGTCGGTTACGATATTGACGCGCTCCACCGCACCGTGGGTCTCAAACAGAGTCCGCAGCTCTTGCTCGGTCGTGCTGAACGCGAGATTGCCAACGTAAAGGTTCTTCATAGTATCTCCTCAGTTGTGTCTCAACCCTTGGCCCATCCCACGGCGCTTTGACAGACCCGCCGTTCGCGGGCGTGATCGAGCTGAAATCCCTTCTGAATATGCCGCGAGTGCGCGGAAATCGTGAAGTAGGGCACGCCCAGGAAGTTGCGGGCAACGATGCCCGTCACTTCCAGGCAGTTAAAGTCTTCGTGGCGGACCTTCGAGAAGATGCGCTGCAAAGCGGCCAGCAGACTGCCCGGCTTGATGGAGCCGAAGGCCCTCGCCTGGACTTCGCCGGCCATGAAGAACGAGTTCCATCCGGCGGCGCGGATCTTGCGATCGAGCGAGAAGCCATTGAGCGCTCGAACTACACTCCAGTTCTGCGAGTAGGCGTCGCTCTGCAGTCCCAGGTGCCCGGCCAAAGGGGGCCGTTCCTTAACCAGAATCGAACCAATCTGAATGCTCGAAGGCATTTTCTCTCCGTCGTACCGAAAGATGGGATGGATCAGGAGACGGCTCCGGGAGCCGTCTCCAAACCGATCAGCGAACCGCTTAGGCAGAAACGGCGGCTGTATGAAAGGTCGAGCTAATCACATCCGAAACCCGCAGTTTGGGAGCTCCGTCGAGCACTCGGTCGAGGCTCTTCAGGACTTCGGGGTAGCCCGAGGTGTTGTAGGCCTCGGCATGCTCCTTGGTATCCCACAAACTGATCGCGACCACGTCGGTGCCACCCGACGTTGCAAACGTGATTTCGTCCTGGAACCCTTTTTGTTTGCGCAGGATGGGAAGCACGGTGCTCTCGAAAGTCTTGCTGAAATCGCTGAGTGTATTAGGCTTCAAACGGATAGCTACATTGCGAGCATACATAGTCAACCTCCAGGGGATGATGTGTAATCTAAGAGGAAAAGCTTCAGATGGGCTGACTTAGCTCAGGAAACCTGAAAGAGCGGAAGATGAAACTCGCTCACCTTCAAGCCTAGTCTCGGGTAGTTGGGATGTCAAGTAACGCTGGCGGCGAGGAATGTGCCAAGGTCCGGTTTCTCAGCGATAGCCAAGTCTCCTCGTATGTGACAAGCTGGGTGCATGGCAAAGAGCAAAGAGACCGCACGGGAGAAATCCCGCCAGGAACGTGAACGGGCGAAATCCCTCGCAGACCGCTCCCGGCAACAGATGAAAAAGGCGGCGCAACTACAGGAAAAAGCGCAGCGCGAGGACGTGCGGCAAGCCTCCGCCCGGATCGCAATAGAGGATGCCGAGAAGAAGTAGGGCAGTGTGCGCCTAGACGATGCAGCAGTAACGAGACAGAGAACTGAAGTTTTATGGTCGGCCCGAGCAAGCGATTTTAGAACTTTTGTGGCGGGACAACACCTGGTAGATCTGTCCGCAACAGAGGTTCAGCCCTTCAGCGAATTCCCTCAGCAAGGGTTTTGACACTAGCACGAGGCGCTACTATGGCCGCTTAAGCTCCGAAAGGCAACACCATCCCGAGAGACGCTGAAAACCAAGAGGGGAGGTCCGGATGGGCTTTCGATTGCGCATGATCCTCTGGATTCCGACGCTTGCCTACGCTGGCTTCTCATTATTGGGTGGCAAGAACTTGACCTCGCCGGGCCAGGTTGTCAGGGCAGCGTTTCTAGGGGCTCTGTTGGGATTTCTCCTCGCCATCATGTTCACTCTCAGGCAACATCGCCGAACCGAGACGAACTTAGGCGAGGATGCTGAGGCATCCTTTATCCCGGGAGTGGAACGCGCACTGGGAACGGCCTTGCGACCGGGCAGATGTTTGCTCGATTGGCGCATACTGGTAGCAGGCGTTGGGAAGGCAAAGCCGCAGTCATGAAAATACTTCTGGTCGAAGACAGTAAGTTCCTCAGAGTGGGCACGGCACGGGTGTTGACCGGAGCCGGATATGATGTGATCTCAGCCGTCGACGGAGAAGAGGCTCTGCGTCTGGCACGTGAGCATGCGCCCGCTTTGATTCTGCTGGACATCATGCTGCCCAAGGTGAGTGGGCCGGATGTGCTAAAGACTTTGAGAAACGATCCGGCGACGTCGGCGATTCCGGTGATGATGTTGACTAGTCTTTCGCAGAAAAATGCGAAGCAACTTGAGAAAGACGGGGCCAGCGGTTTCTTCGAGAAGTCGGATGCCATGCTGGGGAAAGGGCCTGACTCGCTGGTCGCTGTCGTCGACCGAATGCTGAAGAAATGAATTTCCAGTCAGGGCAACGGCGATATTTCGCTAGTTGACGCCCGTCAGTCGCTGGAGCCTTGTGAGAATCAGCAAGGTTGCACCATGCTGAAGCCCGAAAGTGCGTTCACTCTGCTTGTTGCCGACGAAGGAGGGGAGGCCACGCCATGAAACACACCCGCCGATTCGTTCCCCACGATCACTTTTTATGTTCCGGATTCTCCTCTGCCTGCCTGAGCGGTATTGACCAGACTTTGGAGCGCCACGAGCAGACAGTGACGTGAGCGGGATTCTGCGCATTTGAATCTCGCACCAAAGGAGAACGACGTGCATCGTGGATACCGATTTCTCAGTTCGCTTTTTCTGACCGCCGCCCTGGCCACGCCCGTGGCGATGATGGCCGCTGCCAGCCCGCAAGACAAAGACGACCGCAATCAGGAAAACCGGCAAGGCGAGAACAACAAGCGCTACTACGACAAGGGCCACAAGGACTACCACACCTGGGACGGCAATGAAGACCGCCAATATCAGCGCTACCAGACCGAGCGCCACGAGAATCGTGCTTTCGGTCAGTTGAGCAAGAAGCAGCAGGGGGCCTACTGGAGCTGGCGTCACAATAATCCAGACGTCAGATCAGATAACAGATAACCAATCGCGCAAATTTCGCTATCCTTGGGATTGGTGGATGCCCGTCGGCCTCAGCATCCACTACCCACCGGAAGCTTTGCGTCCCACCGTTCGCTTCTGATCTAGACAGGCTTCGCGCAAGCAATCCCGGATGACCCAGCTTCGACGTGCTGGATGGGATGCATGTGTGAGAAACAAGGGAAGAGGTCGTCTCTGGCAGACGATTTTCGAACTCTTCTGAGTGCCGACCGCTTCGAACCAGCATTTTCAGTTCTCTAGCTTCCGGATTGCCGACCAGGACTAAGCCGCTGGCGCGGTCGGACGCTTCGCGTCACAAAGTCTGAGACGCCGGTGGAGTCTTGAACGACTGACCCGTGGCGCGTTACGACGATGTGAACATGGATAGCGAGGTTAGCAGTATATCGATGAGCATCAATAACGGGCTCCTCGCACAACTCCTATCAATGCAACAACTTCCAACCCAAAGTCGAATTCAAATCCCATAGCTCCAGGCGTCTGCCGCAAATACCAGCGGCTTCCTCCTAGTCTCCTTATCGAAAACGCATCGGATCGAGATTCTGCTTCGCCCCAAAACGGTGCCCCGAGGCGTTTCCGATCCAGGCTAGCGACCACCTGGGAGTTGGGCGGTTCGGTCGACACACCGCGGTTGTGGGAAGTAATCGCGCCAGCACGGTGTCGAGATCCATCTGTTCAGTCGCCTTGGTTCGGCTTATAAGGTAGGAGATTGGTACGCACGATCAGGCAGGAGGCGTCACCTTTGTCTATGATTCGTTCCATGAGGAACCGGACCCATGAATAAAGGGGATGGTCAGGACACGGCGGAGCACCTCTCTGCGATTGTCGCGAACTCCCTGGACACTCCGGCGAGGACGCAAGATTTGGCGCGCCAAGCCTATCAAAGCCGCACGCAGTTCCACAGATTGTTCCGAACTGTGGTCGAAGAAACTCCGGCAGCCATGCGACGACGGCTGTTGTTGGAGAGAGCGGCCTATCAACTGGCGCATAGCGGAATGTCGGTCACGGACATTGCCCTGGACGCCAACTACGGTTCGTTGGAGGCGTTCACTCGCGCTTTCCGAAAAGCTTTTCGGACTTCTCCCAGCCTCTACCGGCGCATGCGTGATCCGCACTTTCACTTGCCGGCGTCCAACAGAATTCACTTTCTTGCCCCTGGTTCCGCAACAAAAGGAGGGAAAGACATGGATTTATTCGATCGTTTTGCAGGTAATGATTCCTGGCACACGCGCCGTTTGTTGGAGTACGCGGGTGCTTTGACAGAGGAACAATTAGATCGGCCGCTGCCGATGGTCGTAGAGCTGCTGCCCTGGCGGGAGTCGAACAAGACTCTAAGGCAGCTGCTGGAAAACATTATCTTCACTAAAGAAGTCTGGACGGCGGCGCTGTCCGGGACCGATATGGATATGAACGGCCCTCCCAAATCGCGGCGCTCGCCGCAGGCGATGCTGCAGAGGCTCGAAAAGACCGATGTTGAACTGCATCGGATTTTGAGGGACGTCCGGAACCGCTCTGCATGGGATGATACGTTCGTCGATGCTCTGTGCGAACCGGCTGAGACCTTCACGTTCGGCGGCGTTTTCGCCCACATCATAACATTCAACGCGCACCGCCGATTGATTGCCTTGGACGCCCTACGCCAACTCGGCGTCCAAACCGAAGGTTTCGGCGATCCCATGGAGTATGAGGAGAATGTAGCACCCTGGGATAAGCGGGTACTTCTCAAAACGCCGTGATGACGAGAACGGAATTGCTGAGATTCAACGGCGCTGTCGAGCGGGATCCCGGCATCGATGCGTGGATGAAAGAACATGCCGGTGAATTGGGAGTCATCGCGCATCAGTGGTTTGAGGTGATGCGAAAATGCGGGGGCGAAGTCAGGGAGCTTTTGCATGACGGCTGTCCGGTTGCATGTTTGGGAGATGTGCCCTTCGCCTACGTCAATGTATTCAGTTCGCACGTAAATGTGGGCTTCTTTCAAGGCGCAGCGCTCCCGGATCCGGCCTGCTTGTTGCAGGGCACCGGCAAGTTCATGCGCCATGTGAAGTTGAGACTCGAAACGCCCACAAATGCCGCAGCGCTAAGCAGGCTCATCGATGCGGCGTACGCGAATATAAAGACGCGTGTCGAACATGGCTAGCTCAGAGGAACCTCTTGGTGACCGACGCGGATGTGAATCGCCAGATTAGTAAGCGATGTGTCACATAGGGTTTTCTGATCGCGGGCGGATAAGGGGGAATCCGGAAGTAATCCGTGCGACTCGAGTCTCTGCTGACAGAGATCGGCTCAAAGTGTCGGAGGGTACACTTGCATGTATCTGGAAAAAGAAAGAGGAATTTCCTGGTTGGCCCTGGCAGACGATTTTCAAACTGGAGTTTTCAACGATTTAGGATGAGATTCGAATGGTTGGTCGGGACGGGCAGATTTGAACTGCCGACCCCTCGCACCCCAAGCGAGTGCTCTACCAGGCTGAGCCACGTCCCGACAGGAAGGAATCCGCAGCTTCGATCCGCTGCGGATGGGGTTGACTCGGAAATTCTATCACTTGCAGAGGCATTTTTCCGAGGCCGCCTTCGCCAAGGCGGAACCTGGCCATCGGGAGACGGCGCTGCAAAAGCCAAACCTCAGGCGCTAAAGCAGGTCTCTACAAGAGAGCGAGCGGCACGAGTAAACTCGTGCCCTTCCCGTGGTCACTGCTGCGGCCCAGTTGCGCCCTCGCCGACGGCACGCACAGAGGCCAACTGGCCGGGTGGTAGAATTTTCTTGCAGCAAACCAACGGCACATGGCGATTAGAGCCGCGCTGGTGCGTTGCGCGGGCACGGATCACCCCTGGCCCAGGGCGTCCGGAGGCGAGCGTCGATTCTAGAGGCTCTGGTGGCCACTTGCGAGGCATCCTACGCGAAGGCAAAGCCTCCTCAGCGAACCCTCCGGCCTGCTCTCGCGGAGCATAGCTTACAGTTTAGCGAAAGTCGCGTTAAACTTTGAGAGTTTGCAGAAATCACGGCAAGAGATCGAGGTCGAGGCGCAGTGCGCCGCGGCTGAGACGGGGCAAGCCCCGTCTCTACCCAGCCGGCTGGTGATCCCGAGAAGTCCGCCCTTAGCGGCGCCTACCTGAGTTTCGCTTGCCGTACTTTGGGGCGGGCGGAGCCTCTTCAAGCAGGGCGAACTGCAGTTTCTTCTCTACCGGATCGATGCGGTCGACGAGCACCCGCACGCGCTGGCCGAGGCGAAAGGTTTTGCGGGATCGCTGGCCGATGATCTCGCGCGTGGTCTCGTGGTAGGTGTAGCGGTCATCGGTGATGGTGTTCAGCGGGACCAGGCCTTCGACGAACAGGTCGGTGAGTTCGACGAAGAAGCCAAACTTGGTCACGCTGATGATCAGGCCGTCGAAGTCTTCGCCGACGCGGTCCTGCATGAATTTCACTTTCTTCCATTCCATCAATTCGCGCTCGGCGTCGTCGGCGCGGCGTTCGGACTGGCTGGACCCTTCGGCGATGTCGTGGAGTTCGTCGAGCGGTATGGGGCCGCCCAGAGGTTCGACGGATTTCTGGTGAGCATCGTGGTCGCGGCGCTTGGACCAGGGAGTGGCGACGGCATCTTGGCTGCTCGCTCGTGGGCGCGACCGCTCGGCCTCAGGGGCTGAAGCCCCTCTCTTTCCGGCTTGGTGGGCACGACTGAAGGCGTGCCCTTCCCGTTCGCTTCCCCCGATCTCCGTCACTCCGGCGCCTGAAACTCCGACGGGCACGTTGCCATCCCATTTCTCAGGGTCGGTCCGCAGCACCTCCTTCAGGATCCGGTGCACGATCAGGTCGGGATAACGGCGGATCGGCGAGGTGAAATGCGTGTACGTGGTCGCGGCCAGGGCGAAGTGGCCTTCATTTTCTTCCGAGTACTTCGCCTGCTTCAGCGAGCGCAGCATCAGGTAGCTGAGGATGCGTTCTTCGGGCTTGCCGGCGATTTTTTCGGTGAGCTTCTGGTACATGCGCGGGGTGATGTGGACCTCCTTGGGGATCTCGATCTCGCGCACGTTGCGGCCGCTGCCATAGGCGGCGCGGCGGTCGGTTTTGAGTTGCACGCGCTGGATGGGCAGAGCGCCCACGCCCAGGGAATAGCCGAACGTTGTCGCGATCACTTCGAAGTCGTAGACGCGCTTGGCGTCGGGTTTCTCGTGGATGCGGTAGAGCGAGGCGATGCGCTTGTTCTCCAAATAGTGCGCGATGCATTCGTTGGCGGAGAGCATGAACTCTTCGATCAGGCGGTGCGCGATCTTGCGTTCGGAACGGGTGATCGACTTCATCATGCCATTTTCGTCGAATTCGATGACGGGCTCGGGAAGGTCGAAGTCGATCGAGCCGCGGCGTTCGCGTTTGCGGTTCAGGATAAGGGCGAGGTCGCGCATCTGCTCGAAGAGCGGGACCAGCGTCGCGTAACGCTTGCGGGTGGGTTCGTCGTCTTCGAGAGCAGCGTTCACGGCGGTGTAGGTCATGCGCTCGGCGGAGCGGATCACGCCTTCGTTCACTTCGTAGCCGACGATCTCGCCGCGGTGATCGATTTCCATGACGCAGGACAGCACCAGGCGGTCGACTTGCGGGCGCAGACTGCAGATGTCGGTCGAGAGTTCGAGTGGCAGCATGGGCACGGCGCGATCGGGGAAATAGACGCTGGTGCCGCGCAGGCAGGCTTCCTGGTCGAGCGCGGAGCCTTCCGTAACGTACTGGGCCACGTCGGCGATGTGGACCTGGAGTTCGTAGTTTCCGTTTGGAAGGTGGCGGACGGTGACGGCGTCGTCGAAGTCGCGGGCGGTTTCGCCGTCGATGGTGACGATGGGCAGGTTGCGGTAGTCGCGGCGCTTCCGCAGTTCCTGCGCGGGGATGATGTTTTCGACCGCTTGCGCTTCGGCGAGCACGTCGGGGAGAAAGCGGTGGGGCAGGTGGTGCTTGCGGATCATGATTTCGACGTCGACGCCGAAATCGTCTTCGTAGCCCAGGATCTCGACGACTTTGCCGCGGGGATTCTGCGTGGGCGAGGGCCAGTCGGTGATTTCCACGTCCACGATTACGCCATCGAGGTCATCCCAAGTGGTGCGTCGGGCGGCTTCTTCGCCGAGCACTCGGTGGAGACTTTTCTTCCTGGCGGCAGTTTGGGAAGGATCGAGTTCCTTGTGGGGCGGGCGAGCCGCCCGCACGGCAGCCGGCGGGGCGGCGGCGCTACTTTCGGAGGCCGTGCTCGCGACATTTCCTTCAGGATATTCCAGGCCGAGCGGGATCACGATCTCCTGGCGGATTTTGTCGTCTATGGCGGTGACGTGGTTGTGGCGCGAGCCGTAGTGGAAGGTTCCGACGACGCTGGTGTGGGCGCGGTTGACGGAGCGGATGATGCGGCCTTCGGCGCGGCCGTCGGGACGGATCGTGCCCACCTCGACCAGCACCTGGTCACCGTGCATGGCGGAGCCGATAAAGGGTGGCGGGATGAAGATGTCGCCAGCGAGGCGGCCCCTGAAGCGAGCGTCGAGCGACTTGGGGTCGGGCAGCACGAAGCCGTAGCCGTCGCGATGCATGCTCAGGCGTCCAACGATCATGTTCTTAGCGGCGGAGGCCGAGGGCAGCGCGTAGCGGTCGGGGCCGACTCGGATGAGTTGTCCGCCGGCGATCAAGCGCTCGAGGCGTTCGTCGAGTTCGCGGCGCTGGTCGCCATGCAGGCCCAGTTCGCGGACGAGTTGCTTGAACCCGGCGGCACGCTTGGGCTGACGCTCGATTTTCTTCAGGATGGCGGAATCGGAGAGCATGGCGAGCTTGGGAGGCCTAGGAAACTATCTCACAAACGGAAGACCGGACGAGCCGGACGACGCGATGGCGCGGTGGGTAGAGTCGCGTCTGAGACGGGGCAAGCCCCGTCTCTACCAGAGGGGATAGCGTGTTCGGTCATTGGGAGCTGGGCGTCCGGTCGGGATCGAAAGTCTGGTCGAGATAAATCCAGAGCACCCGTGACATCACTGTAAGGGCCGGGGCCAGCGGCAGGAATAGCAGGACGGCGCCGATCACGGTCTTGTTGAAAGTCCAGCCGAACAGCCACCATAGCAGCAGGGCCAGAACGGCGATCGTTCCGAGCGCCAGGATATAGCCGATATACATCGCGCCGAGGAAATAGCCTTCCTCGCGCTCGAACTTCAGGTCACAAATAGGGCAGCGTTCGTTCATGGCTGGGAAGAGGAAGACGGAACGGCGGAAGACTTTTCCGGCGCGGCAGCGGGGACAGAGCTGGCGGAAGACTCCGAGGGCGGTCGATGCGTTCCCGGACGTCACGTCAGCGATTTTAAACCAGGCGATGCCTGCCATTGCACAACTGCGTGTCCGAAATACAGAGATTGCGGTTGGCGGCACCGGAGGCCTTGTCAGTGTGGCACTGCGTGGTCACCGAAGGAAAGCAGATTCCTCCGCCTCCGCTGCGCTCGACGTCGGAATGACAAGGCTGGAGGTGATGGGCGGGCAAACCGTCCATCGACACTCTCGGCCCGTGCTCACGCAATCTCCCCACGCGCCGGAGCCGAGGTGAAGTAGTGTTCTTCGAGGATGTGGCGGTGGTGGAGTTCGTGTCCCCCGATGATGTAGGCCAGGGCGCGCACGCTGATTTCGTTTTTGTTGGCGATGCCGCGGCGGGTCCAATCCGTGGGGCGGAGGCCGCGGAAGAATGCGAGCGTGGCGGCGCGCACGGCCTTGAATTCTTCTACCAGATCCGCCAAGCTCAGGTCGGCGAAGGGGCCGTCACGGACGTAGTCGTCTTGCTCAAAACCTTCGAGAGGCGTGCCGTCGTTGCGGGCGAAACGCAGCGCGCGGTAGGACATGATGCGTTCGGTGTCGATCACGTGGCCGAGGGCTTCGTTCACGGTCCATTTGCCCGGGGCATAGCGTAGTTCGCCGTCGGACTCGCTGCGGGCAGCGAGCAGGGCGACGGTTTTGGGCAGCTGGGTGGCGAGGGTTCCGATGATGTCGTTGCCCGGGATCAGGGAGATGTAGCGGTCGTAGTAGGGCGCGTATTCGCCGGGCTTGGGACGTTCGTTGGGCATCGTGCTCCTCGGTGCGTGCGGTAGGGTCGGGGAGGTACGGTGGTTAGACGCTTGGCCGGAGTGGAGGTCGCAGGGATTTCGGGCAAGATCGGGAGACGCCTGATATCGAGCCGCAGGGCGGGCTGTGGTGAAAATGCATTTCGAGGCCTTGTGGCATCGCATGAGGGCATGGGGTCCTTCGACTCTGCTCGGCTGACGCCTCGCGTCGCTCAGGATGACAGGGGCGGAAGAAGGGACCTGCAGTCCAAAGAGATTGCCGGTATAAGAACTGCCGAGGTTGTCCGCCGAAATTACATGGGTGCGCCGCTGAGTGCGTGAGCAGGGGTAACTTGGGGCCAGGGCCCAGACTTGCCAATGGACGCATCCCTTTTGGCATCAGTGAAAGTGTGGATTTCCACAGGCTGGGGTTGGACGGGCGGAGTAGAATGCCATTTGGTTACCGAAATGCGGCGGTAACCCCTAATCCGATACGAGGAAAGGACTTTTTGGAACATGTGGAAGCCCACGAATCAGCCTACGACAACGACTCCCGGCCGGCCGGGAGCCCCAGAGCCGGAGCAACGTCCTGCGACACCCGCGGCAGCAGCGGCGCCGGCGATCGCAGAAGTGGCACCGCGTCCTGTGAGCGCGACCGCGACGGCGGACCAGGCGACCATCGGCAAATCCTTGGTCATCAAGGGTGAGGTCACCGGTTCCGAGTCGCTCTATATCGACGGGCGCGTAGAAGGTTCGATCAACCTGGCGGGCAACCGCGTGACCGTGGGCCGCAACGGCGTGGTGGCCGCGAACATCAATGCCCGCGAGATTGTGGTGCTGGGCAAGGTGCGCGGAAACCTTACGGCGAGCGACCGCGTGGATATCCGGAGCGATGGTTCGCTGACTGGCGACGTGGTGGCGGCGCGCATCTCGATTGAAGACGGCGCGTTCTTCAAGGGCGGAATCGACATTCGCAAGAGCGGACAAACGGGTTCGAAGGAAGAAACGAAGAGCGCACCCGAACCGGCAATCGCGGCACGGGCGTAGGAAACAGCTGTTGCTTTGGCCGGAAGCTGTTCGCTCGGATTCGTGGGAATAGCAACGGGCACTCCCGCTTGAGCGGGAGGGCCCGTTTTGCTTTTGGGAAGGGGCGTTTCGCTTGCGTGCGATGGATGGTTGCTGAAAAAGCTCTTAGCCGCAGAGGTCGCGAAGGAAAGCCGCCGGGGGGGCAGAGAAAAGCAAATCCGACGCGGGAATTGCGAGGCGAGGCCAAGCGGGGAGCATCAGTTGTTCCGGAATGATTGGGAGCCCCTAGGTGCTGTGTCCCAAACAAAAGCAGATTCCTCCGGCCTCCGCTGCGCTCGGCGTCGGAATGACGAGAATTTTGGCTGGGGCCTTGTTAATCATCTGCGTTCGCCATGCCGGCTGGAGTCGCGAATAGCGAAAAAATCCGCTGTCCCGTGCGGTAATCTGCGGTGATCCATGTTCTCACGCGTTTTGCGAATTTTGCGGCCTTCCCACCAGCACAGCGCGTTTTCCGCGACCGTGCTGCTGATGGGGACGGTCATGCTGTCGCGCGTGATCGGATACGTGCGCGAGGCCTACATCGCGTATGCCTTCGGCGCGGGTGGACAGACCGACGCTTACGTGGCCGCTTTCACGCTGCCGGACTGGCTGAATTACATCCTGGCCGGGGGCACGGCTTCGATCACGTTCATCTCGATTTACACGCGTTTTCTGGCCGAGAAGCGCGAGGCGGACGCGCAGAAGACGTTTTCGGTGATTGTCACCGTGATGACCACCGTGTTTTTGATCGGGATCGTGGCGGCGGAAATCTTCACGCCGCAGTTTGTGGGCTGGATGTTTCATGGCTTTTCGGCCGAGCAGATGAAGTTGTGTGTGTCTCTGACCCGCATCCTGCTGCCGGCGCAGATCTTCTTTTATGTCGGCGGAGTGGTGGGTGCGGTGCTGCTGTCGCACCGGATGTTCCTGTTTCCTAGTCTCGGGCCGTTGCTCTACAACGTCTTCATCATTCTCGGCGGAGTGGTCGCGGGGAAGCAGTTCGGGATCGCGTCGTTGGCATACGGGGCGCTGGCCGGCGCAGTGATTGGGCCGTTCCTGGTGAATGCGATTGGAGCAGTGCGCATTGGGACGGGGTACCGGCCGTCGTTCGATTTAGAGAACGTGGCGTTCCGGGAGTGGGTGCGGCTTTCGATCCCGCTGATGCTGGGCGTGTCGTTGGTGACGGCCGACGATTGGATTCTGCGCTATTTCGCTTCGAGCGGCGTGGGCGACATTGCGCGGCTTAATTATGCGAAACGGCTGTTTGCGGTGCCGATTGCGGTGCTGGGGCAGGCAACGGGGCAAGCGTCGCTGCCGTTTTTCGCGCGCTTGTTCGGCGAAAAGAAAATGAAGGAATTTGGGGAGACGGTGAACGCGTCGGTGTACCGGATCTCGGCGCTGTCGTTTCTGACTTCGGCCTTGATGATGGTGGCCTCGCTGCCTCTGATTGATCTGGTGTACCGGCGGGGGCATTTCTCCTTTGCGGATTCGCAGGAGACGGCGGTTTATTTCTTCTGGTTTTCGCTGTCGCTGGCGTTTTGGGCGGCGCAGGGACTGTACGCGCGCGCGTTTTATGCGGCTGGAGACACACTGACTCCGATGGTCGCGAGCACAGTGATCACGGTGGCCTCGCTGGCGGTGTATCGAGCATTGTTTCACGCGTTTTCAGTGGTTGGGCTGGCGATTGCGTCAGATTTGGGGATTGTCGCGAATACCGTCGCCGCGGCGGTTTTGCTGCACCGGCGAAAACTGGTTTCGCTTGGAGAGTTGCCCTGGGTAGAACTGGGAAAGACGATTCTGGTGGCGGGGGTTGCCGGGGGCGTGGGTTGGGCTGTGGTGCGGACGATCCCCTTGCGTGGAAGCCGGACGGCGGATCTGGAGTCGCTCGCTTTGAGTACCGTCACTTGGGCTGGTGCGGTGGCGGCGGGGTTGTGGTTGTTTCGGTCGGAGCTGCCGGGGGCGCTGCGGAGGAAGAGGGTGATGACTTCGCCTTCGGACCCAGGTCTGCGGACGGCCGCGGACTCGGCGGCGGAAAACTAGGAGTTCCCCAACGCGGCGAATCGACGATCACGAGTGGCATCAATTTCGGATCAGCTCACCTCAGAACATGAGATTCCGCGGATTCGTGTTCTTCACCAACCAAGCAGATTCCTCTTGCCTCCGCTGCGCTCGAGGTCGGAATGACAAGATCAGGGGGAAATTGCCCTAGCGGCAATGACAAAATAGGGGTTGATCTCTTCTCGTAAGTTCCTTTCTTTCAACCTCTTAACAAATGATCTGGAACTGTGTCCGGCTTGATCGCCGGTGCATTGTCGCCAACCTCGATCCCGGGCAGAGTGGCCCTGGAGGCGGGAGATGGGTATGGCGAGTCCGATGGTGGACTATTGCGAGCAGGCGAATCCGGGTGTCCTGGCGGAGATCCGGCGGCTGGGAGGAGCGGTGGGGAATGCCCGGCGGATCCAGGCGAGTTTCTTGGCGGACCGGGAAAAGAAGGCGCTGCTCTGGCTGGCGGAGCAGACGCCGGAGTGGATCAACCCGGATCATTTAACAGTGCTGGGACTGGTGGGGCAGGTAATGGCGGGCGGGTTTTACGCGTTGTCGCGCTGGAACAAGTACTACCTGCTGACGGTGATTGGCTGCCTGGCGGTGAACTGGCTGGGCGACAGCCTGGACGGGACGCTGGCTCGGGTGCGGCAACGGCAGCGGCCGCGATACGGGTTCTATGTGGACCACATGGTCGACAGCTTTGGCGCGGTGGCAATGATGGGCGGGCTGGCCCTGTCGGGATACATGCATCCGTGGATCGCGGTGGGATTGCTTCTGGCGTTTCTGGTGCTGTCGATCCAGTCGTACCTAGCGACGTACACGATGGGGGAGTTCCGGTTGTCATTCTGGAATTTTGGTCCGACGGAGTTGCGGCTGTTGCTGGCTGTCGGGAACCTGGCTTTGCTGCGGTGGCCCAGGGTGCTCGGCAGCCAGTACCGGCTGTTTGATTTGGGGGGAGTGATCGGGCTGATCGGGATGAGCGCGATGCTGGTGTTCTTCACGGTACAGAACGGGCACCGGCTGTATTGCCAGGAGAGGATTCGATGACGGGTCGGGAGAAAGCGCGCCAGGCCGGAGTGCGCTGGCTGAAGTTCAATGCGGTGGGCGCAGGCGGGGTCGCGGTGCAGCTCGCGACGCTGGCGGTGTTGCGTGCGGGCCTGCAGGTCGATTACCTGGTGGCCACTACGCTAGCTGTGGAGGCGGCCGTGATTCACAACTACTTCTGGCACGAGCGGTTTACCTGGCTGGACCGGTCAGCGGGAAGTTCGCTCGCACGGTTCGCGAAGTTCAACCTGACCACGGGGATGTTTTCGATTGTGGGGAACGTGGTGTTGATGCGAGGTTTTGTGGCGGGGGCGCATATGAATTACTTGCTGGCAAACGTACTGACGATTGCGACGTGTTCACTGCTGAATTTTCTGGTGAGCGATTGGTTTGTGTTCGAGGGGACGTAGGCGCTTAGGGTTGGTCAGGCTTTCAGCCGCTGGCGATCAGAGAAACGGCGGTCCGTGCCGGCAACGTGCAAGTTATAGCGAATCCTCGCGTTCCTCTGGAGACACTGGGCGGGCTAGGGGAGGCGTTGTCAGTTTCCCGGAACCGCTGGTGACCGGGACGCGTACCTGTTGGTGTCCATAGGAATGTGATCTTCTGGAGGCCCCGTACTCGGAAACGGGCCTGGATTGCTCCCGACGAAAGGCAGGCATCGACATTCTTGTGATCGAACTCATTGATCTGCGCAAAGAATATGACAACCTGGTGGCCGTCCAGGATTTGAATCTCACGATTCCGCAGAGCGAGATTTTCGGGCTGATCGGGCCGAATGGGGCGGGCAAGACGACCACCATTCGCATGGCTTGCGGGCTGCTGATGCCGACTCTTGGGAAAGCTGTGGTCGATGGAGTGGATGTGGCGCGGGAGCCGGAGCGGGCGCTGCGCTCGATCGGGTATCTCTCGGACTTTTTTGCCGTGTATGAGGACTTGAAGGTCTGGGAGTATCTCGACTATTTTGCGCACGCCTACAAGGTGACGGAAAGCGATATACCAGGCCGGGTGACGGAGGTGATCGCGCTGGTGGCGCTGGAAGTGAAGCGCGACGCGCTGATCCGCGGGCTTTCCCGAGGGATGAAGCAACGGCTGGGGATTGCGCGGGCGATCATCCATCGCCCGAAGGTTCTGCTGCTGGACGAACCTGCTTCCGGGCTGGATCCGAAGGCCCGACTGGAACTGCGAAACCTGCTGCGTTCGTTGCGCGATGGGGGGACGACGATCCTGATCTCTTCTCACATCCTTACGGAGCTTGAAGGATTCTGCACTTCGATCGGGATCATGGAGAAAGGCCGGATGGTGCGGAGCGGGCGGATCGAGGAGGTCACAGCCGCGGAACATCTCGCACGCGACATGCGGATCAGCTGGATGGGCGATTCGACGGCAGCGATCGAAGCCAAGCTCGCAGGCCATGCCTATGTTGCCAATGTGCAGCTGGGCGCGGGTTCGGGGACGTTCCAGTTCGCCGGGTCGGAAGATGAGATGGCTGGACTCTTGGCGGAACTCGTCGGGGCGGGCGTGCGCGTGAAGGGGTTTGCCGAGGTGAAGCAGACGGTGGAAGACCTGTACATGAAACTTTCCAAGCACGAGGTGATGTAGTGCTGAAATTCTGGCGCAATCCTGAGTTCGTGCGGCACGTGCGGGCGGAGTTGCGTCCGGCACGGGCGGTCACGGTAGCGGTCGTCGCCCTGTTTGTGTGCGGGCTGATCTGGCTGTCCTGCTGGAGTTTCGTGCAGCAGGATTTGGAAAACGCGCGGAACGGTCTGCAGCGGTACGGCGGAGAACCATGGATGGCGCGGGTGGCGATGCTCGAGAAGAACATCTACCACGAGACCTGGCTGTTGTTTTTCTGGTGGGTGTTTGCGATCCAGGGAGTGATGCTGACGCTATGGTCGTTGTTTGCTTGCGCCCAGTCGGTGTCGGGGGAACGGGATCGCAAGACCTGGGATTTTCAGCGGGCCACGAGCCTGACATCGAGCGAATTTCTGGCCGGGAAGCTGATCGGCGAACCCATTCTGACTTATTTTCTTGGACTCTGCCTCTTGCCCTTCACGGCCATTGCGGGGCTGGTGGGAGGAATTTCGCTGGGCGGCCTGGTGTCCGCATACTTGCTGATGCTGGGGGGATCCCTGTTTCTCGGGGTGTGCGGCCTATTTCTGTCGACGCTGGTCGAGAGCGGGAGCCGAGGAATTACCTTGCTCATTGGCCTGGCCATGTACTTCATGACGGCGGGAGCAATGGGAATGACGAATAGCGGCTTCCCTGGAGTCGCGGTGTTCAGCCCGGTGAGTGGAATCATCGGACTGTACAGTCCCAACGAGCCAGCTTTTCGAAGGTCGCCCACCTTGTTCGGACAACCGGTGCCGTGGCTGCTCCTCAGCCTTGTATTGTGGGTGACGTTCGGCAGCTGGATTGTGCTGATGCTGGTGCGGAACCTGAAACGGGACTACGAGGAGATTCGTCCATTGTCGCGCTGGCAGGCGGTTGGGTGTGCGGCATTTCTGAATTTCGTGTTGTATGCCATGGTGAATCCGGCGCGCTTTGGCCAGGCGGGGTCGCACGAGTTGATGAGCCTGATGATTGGCGTCAATGGGTTGATTCTGTTTGCGATGGGGCTAGCCACGCTGACCCCGCAGGAGCGGCTGCGGGTATGGTGGCGAAAACGCGCTACCGGATCGGTCGCCATGTTCTCGGAAGATGGGCTGCCGTGGCCGTGGCTAGCGCTCTCAGCGGTAACGGCCTATGCGCTCATTGTCTGGGGAACGCTGGCGTGGGACAAGGCATTGCCGTTTGAGATGAAGTCACTCGAGCGGGCGGCGGTGCAATTGCTGGTGGTACTGGTGTTCATTACACGGGATGTTTTGTTCCTGCAGTGGTGCAAGTTGACGCGCATGAGTCGGCCAGTATTCAAGGGTTTGATGTACCTGTGCCTCTACTACGCGGCTGCGGTGGTTCTGATCATGTTGTTCGGGCAGGCGTCGGAGACGAATGCGCTGCGTGTGCTCAGCCTGCTGACTCCGGTAGGGGCGGCGAATCCAGAGGCGGAAGGATTCCGTTTCCCGGCGAGCCTGTATGTGGGGATCGCGTTGCAGGCCGGTGTGATCGCGGCCATCGTGGCGGCAATCGGTGGGCGGATGAACCGAAGGCTGCTGGCGGTGGCTTCGGGAGATTGAAGTGGGCACGTCGGGGCGGGGTCGAAAGAGAGCGAGCTGCACTCGGCCTGGGCAGAGGAGGGCGTCTGCCCCTACGCAAGAACATCTGGGGACGGCCAGTCCCACGCGGTTCGTGTTAGTCCGCGTGATCCTTATCGTGGCCACGGCCGACGTCCCAGATGTCGGCTGCGGCCTTCTGCAGCGGGTAGAGGTGGACCATCCAGTTGAAGATCAGAGGGCGGAAAGTGCCGCCGTTGGCGTCGCACTCGCTCTGAGTGCTGATCGATCCGCGAAATCCGAATTTCGGGTTGGGACCAAGGGCTTCCCCCTTGCGGTCGGCTGGCGGCATGCAGAGGTTTACATGCTCGTGCCACTGCGCCACTGAGAGCGGAATGCGCTGGTCGAGGTCGTCTTCGTTGAAGCGCTTGGGCGCGGTGTACATCACGCCGACCAGGGTGTAACCATCGCGGTGCTTCTCATAGAGGAGCGAAGTGGGGTGCTCGGGATCGAAGCCAAAGGCCGCGTCGAAGCCGTAGCGGTAATTGGTGAAGTGGTACATCTTCTGCGGAACGTTGGGGAGAAAAATCTGGAAGCCGTCGTTGAGGGCGGTGCGGTAGTCCTTGTATTTTTCGGCAACACGGCGCGCCGCCTCAACGACCTTGAGCGCGCGTTCCTCGTCGCCGGGTCTGGGATCGCGCAACGCGGTCATCTTCATGTGCGGACCCATGTCCATGTGGTGGCCTTCCATGGAGTGCATGGCGTGGGCGCTGCTGTCGGAGTCCATGCCGGGCATGTCTTTCATGCTGGACGGGTCGGCGTTGGCCGGCGGCTTGGATGAGTTTTGTCCGGACATATCGTGTCCGGACATACCCATGCCGGGCATGGGCTGCGAGTTCTGCTGATCTTGTGCCCACGCGATGGAGGTTAAGAGAGCGAAGGAAAGAGCGGGCAGAACGACGGCTGAGATCGACTTGCGCATAGGCTTCTCCCCAGGTGTGCTGTCTATTTTACAAACCCGGGTGGAGGGGAGTTGTTGCGGAGGTGGGTTACAGGAGCAACTGACAGGTTGCCGTCAGGGCCGGCGGTAGAGGAGCGATGGGGGCCGGAGGAACCGCTGGCAAACACGGGGTCCTTCGACTTCGTTCGGCTGACGCCTCACTGCACTCAGGATGGCAAAATCATGGGGAAGCTACAAGGGTCTGTGCGCCCGGCCGAGCATGGGACTAATTCAGGAAGCCGGGATCGCCTGCGATTCCGCAATCCCCAGCGCTTTGAGAATCTCTTCCACCGCGGCCGTTCCGGAGCGGACGCAGTCGGGAACGCCGATGCCGCTATAACCGTTGCCCGCCAGTGCGAGGCCGGTGAGGTTCTGGCGAAGGGCTTCGATACGCTGCAGGCGGTCGACGTGGCCGACGCGGTATTGGGCCATCGCGCCCTTCCACTTGAAGACTCGCGTAAAGAGCGGCTCAGCGGAGAGGCCAAGGATTTTTTTCAGTTCTTCGCGCGTGATGCGGAGGATTTCGTCTTCAGAGAGGGCGAGGACTTGTTCGTCGCGCGTACCGCCCAGGAAGCAACGGAGAAGGGCGCGGTCCGGGGGGGCGCGGTGGGGAAACTTGTTGTGGACGAAGGTGGCGGCCAGCATGCGTTTTCCTTCGCTGCGGGGCACGAGGAAGCCGAAGCCGGGCGGAAGCGACTGGCGGACTTTTTCGTCGTAGCCGAGGGCCACGGTGACGGACGAACTGTAGTGGACGCCGGCCAACTCAGACGCGAGGTTCGGGTTGTGCATTTGCAGCAGGCGGGCGGCAGCTTGTGTGGGCAGGGCGAGGATCACGGCGTCGAACTGGTCGGAATGCAATCCGGCGGAGACGATCCAGCCGCCGCCTTCGAATGAAATGGCCTGCACGGGCGCGTTCGTGTGAAGCGCGTCGGCATCGAGGCGGGTGGCGAGGGCATCCACCATCTGCTGCATTCCGTCCTTGAGCGAGGTGAAGAGCGGGCGGGGCGCACCGTCTGGTTTCGGCGCATTGCGTCGGGCGGCCAACATAGCGCGGCCGAGGCTGCCATGCTTGGCTTCCATGTCGGCAAAGCGCGCGAGCACGGCGCGCACGCTGAGCTGGGAAGCCTCGCCACCATAGACGCCGGAGAGCAGCGGGTCGGCGAGAAGATCGACCATTTCCAGGCCATAGTGACGCTCAACCATGGCAGCTACGGTCTCATCGCCGGTTGCTTTGTGCGGCGGGTGGAACCATTCCTGAGCCATGCGCAGCTTGGTCTTCAGCGAGAATAGCGGCGAGAGCACAGTAGGGAGAATTTTGGTGGGGACCATGAACATCAGGCCGTCGGGCATCTCAATCAGCCTGCCTCGGACCAGGATGTAGGTTTTGCGGTCGGCGTCGTTCGAGCCGATGAGCAGGTCGCCGAGGCCGAGTTCCTGACAAAGGTCGCTGGCCCAGGGCTTTTCGGTGAGGAAGGAATCGGGGCCGGCTTCGACCAGGCAGCCATCCGCGCGCTCGGTGACCAGGACTCCGCCCAAACGTGGGCTGGATTCGTAGAGGACGTACTCCACCTCGACGCCGTTGCGGCGTTGCTTTTCGAGGGCATAGGCGGCGGAGAGTCCGGATATGCCGCCGCCGATGATGGCAATACGTTTCATGGGAGTAGCTGTCAGCTTTAAACCAACCCCGCTGACGGCTTCGAGCTGAACGGCACGTCAGATAGGGCGGGCGCGATTCCTAGTCGGCTACGCACAATGTCGGCCAGTGCCGCGATCAAAGTCGCCGATTCATTCAGCGATTCGGCGCGCCAGAGACGCAGGCCTTGTTTCCCGGCGAATTCGCGGAAGCCGATATCAATATCGTAAAGCACTTCGACGTGATCGCATAGGAAGCCGATGGGCTGGAGGAAGACTCCGCCGTGACCCTGGGTCTTGAGGCGCAGGATGGTGTCTTCGACGGTAGGGCCGAGCCATGCGCCACCGGACATTCCCTGGCTCTGGAAAGCAAAGGTCCAGTGGTCTGGTTGCAGGCCCGCTTTTTTGGCGACGAGGGCGGCCGTCTCGCGGGCTTCGGTTTCGTAGAGATCGCCTTCTGTGATGGTGCGCTGGGGGACACTGTGCGCAGTGAAGATGACCGGAAGACGATGGTTCGATTCGCGGCAGGCCGGCTCCCATCCTGACCGAAGTTTTTCAGCGAAGGCCTGCGCGAGAAGTGGATGGTCGTGCCAGGACTCGACGAAGTCGAGGACGAAGGGGAGGCCAGACTCGCCTTCGACAGCTTTGCGGTAGAGCCCGACGCTGGTGCGCGAATTTTGCGGGGCGAGGCAGATGGCGACCACGCGCTGGATGCCGTCGGCGGACATCGCTTTCACGACGTTGGGGATGAAAGGCTTCCAGTTGCGCATGCCGACGTAGACGGGCAGTCCGAGTTCGCGGGCGAGCAGCTCGCCCTGGCGAGCGGTGATTTCGTTCATGGGCGAGTGGCCGATGAGGAAGTAGCGGTGCCTGACTTCTTCGACGACTTGGGGCGGCACGGGGCGGCCGCCGGTGACGTAGCCGAGGAATTCGGGGATGTCGTCGAGGGAATCGGCGGTGCCGTGGGCGAGGAGGAGGACGGCGATGTTGGGTTGGGTTTCGGTCATGAGTTGTTTTTCGGGCGAGGGCGGGAACGCCCTCGCGACAGCCGGCGAGACCCTTCGCCTAGGCTTAGGGCAGGTCGCCGGCGCTACTTTTTGAGTGTCGAATGCTCCTGCACGAACTGGCACAGGCGCTTCACGTTTTCGACCGGAGTCTCGGGAAGAATTCCGTGCCCTAGATTGAAGATGTGGCCGGGGCGTCCGGCGGCGAGGTTCAGGATCGCCTCGGCGCGGGACTTCAGTTCCTTCCAGTCGGCAAACAACAGCACCGGGTCGAGATTGCCCTGCACGGCACCCTGGAAATCTATCTGGCGCCAGCCCTGGTCGAGCGGGATGCGCCAGTCGAGGCCGATGACTTCGGCGCCGGTTTCTTTCATGGAAGACAGCAGGGTGGCGCTGTCGGTACCGAAATAAATGACGGGCACGCCGGTCTTCTGAAGATGCTTCACGAGATCGGTGACGTGGCTGAGCACGTAGTGGCGATAGTCTTCGACGCTCAGGCAGCCGACCCAGCTGTCGAAGATCTGGATAGTGTCGGCGCCGGCGCGAACCTGTTCGGCGGCGTACTCGCCAGTGACGGCCACGAGCTTCTGCATGAGCTCGGCCCAGGCAGCGGGCGAGGAGTACATCATCTTTTTTGTGTGGATGTAATTGCGGGAGCCTCCGCCCTCGATCATGTAGCTGGCGAGGGTGAAGGGAGCGCCGCAGAAGCCGATCATGGGCAGGCGGTCGCCGAAATGCTTGCAGGCGACGCGGATGGCTTCGGCGACGTAGCCAAGCTCAGAAGCGCGGTCGGTGCGCAGGCGAATGATGTCTTCGTTCTCGCGGATGGGCTTCTCGATGACGGGGCCCTCGCCGGCTTCGAAGTGGAAGGGGAGCCCCATGACTTCGAGCGGCAGCAGGAGATCGGCAAAGATGATGGCGGCATCGACACCGAGCGCTTCGGCGGCGGTGATGGTGACTTCGGCGGCGAGTTCGGGCTTTTTGCAGATCTCGATAAGGGAGTGTTGCTTGCGGACGGCGCGGTACTCGGCCATGTAGCGGCCGGCCTGGCGCATGAACCAGACGGGGGTGCGGTCGACGGGCAGGGCCTTGCAGGCTTTTATGAATCGGGAGTTGGGGGCAGACATGAATCTTTAAATGTAGCACTTCTGGCTGGAGGCGTGGTTGGCGGGGCTCGGTTTGGGAATGGACCGGAGTGGGAAGGGACTTGTTCGGAGCAGCCGTTCGGGAGGGGAGCGGGACTGCGGCTGAAGCCGGATCTAGTTTCGCGCTCTTACGGCGCGCCTGAAGGCCCGCCGTGATAGAAAGCTACGGCTTTCGGAGGCGATGGAGACAACTCCCCTTACGCCAATCAACGGCACTTCGCAAGGTGTGAAGGCGAATGGATTCCTGCCGATAAGCAAAGAGCAGAGCTTTCTATGCTGGACCTTTCAATCCTCGCACATTCGAGGCGGTGGTGGATTCCTCGAGGCGGGCGTGTACCTGGCGGACCGCGATCGCAAGATCGTGCCGAGAAGATCTCGGAGTACCTGCGGCAGCAAGCGACGGGCCGATATTGCGGGGACAACATACTGGCCCACTGCGACCCTGCCCAACCATCGACGGATGGTGTCGTACTTGCGCGAGCAACTCAACCTGTACGCGGAACACGGAATCCCATTTGGGGTTACGGCTTAGCCACCTGAAGACGATTCGTTACCGAGAAAATCCCGGGAACGCCGTTGGCGCGAATTCCGGCGATATTCTTATCGCCTTCGCTATCGACGACGCCTTCCAGGGTGACGTGGCCAGACTTCACGATGATGCGAATCGGCTGTTGCACGCCCAGGGAGTACCTCTGGAGAGGGCCCGAGTAGATGGCGCGATAGAGCTTCCGGCGCAACTGATCATCCATGGTGGAGACCGGCAGCACCTCAATCTGGTTGTCGACTTTCTCCACGCCCTCGATCTGTTTGACGGCTCTCTCGGCATCGCTTTTGAGGCTCGGTCGTGTGACCTGCCCGAGCAATGTGACGTTATAGCCGTCCACGTTATAGGCGAGGTTGTCGAATACTCCAAGGTAGGGGAGCATCAGCAACTCATGGCGAACTTCCTTTTGAATGCGTTGAACAGCTTTCTCCGAGACCTGGCTTTGCGCGAACGGAATGCAAGCGACGAAAGCGAGTACGAAGCCGAGAAAAGAAGAGAGTTGAAGTTTCATCGTGATTTCCTTTTCCGCACAGATTTTACGTCTGGGTCGGAGACTGCGGGGCCAGAAGATTCTAACCCACGCGATGAGTCGAAGGCATCCGCAATCATCGAACTCTCTTACCGCGAGACCGTGTTTCCGCGCAGCAGATCTTCCACGTCGCCTAGTTTGTCGGTGAGATGGTTCAGCTTTCGCGCCAAGCCCTGAATCTCAGCCTCGGCGCGGCGATTCACTTCGAAATCAAGTTCGCCGCGCAGGCGGTCTTTGGTGTCCTGGCGATTCTGACTCATCATGATGACCGGGGCTTGAATGGCCGCCAGCATCGAGAGAATCAGGTTCAACAGGATGAAAGGATAGGGATCCCAGCCATGCCGGCCGAGGAGAACTTGCACAATCGTGTAGACGACGAGTGACAGCAGAAAGGAGATGATAAAGGTCCAGGAGCCGCCGAAGCCGGCCACGATGTCGGCGATGCGTTCGCCGAAAGTGGCTTCGCGCTCGATGACCTCGTTAGCGTTGCGCATAGCGCGCAACCGCACCAACTGCTGGGAGGCGTGAAACTGGCGTCCCAGGACGGTCAGCATGTCCATGCCTGCGAGCGGCTTGCGCTCGAGCAGCGTCGCGATGTCGTGGCGGTCGACTTCGAGGCAGACAGTTTCTTCCACCGCGATGGCGTTGGTCTGATGAGGAGTTCCCTCGAGCATGGAGGCGAATCCGAAAAACTCGCCGTGCGCCGGTTCATCGACCACGACTTCCTGCTGATCCTGGTCCACGGTTGAAACCCGGACCATGCCCGAGACCATGACGTAGGCGCGCTCGCCAGGATCGCCGATCTTGTAGATGCGCTGGCGCGGGGCGAATTTTCTGAGTTCAACCTGTCCAGCCAGGACCGCGGTTTCATCTTCATCCAGCAGGGCGAAGAGCGGGACATGTTTGAGGGCTTCTGGGCTGCAGGCCATCGATCACCTCGAGGACAGCATGGTGGATTTGCCCGATTTAGGCATGAGCATTCTACAAAGAATCCGGGATCCGTTTGCAGTTGGGACCGGGTGGTGCCTGCCTCAGGAGAGGGTACGCCAGAAGCGCTTGCGGATGGTTGGCGGACTACGAAGTGTCGGGAGGTGATGGGCCGGAAGAGCAATGGACTTCGGTCAGGGCAGGCTCTCCTGTCTCGCTACGCGTCGGAATGACAACCTGCTGGGAATCGGTCGCGACGGAGCAGCGGAAGAATTTCCGCAAGCTGTGTGGTCGCGCCCTTGCGGTTTGCGATGCACGAAAATCTTCCCACTCGTGTGAATGCGCAATGAATCCAATGCGCGATCAGTACAAAGAGGGCCGGGACGATCCGCCGAGGAGAGCTGTGTTCATGTTGAAGATGGTGTGATTACCCTCGTTGCCTCCCCAGGCAAACATGAGAAAGACCATGGGAAAACCGCCGGCACGGAGGGTAAGACCGCTGGCGAAGCTGTGCTTCAGGTGACCGAAGCCGATATCGCCACGGGCGAGGACGACTTTTCCTTCGTCGGCCATGAAGGTGAATCCGAGAGGTCCCCAGATGGAATGCTCGAAGGTGCCGCGCAGGAGAAAGATGTTGGGAGCGCGAAAGCGGTAATCCTGATAATTACCCAGGGCGGGTGCTGCGTTGATGTCGGATCCGCCGAGCGTCGGCTGAAAATAGAACGGGACCACGCTGCTGGCAGAGTTGATCGATTCGGAGAGCAGAAGGCGGAAGCCCAGGGAACCGTTGAGGTTTCGCGAGTGCGACACCGGCGGGCACTTTTCTGTGGGTGGGCCGCATTCATCAGGGCCGTTGCCGTCGGTGTTTCTGGGTTGCGATTGGGTGTAGCCGTAGAGAAAGAGCGTGTGATTAAGATCCAGAATCCAGCGCTCGAAGGAGTAGTGGGAGTTCGAGGGCGCGAAAAACTGCTGAAACTGCGCCAGGTAGTTCAGTTGAACGTAGTCCCCAATGACGGGTTTCATGCGAACGCCTTCTCCAAACTGCAGAAATCCCGGCTGGGTAGCGAGGCCGGGGGCGGTTGTCTCCGAGTACAGGGTTTCGATCGACGGGTTGGATTGGCCGTGCGCACCCCGGAGGTTGACGAAGCGGCCGTTCAGTTCCCCGAGCAGAGCCATATTGAGCTTGCGGATGGATGGCAACACGTAAACAGGTTTGATGGCGCTCGCGCCCACGATGTTCTGCGACATGCCGAACACCGACTTGCCCGCGAGAGTGGAGTTGTTGCCCTCTCCGAAATAGAACAGCTTGTTCAGAGAGATTGACTGAGCGTAGAGGTAGAAGACACTGTAGGGATGAGGGCCGACGCTGGATTTCTCCTCTTTCTTTTTTTCGGGCGAAGGCTCGGGTGTTGCGCCGGACGTCGGAAAGACGGGCCGGACGGGTTGATTCGGGGTGTGGACCATCTTCATGTAACCGCCCGCCCGCCAGGAAGCATTCAGCGAAGAGACGGCGTCGACGTCCCAACTCATGCGCCAGTTGGTGGTGTTCTTGGAGGCGACGAAGGCGCCTCCGAAACCAAAGCCATTTTGTGGCGCGATACTTCCGACCGCGATGTGGAGAGGGTGGTCGGTGAACAACTCAATCGCGCAACCGGGAACCGTCTTGAAGCCGAAACTCTTGCAGGCATCGCCCACGCGCTCGCCTTCGCGGCGGAAATCGGCTTGCAGTTTGGTGGGTTCGTGCTGGGCAAGCGCAGACATCGCGAACAGGGAAAACAGAATTAAGAGAGTCCAACGCATCGCGCCTCCTTCGGCTTGGCCCTAAGCTTTCTTCTGCGCGGGCTTCTTGCCCGCCACTTTCTTCTTGATTGTGCGGACCGGGTGTTCACCCGCAGCAGTTGCACTCTCGATGGAGGGTCGCGCCTTGCCCCGGTGCTTCGCCCTGCGGCGACCAGCCTCGGCGTGCGCTTCGTGGATCGCCTCAGTGACCTCACGGATGTAGTCGGCGGCTTCGCCCTCGGTCTTGATCGCGTTGATGTAGATGTTGCTGCGGAGGTCGAGGGGCAGGCGCTTCTCGGCGTCCTGAAGGTGCAGGATCTGGGCCTTCAGCAAACCGGACACAGGCCGGTCGGGATTGAAGGAGTTCTTCGCCGGTACGAGCACTCGAATGACGGTCATCGCAGGTTCTCCTGCGGCAGCGCGAGGCCGCCGCTGTAATCAGGCAAAGTCGGGGCAATCTGTCCGCATCACCGCAAGCGAAAGTAGATTGTTGGCGTCGTTGGTTGGTGCGGCCGGCTCCAAAAAAATCTCAGCACTCGCTTCCCGCGGCGAGCGCGGGGAATAGTCTCCCAGGAAGAATTTGGTGATTGTCGCCGGGATCGAGGCATGTTCGAAGACTCGCCCCTCCACGACCGTGCCTTTCGGGATCCAGGGCGAGATCAGAATTGCAGGCACGCGCACACCGAGGCGATCGAACTTGAATTCCATGCCAGTTCCGGTGTCGTTGGGTGAGGCGGTAAATCCATCGGGCGGGCAAGCGGGGGGCGGAACATGATCGTAGATGCCGCCGTGCTCGTCATAGACGACCAGAAGCGCCGTGCTTTTCCACAGGTCAGCATTCTGCTTGATGGCGTTGTACACCGAGGCGATGAACTGCTCGCCCACCTGGATGTTGTGGTCGGGATGCTGGTCGGAGGCGAGTTCTTCGCCCACATCACTATCGTGATCGGAGTAATTGGGCTCCACGAACGAGTAGTCGGGAAGATCGCCTTTGTCGCAGTCGTCGAGGAACTGCTGGAAGGTGCCGAACAACTCGGGCTGGCTCTGGAGGAGATTCGTGATCTCCATGGTGGAGCTGGTCTGGTCGTAGTAGTACAGCTTGGCGGTGTGCTTGGGATTGGCGCTGATGAGCCGGTTGTAAATGCTCTTGAAGGGCTCGTTGACGTAGAGCAGATTCATGTCAACTCGACCGAACGAAGTCCCGTAGTGCGCGAAGGCGCGGTTGCAGATGGTGGGTCCCGGAATCGACGCGAACCAGCGGTTGAACACGGCAAATTCGGTGGCGAGGGTGGTCAGCACCGGCAGCTTGTCGGGCGTGAAGTAGTACATGATTTTCTGCGAGTGCGGCAGGTTCCGCTGCTGGTTGAAGTAGCTCTTGATGAAGCCCTGCATGGTGGGCGCACGGCCTGCAGTGGTATCGCCGTTGAAGATTTGCAGGTCGACCGCGGGAAAGTGGTGGTCGGGATCGGGGTCGAGCTGTCCTTGAAACTCCGCTAGCGGTTGCGCCTTTATCTGGGCACCCGTGGGGTCGGGATTAGTCGACTGGTCGGTGATGCCGTCGATGCGCGGGTCCTGCGCTTTGAGCGCGCCCAGCATGTGATCGAAGGAACGGTTCTCCATCATCAGAACGACGATGTGCTTCAGATTGTCGAGTCCAGGGGGCATAGTCGGCTCCACTCCCGATGCATGACGGCGATTTGGTTGTCGGGGTCACTTACCCGTTTGCGTGGCAGCACCCAGATGTCTGCATAGTGCTGGGAGTGTGATGTTCGTTTCAGAGGGTCGGCGGGTGCGCCTATGTCTGTCTTAAACGGCGGCGCGTCGGTCCGGGCACGGGCCGGGAGACCTGCGTTTACCCGATCGCTTGGATTCTTGGAAACGTCGCTGTTTCCCCCAGCCCCAAGAGGGCTGATAGGGCACCGGCTTTCAGCTGTCGCTAGAGAGCTTGCGGGAAAATGCTGTGACTCGGCGCAAAAGCCAAGCTCAGGCGCTAAAGCGCAACGTATTTTTCAAAGCCCTAGCGGCACGAGTAGACTCGTGCCCTTCCCATTTGCTTTGCGCGTGCACTTTTCCCGCAGGCGGTGAAGCGCTGCCTGGCACGATCAAGATTTCTACCGCAGCCTGCTACTAGAATGTACAGGCATTGCGGGGTTCGGTCTGCCAGGTCTTGGGCAGGTTCGGAGGTTTGTAGCTTGGATCGGCCTGGAGTTTCTGGTGCACGGTTTCGTGCAGGACGGAATTGTCGGGAATGAAGCGCCGGGCTCCCAGCGGAATCCGCCACTTGCTCTTCTTGGCGACCGGGTCGTAGTACGAATGAGGAAGAAACTCGAGCATCCACCAGGCGGCGGTAAGCGAGGTGTGGACGGGGGTTGCGGGTGTGGGCGGCACCATCGGAGGCGGCACCGGTGGAGGCGTTCGGCCGAGGACCTGGCTGGTTCTCTGCGGGTCGACTAAGAGTCCAAGCCACACGGCTTCACAAAGCATCCATTCCAGGGTGATCTGCGAGAGACCGCTTTCCGAGTCCGCATAGGAGCCACCTACGTCGGAATGCACGCCGGCGAACCACACCTGCTTGAGTGTCTGATTTGGGAGTTGAGCGCCCCATAGGTTGTTGCGGAAATAGCAGCGCCGCTCGTCGATCGAGATGGCGTGACGGCCATTCGCCATGTCGGGGTTCTGGCCCGTGTAGGGCAGGCGTAAGGGATCCCACACCCAGCCTACCGAACTGACCGTGTCCCAAACGCCCACGAGGTGCAACGGACACGGGCGACAGAAGGTGGACTTGAATCCATCGGCGACGGCGAAGGTATTCGTCTTCCCGGCGGCGTCGCGAGTTTTCTTCGCGTACAGACGGAGGATGTAGGGGATGAGGCCGTCGTTGCCAGTGCAGAGCAAACCAAACATGTGCAGCACGCCGGCGAGGGCGCGAGCCGTGTACGCACCACGACTGAAGCCGAACAGGAATACGTTATCGCCGTCTTCGTAGACATTCATCAAGTAGCGATAGGCATCGCCGACGTTGGTCAGCAATCCGGCGCCAAAGGCCAGGCCCATGACAATCGACCAGGCGCTGCTGATCTTGTTGCTGGAGGTCGGCGAACCCATGGTGCCCACGCCCGGGTGGTAGTAGCCAACCTGCCGATGGCCGTCGATGATGAGGGTGCTGTAAAGCTTGACGACGTTCGAGTTGTGAGTACCGAACTCGTTACCGGTTCCGTCGCAGCAGATCACAATGTTCTTCGGCATTCGTTCTCCTCGGTACATCCTTGCGCGGGGAACTACGGCTGAGCGCAAGGCTTTCAGTGCCAGATGCTGGAGATAAATTCTGTGTAAGGATCCTCCCCTGCCTGCTCCAAAGTAGTTTGGACGGAAGCGGGAACCATATTCAACGCGGCCGCGATCGCGGTGAGAGTCGCCGTGGCTTCGTCCCGCTCCGCCTGCCGAGGACTCTTCAACGTTTTGACCAGGCTGCAAGCCTCTTGCGCTCCTCGCAGGGAGTAAATCACGAGGGTGTGGGTTTTATCTTCAAAATAGATCCACAGCAACGCCTGGCTGACACAATCGATTACATAGTTGAAATCGAAGTTCGTCCGGATGGTGAGGTCAATGGGATCCGCGTAAGCCAGCTGGACGATGGTGGAGATGCCCTCGTCATTAAAGCGCTCAGCACTTGTCTTTCCGATCGACTGAAGGTTCTCCAACTCCAGTTTCCCGGAGTCGGGGTCGTCCGAGACGCCCAACTTGGTGGCCGCCAGGCGGCGCGCGATGCGAAAGAGCGTACTCGTAGGGAAGGCTCCAAGCAAGAAGGCAAGAGGAACACCGATGTCGTCCTTTACGAGTTGAGCAAAGGCCCATCCGAATGGGGCAGCGATCAAGATACGGAAAATCGAGTTGTAGACGTCGCCGACGGTGAGGTCCCGTCGTCGTACCCGGTCAATCATGTCGCTGATGACCCAGGTAAAGCCGCCGCCCAGAGCCCCCACTACGATCCAAGGCAGAGCGTGGCCGTTGGAGTCGACTTTTTGCCATACCTGAAGAGTTCGCGCCGCGCCGCAGGCGCAGGTGACGGTCAGTGCTGTGAGCAAGAAGACCGGGAGCAAGTAGAAGCGGCGGCCGTAATGCCGTCCAAAATACTTCCTGAAAACGTCAGCGACGGTAGCTTCATCGGTTTTCTGGTCAGGATAAAACTGACGGTAGTACAGACACAGCGAATTTGCGCCGAGATAGGAGAAGAGCTTATCTCGGCGCGTGGCCCACACGCGATAGAGATAGAACAACAGGGGCGCAATGACCATCGCGGCCGCGATGGCGAGCATCACGTCAATGAGGACGATATAGCCCACCCGTGTCATTGCATCCTCCCCGTACGGAACCGCGCCCGATCACTCGACCTTGCTATGCGGATAGTGCAGACCATTGACAGAGCGTTACAGCTTCAACGGCGAGAGCGGGTGCCGAACGCCGGATCGGGTCGCCCCGGTTCGAGTGCGTAGTCACATTGACGGGTGACCGACATCACTGGTGCGACGTGCGAATTCGGGACTCCCGGACTTCGGTCCACCGACAGCACATCGCATCTGCGCGCGTCCTACACACCGGGGGGGGGCCGTCTCGGCCAATCGTCCGCTTCGTCCCAGCGCCGGGGTATATCATCAAGAGGGGCTTTACTATGGACGCCATGACGACTGCCACCCTCCCCTTTTCTGAAGTCGAGGCTCAGGTCCTGAACCCCGAAGCCCGGGAATTCCTAACCCAATTGGCGAAGAAGTTCGAAGCGCGCCGCCAGGAACTACTGGCCCGCAGACGCGTTCGCCAGCAGGAAATCGACTCCGGTCAGTTGCCCGATTTCCTTCCAGAAACCTCGGCCATCCGCGAAGCAAATTGGACAGTTGCGCCGATTCCCTCGGACCTGCTGGATCGGCGCGTCGAGATCACCGGACCAGTGGACCGCAAGATGATCATCAATGCGCTAAACTCGGGCGCAAGCGTCTTCATGGCGGACTTCGAGGACTCAAACGCGCCCACTTGGCAGAACAACCTCGAGGGACAGGTCAATCTTCGCGACGCCGTTCGCGGCAGCATTAGCTTCGTGAGTCCTGAAGGCAAGTGCTACGCGCTCAATCCCCGGGTCGCGACGTTGTTGGTGCGGCCTCGCGGCTGGCACCTCGAGGAACGCCATTTTTCAGTGGATGGGAAACCGATCTCGGGATCTCTCTTCGATTTCGGCCTGTACTTCTTTCACAACGCGGCCGAACTGATTCGCAAAGCCACTGGACCATATTTTTACTTGCCCAAGATGGAGAGTCATCTAGAGGCCAGGCTTTGGAACGATGTGTTCTGCTTCGCGCAAGAGAAACTCGGCGTGCCCCGAGGAACGATTCGGGCCACTGTTCTGATCGAAACAATTCTTGCCGCATTCGAGATGGACGAGATTCTGTACGAGCTGCGCGAACATTCCTCGGGTCTGAACTGCGGGCGCTGGGACTACATCTTCAGCTACATCAAGAAATTCCGGAACTGGCCAGATTTCGTTTTACCCGATCGCTCCGTTGTGACCATGGACAAGCATTTTCTCAAGTCCTACGTGGAGCTCTTGATTCGCACCTGCCATCGCCGCGGGATTCATGCGATGGGCGGAATGGCTGCACAGATTCCGATTAAGAATGACCCTGCCGCCAATGAGAGCGCCCTTGAGAAAGTACGCCAGGATAAGCTGCGCGAAGTACACGCGGGACACGATGGAACGTGGGTCGCGCACCCCGGTCTGGTGCCGGTCGCGAAAGAGATTTTCGATGCTCACATGAAAACGCCGAACCAGATCGGCAGGCTGCTGCCGGATATCCGAATCACGTCCAAGGATCTTCTGGCTGTCACGCCGGGCGAGATTACCGAGAAGGGCCTGCGGTGGAATATCGACGTGGGCCTGCAATACCTCGAGTCCTGGCTGCGCGCCAACGGCTGTGTTCCGATCTATAACCTGATGGAAGATGCCGCGACCGCCGAGATTTGCCGTGCCCAGGTATGGCAGTGGGTCCGGCACGCCGCCAAGCTCAGTAACGGTCAGCCTGTTACCAGGGATCTGGTCCGATCCTGTATCGCCGACCAGACAAAACTGCTCACCGGAGCCCGCATAGCCGAGGCAAGCGAAATCTTCGACCGAATGATGACCAGTCCGGAATTTGCGGAGTTCCTCACGTTGGTCGCCTATGACTACATCGACTAATGCATTGCGGATTTTCGGCCCGAAACATCAGTCAGGAAATTCCTGAAAACAGACCCGCCGGCTGTCCGATGCCTGCATTTGGCGGGGTCTCACCTATTGCATCGCTTTCTTGACGACCCAGAATCCGCGCGCCGATGCTAAGACGAGGCCGTCGCCCTCGCCAAGGGCTGTAATACGGACGGTGCCTGCGAAGATCTGGAGACGCTGAAAACAAAGGTTTTGCGCGGCGCGCGGGTGAATCCCGTGATCCGCGCCTGGTCGCAGGGGTCCGTCGGTGACAAGACCTTCCAGCAGATCACCGAACAATTCGCTGACCTGATTATCTCTAAGGTGTGGGAACGAGAAGGCCGCAAGGTGTCCCGAGGGGCAACCCGGCCGTCCATTTCATCGAAGAAAGTTTGCCGCATCCTGAGTCGTGTCGGTCCTCGCAAAACAAGCCCGGAGCAAAGCGAATCCTGGTCAGCTCCGCCCGGTAAAGTAAATGGCTCCGCGGAAACCTCCGCCCTCGCCACTCCGACCTCAGATGACAAACCTGGGCACGATCACAGGTCCTTGGTACAAGGTTTGCTGCCCGCGAAATAGCCGCGAGTGCTGGCCCGATCCTGCGCTTCCAGGGACCGGCCTCGCTAAATGGTCTTGCACGACGGTAACTTCGCCGCCTTGATCTTTAGCCCTAACATTGGAAGCTGAAGATTTATACGTCTGAATGCGCGGGGGGTGCTATGCGTCCGCTCTTTCACCGCTGGATTTCCAAGCGAGGGTTACCCTTGCCCGCACTCCTTGCCGGCCTCCTGGTGCTTACGACAACAGCGCCCGGCCAATCCTCTTCAGACAGCCCGTCGCTAGGCGACTTGGCCCGCAAACAACGTCAGAAACAGCAACAGACCAAGGAAACGGCTAAGCCGAAGAAGGTAGTCACAAACGAAGATATTCCGGAACATCCAGACGCTTCTTCCGATTCGCCGGCAAGCTCGAGCCCTGCGGCGAGCGAGGTAGCACACGACGATTCCTCGCCGCCAGCCGGAGCCGTGTTGCAGACGGGCGACCAGTTGAAAGCGGCAATCCTGCGACAAAAGACTGCGGTCGCAGACCTCAAAACGCAGATCGACAAGATGCAGGACTCGATTCACTTTGTCGAAGCCAACGCCTATCGCAACGGAGTGGAATACAACAAACAACAGGCGCAGAAGCAGCAGGAAGTGCAGCGGCTGCAGAGCCAACTGGACGAACAGAAGAAGAATCTCGAACAGATGCAGGAAACCGCGCGCAAGGCGGGCTTCGGCAGCTCGGTCTGGGATCCGTAACGTTCCGCGGAAAATTGTTCCAGCGCTGAGGGGCCTGGATTAGAGAACGAAAGCGAGGAGGAGATCTCCCGCTCAGGCAGCCTGATCTCGCTGCATCCGGAACGATGACGGCGCGCCTTCTAGGCCCCCGCGTGAATCCAGCGGATGACGGCGAACACCCCAGCGGCCACACATGCCGACGCGGGAATGGTGAAAACCCAGGCCCATATAATTCGCCGAGCCACACCCCAACGTACCGCCGACAAACCGCTGGTGGCTCCGACTCCTACAATCGCGCCTGTGATGGTATGAGTGGTGCTTACGGGAATTCCCGCCAACGCCGTGGCAAACAACGTGATCGCTCCCGCGGTTTCCGCGCAGAATCCGCCCACCGGTTTCAACTTCGTAATACGGGATCCCATGGTGTGTACGATGCGCCAACCGCCAAAGTAGGTCCCCAGCGCAATCGCGGTGTGGGCCGCGAGAATGATGGGCCAATGGAAATGCCCCCAGCTGCCCGACATCTCGGCGGCCGTCATGTATTTTGCGCCGTATAGGGCGCTAGCCACAATGCCCATGGTTTTCTGGGCATCGTTGCCGCCGTGTCCGAGGCTGTAAGCCGCCGCCGAAACAAGTTGCAGCTTGCGGAACCAGGCATCGATGCGTCGCGGAGCCTTGTCGCGCAAAAGCCAGAAGACCGCGACCATGAAGCCGAAACCCAGTACCAGGCCCATGATGGGAGCCACCACGATGAAGATTAGGGTCTTGTACCAGCCCTCGGTAATAATGACCTGAAACCCTGAACGCATAACCGCTGCTCCGGCATATCCGCCGATCAACGCGTGGGACGAAGAAGTGGGCAATCCCCACCACCAGGTCAACAGATCCCAAACGATTGCCCCCATCAGACCCGCAATCACCACGTACTGGGTGACTGAGTCGATCCGAATCATTCCCTTGCCAATGGTTTTCGCCACTGCAGTGCCCAGGAAAAAGGCCGCGACGAAATTGAAGAACGCCGCCCAGACCACCGCCAGCTTGGGAGATAGCACGCGGGTCGAAACGACGGTCGCGATGCTGTTGGCGGCGTCATGAAATCCGTTGAGGAAATCAAAGATCAGCGCCACCAATATCGTGATGATGAGCAGCAGAAGGTTCGATGTCACCGGTCAGGTCCCTGTGTTCGAGGATGCAACGCCCTCAGGCGTTCTTCAGAACTACCGTTTCGAGCACGTCGGCGACGTCTTCCGCCCGGTCGGTCGCGGTTTCGAGGATTTCGATGAGTTCTTTGGTCTTAATCAGGTTGATCGGATCCTTCTCCTGATCGAAGAGCCTTGCGATTGCGGCGCGCGAAACCAGGTCAGCTTCGTTCTCCAGGCGATTGATCTCCACACAGTGGCCTAGCACATCTCCGTTTTTTTGCAGCAGCGAGACCGCTTTTTCGAGTTCCTGGGTCTGGGCAAGGGTGAGGCGCGCGATCTCGGCAGCCTCGGGGGGCGGGGCGGTTATGCGGTACATAATGATGCGGGCGCCGGCCGCATTCAAACAGTCGAGCACATCGTCCAGGGACGACGCCAGCTTGTGAATGTCCTCTCGGTCGAAGGGCGTGATAAACGTTTGGTTGAGTTTGCGCAGGATGGCGTGGGTCATCTCGTCCCCCACATGCTCAATCCGTCGAATTTCCTGCACCTTCATGTCCAGGTCGCGAAAGTCGGAGAACAGGTCCACCATCGCCCGAGCGCCGGCGATGAGATTGTTTGACATCCCGGAAAACATTGCGAAAAAGCTTGTGTCTTTGGGAATGAGCCGTACCATTTCGGCGACAGACTCCAGAAGCCTTGTGGCTTCAGTTAGGAGCAGAGGTGTGAAAGCGAGTCACTATCTCACGCGCCGCGGAGGGCCGTCAAATCGCGAGCGCGGGTAGCCAAATGAAGCCGCGGGGGACAGGCGCAGAGCGAATTTTCAGCGGGAGAACGGGGTGCAAGTGGAAGACTAGCCGCGTGGAAGGGGCCGCGTGGCAGTCTTGCTACGGCGGGGGATCCCTAGCCCGAGAAGCACGATGAGGGCCAGCACCGCGCTGGTCCCGAGGGCCACTGGGCGCAGGAATTCAAACATCATTTCTCGGACATCCATCGGCCCAGTATGCGGCGGTGCGCCGATTTCGCGAAGTTACGATGAGACTAGCCCCGTGGTGCAGAGGTGAGCCCGGAGACTTCTTCGGGCTCCAGGTCGACAAGGTCCCAGGCGTTTTCTGCTTACGCATAGAGACACTAGCGACCCACTTCAAGACGCTGAACTAGGAAGCGACCCTGTTGGCGGCGGCGGCTGAGATTGTGGCTGAGTTTGCTGGTGTGAGAGATGAAAGGCCCCGAGTGCGGGGCCGTCCAAACCAACCACACCACTTCACTTTGGCTGAGCCAGCGGTGCGAGAGTTCCGCGCGTTGCCTTCAGATAGTCGGCAGGAGCGAGCACGATCTGCATTCCTCGAATGCCGGCGGAGATCGAGATCCCTTCGAACAGCTCGATGGTTTCATCCACGTAGGCGGGGTAGTCCTTCTTTCCGGCCAGCGCGGTCACGCCACCGCGGATGTACCCGGTCAGGGTCTGTAACTCTTTCACCGGGGCGAGCTGGATCTTGCGATCGCCAGACGCCACCGCCAGCGCTTTCAAGTCGAGTTCGGCGTTCCCCGGGATCACCGCGAGGCATATGCCGTTTCGGTCACCACGAGCGACTAACGTTTTGAATACCTGCTCCGGCGGCATCCCGATCTTGGCCGCAACGGTTTCCGCAGCCAGGTCGTCGGGGTCGACCTCGTACTCGCGGAGGTGGTAAGGGATTCCCAGCTGGTCGAGCAGCCGGACGGCGTTGGTCTTGTGGGCCACGCTTGATTTTATCCCTGGCGCATGCGCTGACTACGTCGGCTTTATACTCGCGAGCAAGTCGTTACGGAGTTGCTCTGGCGGGCGGCCCGGCTTTATAGTCTCGGTGCAGTTTCGGGGGATCTCTATGAAGATGCTGCTTCACTGGGTGTTGAGCGCCCTGGCGATCTGGACCGTTGCGCGGTTCGTGCCAGGCTTTTCGGTCAGCGGCCCGGTGGCGGCGCTGATTGCTGCCCTGGTCATCGGTTTCGTCAACGCCACCCTGGGGCTGTTTCTGAAGATCATCACGTTTCCGTTGACCATCCTCACCCTGGGACTGTTTTGGCTAATTATCAACGCTGCCATGATCAAGCTGGCGTCTGCGATCGTGCCCGGGTTTCGCGTCGACACTTTCGCCGCGGCGTTCTGGGGAGCGATCGTGCTGGCCCTGGTGAACATGGCGTTGAAGTGGCTAGTGATGCCGGAGAAGAAGTAGTTGTCAGCAATCAGAGCTGGTCGCCTCATTTTGCGGATGAGGGCTTCACCGGCTTCATCCCATCCCACTCTTCTTCGGTCAGCATTCTCCCTAAGGCAGTGAATTCTCCGGCACCCTGGAGCCATTCGCCTCCGTCCATGGTCACCACTTCGCCGTTGATGTAGGCGGCACCGTCGCTCACCAGGAAGGCGGCAAGGTTTGCGAATTCCTCCAAGGTGCCGAAACGGCCCAGCGGGTTGCGTTCTTTGGCGAGTTGCTCAAGTTCGGGGCGCGGAAGCAGGCGAGAAAACGCGCCCTCCGTCGGTACCGGACCGGGAGCAATGGCGTTCATGCGGATCCCCCGATTGCCCCACTCGACGGCCAGGCTGCAGGTGAGAGCCTGCACTCCTGCCTTGGAGACAGCCGAGGGAACAACGTAGGCCGACCCGGTGGTCGTGTAGGTGGTCGTGATGTTCAGCACAACGCCGCGATGCCCCGCTCTGAGCCACCGCTTTCCGCAGGCCAAAGTCGTGTGCAGCGTGCCCATCAGAACAATGCCGATGACAGACTCGAAGGCGCGGAGCGACAACTCTTCGGTGCGCGCCAGGAAATTGCCGGCGGCGTTGTTCATCAGCACATCGAGCGGACCATCTTTCCAGATAGTGCCGATCATCTCTTCGACCGCGGCCGCGTCACGGACATCGCAACGGCGGGCGTGGATGACGCCAGCCGTCTTCTTACGCAATTCGGTTTCGGCGGCGTCGAGAACCTCGTGGCGGCGTCCGCAGATATAGACGACGGCGCCGAGTTCGAGGAAGCGTTGCGCAGCCGCTTTCCCCAGGCCGGTGCCACCACCCGTGATGAGGATCCGTTTGTTGAGCAACAGGTTTGTCTGGAACATGATCACCGTCCGATGGTCTCGCCGCCCCTGATTGTAGCGAGGGGGGCAGGGCGCTGTCGCTGAAAGCCGGGGGAAGCGGGTCCGGTTAGGGGCCCGCGCACGCCACACGAAAGCCATAGTCGGCATACTGGAATTCGGGAGGGATGCTGGAGCGGGCGGCACAGCGACTGACCTTGATGTGATGGCGCCAGGATCCTCCGCGAGAAGCACGCCGCTGGCCGAGGTCCGGGCCGCAGGGGTCTCTTTCCGGCGACAAAGCGTAGTAGTTGGCGTCATACCAGTCGCTGCACCACTCGTGGACGTTCGCGCACATATCGAACAGGCCGAAGTCGTTTGGTGCAGATTGTCCCACGGGTTCGAGCCCGCTCTGCCAGCGACTGGCATAGTTCGGCAATGTTTCCGGCGGAGCATCTCCCCATGGAAAGAGCTTACCCTCGCCCCCGCCGCGCGCCCCGCGCTCCCACTCGGCTTCGGTCGGGAGGCGGTAGTGATGGTTCGTGGCAGCGGAGAGCCACTCGCAATATCGTGCTGCTTCGTACCACGAGACGCCAACGACGGGCTGTTCGGCGCGACTGAAATTCGGGTCATGCCAGAAAGGTGGCGGCAGCGCGCCACTCGAGGCCAGGAACCGAGCGAAATCCTCGTTGGTGACTTGATGCGCGGCCAGACGGAAGGCAGCGACCCAGACGTTGTGCACGGGACGTTCACAATCCTGGCCGGCTTCGGAACCCATCAGGAACCGGCCGGCAGGAATGATGACTAGAACGGGTTCGACGATGGGCGTCGCGGTTGAGGCTGACATAGAACCCGGAAAGCGTAGCACAGCGCGACATACGCGGGATGGTGGGGCTATACTCCTGCCCGCGCCGGAGCTACACTTGGGCGCTCGGAGGTTGTCGAGTCGGTGCCGCTATGAAGAAGCTGACGTTCCAGGTGAAGCTCGAGGGTGTTCCAGGAATGGAAGTGGCTGCGTTGCGCGCTCCGTTTGATGTGGTAGAGACTTTTGGTACACGGGCGCGCGCGTGCCGGTGCGTGGGACGATCAACGGTTTTCCTTACCGTTCGTCGTTGATGCCGATGGATGGTTGCCACCGCATGGTCGTGAACCGTGACATCCGCGAGGGCGCGGGCGTGAGAGCCGGCGACACGGTGAGGGTGGTGATGGAACGCGATGAAGCACTCCGGACGGTGACGCCGCCGCCCTCGCTGAAAAAGGAACTCGCAAAAAACAAGACGGCACAAGCCAACTGGGAAAAGTTGGCCTTTACGCTCAAGAAGGAAATGGCGCAGTCGATTGTGGAGGTAAAGCAAGAAGAAACGCGGGCGCGGCGCTTGGCCAAGGTGATGGACGTGCTAGAGAACGGGAAAAAGTGGACGGGTTAGTCGCGGATGTGGCGAACGACTTCTGCGATGCCGTGGTCTTGAAAGAGGCGAATGCCCGCAATGCCGGAGGCGCCGGCTTCGAGGCAGGCGGCAGCATTCTCTAGCGTGACGCCGCCCAGAGCGAACACCGGGATGCGATGCTGGCAGGCTCGACGGAGGGCATCGAGGCCGGCAGGCCTCGCGTCGGGCCCGCCTTTCTTCTCAAAGACCGGAGCGAACACAGCGAAGTCCGCGGCACCAGTCTCGGCTGCGCAAACTTCGGTGGGGTCGTGGCAGGCCACGCTGACCACCGCGCCGCGGGTGTCAGGGGTAGCTGCAAGGCGACTCGATGATTCCCATATCCGGTGCACGTCCGCGGGGGAGATGCTGTTGGCGGGGAGATGGACGCCGTCGGCGGCCGTGGCAAGCGCGACGTCGACGTGAGAGTTGATGAGTAAGGCAGTTCGCGGTTGTCGGTTCTCAGCTCTCAGCTGAACGTTCAGTTGTGCCTCGCGGATTGCGGCGAGCGCAGCGCCGGCCAGCCATTCCAGGTCGCGTGCGGTGAGATCTTTTTCGCGGAGCTGGATGTAGTCGACTCCGGCGCGGGCGGCTTCGCTGATCTTGGCGAGCAGCGTCTGCCGACGGGCCAATTCGTCGCCAGAGAAAGCGGCGCGATCGGTGATGTAGTACAGAAGAACGCGAGGCATACCAGGTTCCAGCGTACTACGCCGGAGTGGCTAAGAGACCAGTGCAGGCGGCCAGGAGTGCCTGCACCTCACGGTTACGGTCTCGTCTTTGCGATCTCGGGCAGAACATCGGCTTCTTTCTTGGTGATACCGGCCAAATGATACGTAGTAAGGCCATCGCGGAGGAACTCAAAACCTTCCTCGGGGGAATCGACCATCTTGAAAAGGGAGAGATCGGTGGCCGAGATGGTGCCGGTATCGATCATCGCCTGAAAGTTGATCAGCTTCTTCCAGTATTCGCTTCCGTAGATTACGACCAAGATTTTCTTGGCCAGCTTGTCGGTTTGGGCCAGGGTGAGGATCTCGAATAATTCGTCGAACGTGCCGAAGCCTCCGGGGAAAATAACCAGCGCCTTGGCGAGGTAAGCGAACCAGAACTTACGCATGAAGAAGTAGTGGAATTCGAAGTTGAGTGATGGCGTAATGTAAGGATTCGGATACTGCTCGAACGGCAGGTTGATGTTGAGGCCGATGGTCTTGCCGCCAGCGTCTTTCGCGCCTAGGTTCGCGGCTTCCATGATTCCGGGACCGCCTCCAGTTGTGACCACGAAGCGTCGCCTGCGGGCGGGAATCGTGATCGACCACTCCGTAAGGAGAGAAGCGAGTTGGCGCGCGTCTTCGTAGTAGCGCGACATTTCCATCGCCGCCTGCGCTTTCTTGTGGTCAGCGCCGGCCTTGGAACCCTTCGCCTGCGCATCTTTCAGGCTTTTTTCCGCGGCGGTGCGGCTCTGGAAACGGGCCGAACCGAAAAAAACCACCGTATCCTGAATTTGCTCGCGGCGAAAGCGGGCGAGCGGCTCGACGTATTCCGAAAGAATGCGCAGAATGCGTCCATCCGGGCTATTGATGAAGGGCTCGTTCTGGTAGGCGAGCGGGGCGGCTTTCAGTCTGTCTTCACTCATGGAGCAAATTCCTGTCAATGCCGGTTCGAGATTCCCGGCATTGAGCATACCTTCCCACCGGTCCCGGCGGGAAGGAGTCGCTTGATTCCGGGAACACTCCGGGCTGCTAGGGGAGTTTGTCCTCGTGGTAGTGGATGGCTTCGGAAAACCCAATCCAGATGTCGAGCAGGCCCAGGCCACTGCAGAAGCCACGGAAGAATCCGTGCGTCAGCAACGTGCGCAGGGCAGGATAGCGAAGGAGCAAGAAGTTGTCGGTCCACTGCGGGGTCCACGGAAGAATCACCAGCAAAACGCCAGCTGCGGCGCAGACAAAGACAAACAGAAGCACGAGCAGGCGGTGCAGCCAGATCTGGATACGGGTTACCGGGACGGAAGCTGGGTTCAGCGCCACGGCTGCCGGAGTGGACTCTGGGGCCGGGGCCGAGGCGAGTCCGGCAGGGCTAGCGGCGCTCGGCTGCGTCGTATTGGGATCGGGCATCAGGCGGGGCTCCGCCTTGCGATCAGTGCGGACACTCGTGAGTGGGGGCACAACACGGGAAAACCCATCCGAACATTCTACGTCTTCAGGGCCTTAATGCGCTCACCAACATCGCGATAGTCGATATTACTTCCGTAGACTTCCATGAAGTGGTCGAGGGCGGCGTGCTTATCGTTGGCGGTTTCGTATGACGATCCAAGCTCGTAGTGCAGGGCGGTGCGAGTTTCCTCGTCAAGCGTAGGCAGCTTGAGAGCCTTCTCATACCAGCGGATGGCGGCTTCGGGAACGCCCTTGTCGAGGAAGCACTGCGCCAGCCAGGTATAAGTCTGCATGACTTGCGGGAATGGATGCCCGTGATCGACCGCCTGGCAGACTTTTTGCAGCTCACCAATGGCCTCGTCGAGCAGTCCCATCTCGCGGAAAGCGACTCCGAGGTTGTAATGGGTTTCGGGATCCTCTTCGGCGCTGGCAACTTCTTCTTCAAGCTCGTGGCGCAGTTCGCCAAACATATCGGCGAGGTCGACGCTGGCGGCCAGTTCCGCCTTGCCTGCCGCTGCGCTGGGACGCACTGAGGCGTGAAGGGCGGGAGCAGCGGACGGTGCCGGCACGGCGGCTGCGGACGCAGCCGGAGCCGGGTCCGGAGGCGCGGTAATCGGAATGGGAGTGACGATCGGGGGCGCGGAGCCGGGTCCGGAGACCGCGCTGGCCGCCATGTGCCGAGCGGGCACGGGTTCAGCGTGGACCGGGGGCACAACGGGCTTGTCAATTTCGGGCTTGGGTGTTTCTTGCAGGAACCCGTCGCCGAGGGATTCCTCGAGGTCGGCAACGAACTCGCCCAGGGCGCCTGTCTTGGATTCCTCAATGGGCGGAGCCGGCTGGGACATCTTCGGGCCAGACATGAATTCCAGATGACTGACGAGAGCAGGATCAGTTGGGGCGTGTGCCACGGGAGCCTGGTCGTGCTCGATCTCGTGGGCGCCCCCCTCGTTAAGGAATCCGTCTCCCAAAGAGGAATCGAGGTCAGCCACCATCTGCTTGAGGGGGCCGGCCTGTGCCGGCTCTGGTTCCGGCTCCGCCTCGGGTTCGGGCGCTACTGCATGCGGAGCTTCGACCACCTTCGGCTCGCCGGCGATGGCCACCGGCTCGTCAACGGTCTCGGTCTCAGTCTCCACGCTGGGTTGTTCGGAGGCCGAGGCGGCGTCGATTTCGGCGCGCAGGGCGGCAATTTGCTCGTAGTCAGCGGTCTGAGTCTGAAGCTTGATGAACGCGGCGCGCGCCTGGTCCACCATCGAATGCTCGAGGTAGAAACGGATCTCTTCGATGGTTTCGGCGACGGCGTCGGTGTTCTCGGCAGAGCTTTCCTCGACGGCCGGCTCTACGGCGGGCTCGTCACCCGAGTGGGACGGTGTTGCGCCGGCCTCGACGGCGAGGGCATCGTCCCATTCCGCAGAGAGATCGATTTCACTGGTCGGCGCGGGCTCGGCGTGGCTAGACGCCGTTTCAGCGTGCGCCTGCACGTCAAATTCGTGGGCCTGGTCCGGCGTGACAGCGTGAGCTTCAGGCACTGCATCGGTTGGCCATTCGACTGGAAAATCCCCCACCGCCGGCAGTGCCGAAGCTGGCGAGGGCGAGACGGCTTCGCGCTCTTCGCAGCGCTGGGCGAGGTCGCCATAGCGCGCCGCTTCTTCCGAAAGGCCGGCCTGGTCGTAGACGGTTTGCAGGGTGCGGCAGCAAGCGGCGGCGTCCGCGAAACGCTGGGCGCGGGTGTGAAGGGCAGCCAGACGCTGGTTCAACCGGACGTCATTGGGAGCAATCGGCAGCACGGCCATCACGGGGCCGAGCGCCTTATCGGGCATGTTGTAGGAAACGAAAAGCTCAGTATCGGTGAGCGCAGCGCGCAGCGCGGCGGCAACTTCCGGCGAATAGGGTTGATCGATAGGGGGGGCGGTGGCCTCGAGCTCCTCGACCAGCACAACGCCTTCCTCGACCGTGAGCAGCTTGGACCCGCTAGCCCCACCCATCATGCCGACTACCTGCTGGTAGTTCTGCATGTGCATGGGGTTCTGCGGTTCCTGCTCGGCCAACCCCTGGTAGAGATCGCGGGCCCGGGACAGCTCACCCGACTGCACACAGGCGTGGGCAAGAAGTTCGTGGACTTCGGTGATGTGCGACTGATCGCCCGCCTTGTGGAAAAGTTCCTCGAGTTTTTCGAGCGAGGCAGGGTTGGCACTGACGTGGCCAATCACCGAGCGCAGGATCTCGAGAACCTTGGCGGAGTTTTCTGCCAGGAGGCGGTCAGCATGTTGATCGATGACCTGGAGCGCTTCCTCATGCCCGCCGCCCTGCACCAAGGCGTCGATGTAGCCGAACATCGACTCGATATCGTTGTGGGCCGAAAGCAGTTGGCCAGCGAGTTTTCCGGCTTCCGCCGCGCGGCCGGTTTGCACATAGGCCTTGAGGAGGTCGCGCAGGCCCTCCGAGTGATTGTCGATGTCGGCGACTTTTTCGAAGAACTTGATGGCTGCCGCCGCGTCCCCGGATTCGAGCGCGTTGCGGCCTCGCAACAGAAGCGCATAGCTGTTGCCCGGATCGAGGGTCAGCATGCGCTGCAGGATTTCTTCGGCGCCGTTGCGCGAGCCGCGGCTGCGTAGAGTCTCGGCGGCGGCAGAGAAGATCTGCCAGGCTTCCGTCTTCTTCCCGAGCCGGATGTAGACCTCGGCCAAGCGTACGCGCATGGCGACGTTTTCCGGATCCATCTCGAGGATCTTCTGGAATATGCGGACGGACTGCTCGAGTTCTCCGGCGCGGAGAAACTCCTCGGCGACCTGCAGGTACTGGGCGCGGGCGTCGTTAAACAGCCCCTGTTGGGTATAGAGTTCAGCCAGCTTCAGGACGCTTTCCAGCGACGGCTTGAGCTTGGCGATCTTCTTGTACATGGCGATGCCCTTGACCGTGAAACCTTGCGCGGCATAGGCGTCGCCGACGTTCTTGAAACAATCGGTGGCTTTGTCAGCCTCACCGATTCGGGCATAAAGATCACCCACGGTGTTGAGCACCGTCAGGTCCTTGGCATCGGCCTTGAGGATCTTTTCGTACTCGGAAATGGCGTTCTGCAGCTTGCCCTGCTGGACGTATTTCTCCGCAGCGCTGAGAACTTTCTGCTTGTTGAAGCCGAAACCAAACGCCATAGAGGGCGGACTCCAAGCTTTCCCCCCGCCCGAGAGCCACAAAGACCCGGGAAAACGCTCCAAGCGGGGCACAAACTACCTCACCCGAAAGACTTCCGGGGAGGCACAGCTTGACCAAACAAACTCATTGTAAGGCGGGTAACCGATATTCGTATGGTTACCAAGGGTTACCGAAAGGGAGTGTACGACCGGGTTACGGAAGGAACCTGGGAAAAAGGCTGGATTGGGAAATCGCGGGATTGAAGTGTCTGATTCGGCGAGCGTTCAAGCTGGGAGGTTTCGGCCCGACGACCTGGGTGTTGGATCAGAGGAGCTTCGCGGGTCAGGCGGCGCGGGCTACCGTGGTCGACAGAACTAAGAAGAGGCCAAGCAAGGCTGGCCGGGGAAGGCGACGCAGAACGTGCCAGACCATGATGCTCATCGACCGGACCCTCCGCGCGGGGGAGACCGCGAATGATTCTGTCGAACGAACTCAAAGAATGCGGGAAAATGCCACGAGAACTGGCGCACCCGGTTCCTAGGATTGCCCCAATTCTAAGTCAGACCTGGGGAGGAAAGGCAAGGGCTTTGTGAGACGGCGTCAGGTCCGCAAGGGCCTTCGGACGATGCGTCTCTCCAGCCGCGAGTGGAGGGAGCGGACCTCACCATTCGTCTTCCGAGGGTTTTTCCTGCTGCGGACGCAATCCCTGAAAGGCTCGGGAGATTTTTTCGATGTCGTCGGGCTTAAGGCGGCAGGCGCTGCCCAGCTTTTCGGTAAGGAGTTTGTTAATCGCGGGCAGGGGTTGGCCTTTGGTCTGAGCGAGGAAGCGAGCCCATTCGGTCGCAACGGACTTGCGCTCGTTCGGGTCGGCATCTTCATAGAACTGGCGCGCGGCCTCTTCGAGCGTGCCGTATTCGTCGGCCATGTCCTCGTGAAAATAGCCGCGCAGGAAGCTGCGCAGCGCGGGGAAAGTGGCTGCGCTGATCTCGTGGTTATCTTGGTGAACGCTCTTATTCATTCGCGACACTCCGGATATGAAGTCAGCACGTAGTAGTTGTTGGGTCCCGCCCACTTCAAGACTACGGTCGCGTGGGCACAAGGCCCGGAGCGGTCAGAGCCGCGGCGAAGGGAGCGGCCGATGGGATGGGACGGGTCGCCGTCGTAGTCCACGACGAAGTTGGGATGACCTTCTTCGCGATCGAGCCACCGTTGGATCCTGTCGTGGTTCTGTGCGAGAGCAATACCGAGGGCATGTTCAGCGGTCTCGCGATCAGTCCAGGTGGATGCGGCCGAGATGTTGCGCTCGCGGCGGAGGCGTTGGCGGAGTTCGTCATCCGTTCGACCGACGTGCTTGCGCAGCGTATGGCCGCCAGCCGCTTCATCCTGCGAAAGATCGCGCGAGGGGGTGGAGGCAAAGCGCTGCTGATTTTGGGCGCCCGGGAGCGAGCTTGCGCTACCGGTTTGAGCCGGCTGGCATCCGAAGGCTGCCACCAGGATCAGGAGAGAGGCGGGCGTGGCAACCCAGAAACCGAAAAGTGTTTCACATCGACTCATGAGCTTTGGGGTCAAACCAGCAAGCTATTGAAGGGCCGGGAAACTCAGTCGGTACCTGCAGAGGAGCCGGGGGTGGCTTCTCCGTACCGTCAGCAAGCCTACTGGTTTGCGCGCGGTCTGGCAACTGGTACGGTCAAACGCGCTACAGTGATGATCGTGGAACGGCGTACCGTCAGCGACTTTCTTGACGATTTCCTGCGCGCTGGGCGCGAATGCGCCTACGTGCAGAGGCGGGGATATCGCACGGAACGCTGGAACTATCAGCAGGTTGCGGTTACGGCTTCGCAATTTGCACGGGAACTGGAAGCCCGCGCCATCGGCAAAGGCGACCGCGTGATGTTGTGGGGCGAGAACTGTGCAGAGTGGGTGGTGGCTTTTTTTGGATGTGCCCTACGCGGCGCGGTCGCAGTGCCCATGGACGATGCCGCCGCGCCAGACTTTGCCAATCGGGTGAGCGCGCAAGTGCAAGCCCGCTTGATGGTGTGTTCGCTAAAGCATGCGCCGCAGGTGGCAGGGCCGTCGGTCAGCGTGCTCGACCAACTGCGACAGCAGGTTGCTGGGCACGTGAGCGACCAATACGCCCCGGTTGCAGTCGAAACCACAGATCCGCTCGAGATCATTTTCACCTCAGGGACGACGACCGAGCCGAAGGGCGTGGTGATCTCGCACGGCAATGTGCTGTCGAATGTCGCGCCGCTGGAAGCGGAAATCCGGAAGTACTTGAAGTACGAGCGTTGGGCACATCCGGTTCGCTTCCTGAATCTTCTACCGCTGAGCCACGCGTTCGGGCAATTTCTCGGGCTGTTTCTTCCTCCCTTGATGGCGGGCACGGTGGTTTTCCAGGAGTCCCGCAACCCGTCGGAGGTGATCGAAACGATCCGGCGAGAACGGGTTTCGGTGCTGGTGGCGGTGCCTCGTTTGCTGCAGGGGCTCCAGGACAAGATCGAGCGCGATCTCGAGAGTGAGGGTGATCTCGGGAACTTCCGGCAGAACCTTCGTGCCGCCGAGAACAAGCACTTTCTGCGACGCTGGTGGATCTTCCGTAAGGTACATCGTGAGTTCGGCTGGAAGTTTTGGGCGTTCCTTTCGGGAGGGGCGGCACTGGACGACCAGACGGAGGAGTTCTGGGGGCGGCTGGGTTATGCGGTGATCCAGGGCTACGGGCTGACGGAGACTACGTCGCTGGTGAGCGTGAACCACCCGTTCCGGTTGAGCAAAGGCTCGATCGGAAAAGTGCTTCCCGGCCGCGAGGTGAAACTTGCCGAGGACGGGGAGATTCTGGTCCGTGGGGGCGGCGTAGCTGCGGGCTACTGGACAGGAAATGTGGTGCAAGCGGTGAGCGACGAAGAAGGCTGGTACCGCACTGGGGATGTCGGGCAGTTGGGTGCCGACGGCAACCTTTATTTTAAGGGCCGAAAGAAGGAGGTGCTGGTAACCCCGGCTGGGATGAACGTGTATCCGGCGGACCTGGAAGCCGCGCTGCGACAGCAACCGGAAGTGCGGGACTGCGCGATAGTGGGACTGGATCGTGGTGGAAACGCGGAGCCCTGCGCGGTGCTGATCCTTCGAGAGGCGACGGCGGATACCGAAGCGGTGGTACAACGAGCCAACCAGCAGCTAGCCGAATACCAGCGCATGCGGGAATGGTTGGTGTGGCCGGAGAGTGACTTTCCCCGCACTTCGATTGGGAAGCCGCGCTTGACGGCGATTCGCGACGCGGTGCTTGCGGATCGGGTGGCTGGGCCCGCGCTCGGTTCGGGAGCGAGTCCGCTGGCGGAACTGATTGCGAAAATCTCGGGGCGGGCTGCACCCAGTCTGAAGCCAGCGGCCAACCTCGAGGATGATCTGCGCCTAAACTCGCTCGAGCGCGTCGAACTGCTGGGTGCGCTCGAAGATCGGTACCAGGTGGATCTCAGTGAAACTCGCTTCAGCGCGGCGCGCACGGTGGGCGATCTGGAACATTTGCTCGAGGGCCAAGGAACCGCACGCGCGGTTTACCACTACCCGCGTTGGGCCTTGCGGTGGCCAGTTCGATGGATTCAGACAGCAACCCATTACCTGCTGGTGCGCCCAGCGATCATGCTGCTGGGTTGGCCGCGGATCGAGGGACGCGAGTATTTGCGCCGCCTGAAGGGTCCGGTGCTGGTGATTTCCAATCACGTCGATGATGTGGATGTCGGCTTTGTGCAGACCGCGCTGCCGGCGCGCCTTAGACACCGGCTGGCTACGGCGGCTGCCGGAGAAGCGCTGGAGATTTTGCGAACCCCGGCACTGGAGCGCGGATTCCTCGGGCGGACGTACGATCGGCTGAAATGGACCCTGGGGGTGGCGCTGCTCAATCTGTTTCCCTTGCCCCGCCAAGCGGCGTTTCTCAGGAGCTTTTTGTACGCCGGGGAATGCGTGGATCGAGGGTACAGCGTGCTGGTGTTTCCGGAAGGGCAGCACACCACCGATGGCAAGCTGCTCCCTTTTCGCGCGGGCGTGGGATTGCTGGTGAGTCATCTGGGGGTTCCAGTAGTTCCGATGCGGATCGACGGGCTGTTCGAAGTGAAGCAGTCGGGAAAAAAGTTCGCGTTGCCGGGCCGGATCCGTGTCCGAATTGGCAAGGCCGAGCACTTCGAGGCGGGGACGGATCCGCAGAAGATTGCCCGAGATCTGGAGAAGCGCGTTTCGGAACTCTAGGCCGTGAGCTGACTCAGGACCCAGTCCGGCGCGTTAGCGCGCGAGCGCACAGGCATCGATCGGGACTATAATTTCTGCATGAAACGGACGAACCTTCTTGCAATTCTGGCGCTGTTTCTCGGGGCTCAACAGCTGTATGCCGCGAGCAAGAGCACTACGGTGGAACTGAAAAACGCCAAGGGTGAAAGCGTGGGGTCAGTGACCCTGAAGGCAGCCAAGAATGGCGTGAAAATCAAGCTCGATTTGAAGAACCTGCCCGCAGGTGAGCACGCCGTGCACGTTCACCAGAACGCGAAGTGCGAAGCGCCGGACTTCAAATCGGCGGGTGGGCACTTCAATCCGGAAAGCAAGAAGCACGGGTTGGAGAATCCCGATGGCCATCACGCCGGCGATATGCCGAACTTTGTGGTGCGCCCTGACGGTACTGCCAAGGTGACCATTCTGAACAAGGACATCACCATGGGCAGTGATGCGCACTCAGTATTCAGCAATGGCGGAACCGCGTTGATGATTCACGCCAAAGCCGATGACATGAAAACCGACCCGGCGGGCAATGCGGGCGACCGCATCGCCTGCGGCGCGATTACGCAGTAGACAAGAGAGAAGGGCGTCCCCATCCCCAGGTGCGCCCTTCTCTGTGCCGATCGGCTCGACGGCGAGCGGATGTCTTTCCCCGAGAGCCGTTCTGCACTCCTTTAAAAAGTAGAACGCCGTGCGCCGGTTGCGATTTCTTGCGCTGCGGGCTATGCAGCCGCGATTAAAATCCACCCACCTGCAGCCCGTTTACATAAACCCAGACACACGGCAGAAGTTGTGGGGCCGAAAGATGGACCGAGTCCGTCTGCAAGTTCTTCCCTATGATGGCGATACGCTCTGTGAATCTAGCGGTTGACAGATCGATGCGGCGGGACTAAGACAGCAGTATTCCGAGTCGAGTCGCCTGCTCCGTCCGAACCTGTCAATTCCCCTGTCGCCCCACTCGTCGTCCTGGAGGAGAGCAATGACAAACAAATCCAAGCAGTTCGTAAGACCCATGCGCGTTTTCGTTGGACCGGGTACAAAAGCCGAAAAAGGTTTTCGTACGCGCATGTCGATGCCGGAACCCGAAGCGATCGCGCCCGGTGTACCGCCAACACCAGCCCATGACCTGAAATTTCACGGTGGCCACACCATCACAGATCTGGTTTTTACGAACTTCTACGTGGGAGGGTCTGCGGCCTGGAAGGCGAGTGACATTCAGAACATCGACAAGGCACTTGCTGACGCCATGTCGGATGTCGATCTGAACAATGTGATGTCGCAATACTTCACGTCGGGAAGCGTCACAACCTCAGCACGGCCGTCCCAAGTGCTCACCGGGCCGCCGCCGAAAGTGGTTTCTCAAGGCGACGTCGAAAACCTGGTCCTGCAGCTCTTCAAGGCAGGCACGCTGAACGGATTCGACTACACGTCCACCGTATTCAATTTCATGCTGCCCAGTGGCACGATCCTGAACACAGACACCACGCCTACCTCCGCCACGATTGCGGCACGACTGGAAAAGCCGGTGGAGGTGAAGAAGGGAGAGCCGGTTGAGGAGGAAGAGGATTCCACCCAGGGCCTCGGTGGATATCACGGATCGGTGCACGCGGGCTCGGGGAACAGCGCACCCACGATCTATTACGCAGTCGGTGTGTACTCAGAAACTCTTCCCGACGGCACGACCAATGGCATTCCCGTGTTCGACCTGCCTTGGAAAAGTGTGGTCGCGACTTTCTACCACGAGTTGAACGAAGCGCGCACCGACGCGGACGTGGAGGACGCGATTCGCGCCGGGAACGATCCCGGTGCGACCAAGTTCCTCGGTTGGACTTCGAAGCAGGGAGAGGAATGCGGGGACTTCCCAGTGTTTGAGGCGAATCCGCTGACCAAGGTTTTCCAGGAAGTGAACCTCACGGACGGAAACGGCACCGTTCCGGTGCAGTTCCAGTATTCCGACGCGGTGCACGGCCCGGAGGGGCCGCGCACCAATGCGGCGCCATACGCGGGGCACATCCACGCGAAAGCGGCGCCGGAAGCCCCCACGGCGGGAGGCAGGCGAAAGCGGGCGTAAAGACGCCGACCCGAGTCCTAACGATCGGCGCGCTTGTACACGCGTACGTAGTCGATCAGCATGCTTTGCGGAAACCTGGTGGTGGCGTCTGGATTGCCCGGCCAGTCGCCACCCACCGCCACGTTCAGAATAATGTAGAAGGGATGGTCGTAGACCCACTTCGCATCTCGGGGCAAGTCGGCGGGCGTGCGCGTGGCATACAGGTGATCGTCGACATAGAAACGGATGACGTCGGGTTCCCACTCGGCGGCATACACGTGAAACGCGTCGGCGAAATTCTGCCCGGTGGGTAGAGAGAAGGGCGAGTCGATTCCTTTGCTGCCTGAATATCCTGGACCGTGAATCGTACCGTGCACGATCGCGGGCTCCTTGCCGATGTTTTCCATGATGTCGATTTCGCCGCAAGCGGGCCAGCCTTTCGGCTCGATGTCCTCACCCAGCATCCAGAAGGCGGGCCATATTCCCTGGCCGTGGGGGATCTGGATGCGCGCCTCGAAGCGTCCATAGGCCTGCTGGAATTTCCCCCGAGTCTTGAGCCGGGCCGAGGTGTAGCCATACAGCAGGCCATCCTTATCGCTGTAGGCTTCGTGGCGCGCGGTGATGACCAAGTTGCCATCCTGAAGCTGAACGTTCTGCAGGTGGTTGGTGTAGAACTCCAACTCGTGGTTGCCCCAGCCATTACCGCCGGTCTCGATGGTCCAACGGTTGCGATCCGGCACAGCGCCGTTGGAACCGTTGAAGTCGTCGCTCCAGACCAGGGTCCAGCGATCGGTGGGCCCGGCTCCGGCTTGAAGGGTGCTGCTCGCGAGGAGCACGCAGAAGAGGATGCGCTTGAGCATATGGAAATCATATGCCTCCCAAGAGCCTGCTCGCAGCGATTACGGCCAGTCTGCTAGGCCACGCGCAAGTCTTTGCTGGAGCGTCTCCCGCGCGAGGTCTCCCTCCCAGCGCGCCACCACCAATGTCGCCACACCGTTTCCGATCATGTTCACGAGAGCCCGGAACATGCTCATGAAACGGTCGATGCCGAGAATCAGAGCCATCCCAGCTACAGGGATGGTGGGAACCACTGAAAGAGTTCCAACCAGCGCGATGAAAGCGGCACCCTGCACGCCGCTCGCTCCCTTGGAGGTCAGAACGGCCACTGAAAATATCGTGAGCTGCTGCAGGAGTGTAAGCGGGGTGTGGGTGGCCTGGGCTACGAAGAGCGCGGCCAGCGTCATGTAGATACTGGTGCCATCGGTGTTGAAGGTGTAGCCGGTAGGAACCACGAGGCCGACCAGAGATTTCGAACAACCGAGTTTCTCCATCTTCTCCATCAAGGTGGGCAGGGCTGTCTCGGACGAACTGGTGGCGAGGACCAGCAGGATTTCTTCCTTGATGTAGAAGAGAAACCGGACGATGCCGAAACCCGCAACCCAGGCGATGGCACCCAGCACGACCAGCACAAAAAGGATCGACGTGAACCAGAACGCGCCAATCAACTTGGCCAACGGTCCGAGGGACGCGATACCGTATTTGCCGACGGTGAACGCCATGGCGCCGAAAGCGCCAATGGGCGCGAACTTCATCAGGATGTTCACCACGCCAAAGACGGCGACGGAGAGGGCATCGAAGAGATCGACTAGAGGCTTACAGCGAGGGCCCATGGCTGACAAGGCGAAGCCGAAAAGAATGGCGACCAGCAGGACTTCGAGGATATCTCCCTTGGCAAAGGCATCGACTACAGTGGTGGGGATAATGTGGAGCAAAAAATCGGGGACGCTCTGAGCCTTCGCCTGGCCGGCGTAGTCGGCGACCGCTTTGGCGTCGAGGGTGGCGGGATTCACGTTGAAGCCACTACCAGGGTGCACCAGATTTCCGACCACGAGTCCGATGAACAGAGCGAAAGTGGAGACGATTTCGAAATAGAGCAGAGCCATGCCGCCGACGCGGCCAACCTTTTTCATGCTCTCCATGCCGGCGATGCCCGAGACCACGGTGCAAAAGATAATAAGGGTGATGATCATTGAAATGAGGCGGATGAAAGCATCGCCGAGAGGTTTCATGGCGATGGCGTGCGCTGGGCTGAAATAGCCGAGTGCGACGGCAACGGCCATGGCCACGACGACCTGGACCCACAGCGTTCTGTAAAGCGGCTGCTTGCCCGGCGTGCGGGTGGCAAGCTGCGCAACGGGGTGGGCGGGGTTGAGTGTTCCCATGGAGTCCTTGAGCCCTGATCTAAGGCCTTGTTTCGGGGACGGCAACTTCCAGTTTGCGCACTAACCAGGGAATGATTACCTGCTTGAAAATCAGCGGATCGGGCCAGATTTTCACTTGGCGCCCGAGGTGGCCACCCTGCGGATTGATCCACGCGTCTTTCGGGGTGTCACCTGAGCTCAGAAGAAGGTAGATGTCTGCGATTGGGACTTGCGTGTCGAGTGCACCCCCGATGACCAGCATCGGCGCCATGGGTTTGCCCAACAGACCCTGTTTTACGAGCGACATCCTGGGGAAGATGTCTGCGAGCTGTTCGGTGGTCTTGACGTTGTCAAAAATCGCCATCAGCGCCGGCACCTGATCAAACAGGTATTCGCGGTTACCCAGCAGAGAATTCATCAGGAAGTCTTTTTGAAAGAAGGCGTCGGTTGGCGGAGACTGCGCGCTGGCCCCCTTCAGTCGCGCACGCTCGAGAATGGCCAATTTTGTCGCCCAGTAAGCACCCCAGCTAACTCCGTGCATCGCGATGCGATTCTTGTCGATTTCGGAGCGACTCTGCGCGTAGTCAATGACGCGGGAGAGCATGCGCCCGGCGGTTTCGCTGGCCTTGATGGGCGCTTGCCCCGTGCCCGGCCCATCGACGGCGAGAAATCCGATTCCGAACGGCAGGATCGCGGAGAAGCTTTCCGCAAGATCCTCCTTACGGCTGTCGAGACCGTTCACTGCGATCACGAGCGGCACGGGTCCGTGTGCGTCTTTCGGAAGGCGCAGGTAGCCGATGATCTCCGATCCCTCAAACGGAATGTGGACAACTTCCAGCGGCGGGTCCCAGAAATGGGCGTGAGCGAGGAAAGCATCGATCGCTTTCGCATAAGAACGCTGTTTCCCCGGAGAAGCCGGAATAGGCCAGCGCCCAAATGAATAGAGACGCCACGCCCGGATATAGTTGGCGTTCGCCTTGGCAGGGTCGGTCGCTTCGAGCGACTTGCCCTCGGCCAAATACCGATCGCCGATCGCCATAAAGGCGGCCGCCCACTCGTCTCTGTCTGAGGTCTTGATTGCCAGGAAGGCTTCGCGTACATCCGCCGGGTCTAGTCCGATCAGCGGATACATCCCGTTCTCGGCACGCTTGACTGCCTCCACCTTGATTTCGTCGATGGTGCGCTCTTGCCGCTCCTGCGCGAGTGCACAACTTGGGTGCGCAGCTGCCAAGGCCCAGACGAACAGGAAAATCCCGGACGGAGATTTCAGGCGAAGTGGTTTCAGATGCGCTACCCCTTACGATGGCTCGTGGTCAGACAGCTGTACCACCATACGATAAGGAATGTCAAGGCTTGGGGATGACGTCCCCGGAGGCTTGACTGCACTGGCAGGCTCGGTGGTATCGTGGTCTGACCAATTTTGCCCTGGGCCCTCTCTCAAGTCCAGTCTGCAAAGTCCCGGGTGTTCTGCGTTGGCCAGCTAGACAATTTTGGAGGTCTCAACGGAGCTATGGCAATCGCGACGATTGATCCCGCGAGTGGGCAAACACTGAAGACGTTCGAGCAGCTGACCGACGCGCAAGTGGAGACGCGAATTCAGCGAGCTGCGGATACTTTCCGCGAGTACCGGAAGACAAGCTTCGCAGAGCGCGGGCGAAAAATGCTGAAGGCGGCGGAAATCCTGGAGGCCGAGAAGAACTCGCTGGGCCGGTTGATGACGCTGGAGATGGGTAAGCCTCTGCGGGCCGCGGTGGCCGAGGCGGCCAAGTGTGCCACCGCGTGTCGCTATTACGCGGAGAACGCTGAGCGTTTTCTGGCGGACGAACTAGTGGAGACCTCAGCCCAGCGAAGTTTTGTTCGCTACCTGCCGATCGGGCCCGTGCTGGCTGTGATGCCGTGGAATTTTCCGTTCTGGCAAGTGATCCGATTCGCGGCGCCGGCGCTGATGGCGGGCAATGTTGGGCTGCTCAAGCACGCGTCGAACGTTCCCCAGTGCGCGATCAAGATTGAGGAGATCTTCCGTGCGGCGGGGTTTCCCGAAGGGGCTTTCCAGACGCTCCTGATCGGCTCGCACAAGGTGGACTCGCTGCTGGCGGACCCACGCATCGTGGCAGCTACGCTGACGGGCAGCGAGCAGGCCGGAATTCAGGTGGGGATGGGCGCTGCCAAGCGAATCAAAAAGGTGGTGCTCGAACTGGGCGGCAGCGACCCGTTCATTGTGATGCCGAGCGCCGATTCTGAAGCGGCCGTGGCTGCGGCGGTCGAAGCCCGCATCATCAACAACGGTCAGTCCTGTATCGCAGCCAAGCGCTTCATCGTTGCCGAGTCGATTGCCGAGGCGTTCGAACGCAAGTTCGTCGGCCGGATGGAAGCGCTCGTCGTGGGTGATCCACTAGACGAAAAGACGGAGTTGGGGCCGCTGGCGACTGCGGACGCCGTCGTAACGCTGGACGCGGATGTGCATAAAACCATCGAGGCCGGCGCACGGCTGCTCACCGGTGGGCGACCGCTGCCACGGCCTGGTAATTACTATGCCCCAACGGTACTGACAAACATCCCGAAGAATTCGCCAGCATACCAGGAGGAATTCTTTGGCCCGGTGGCGTCCATCTTCCGCGTGAAAGATGTGGATGAAGCAATTCGCATTGCCAACGACAGCCGTTTCGGGTTGGGAGCGAGCGCCTGGACCCGGGACGATGGGGAGCGCGAGCGCTTCATCAACGAACTCGAGGCCGGGATGGTGTTCATCAACAAGATGGTGGCGTCAGATCCGCGGGTTCCCTTCGGAGGTGTGAAGCAGTCTGGGTACGGGCGCGAACTGGGAGTGCATGGCATTCGGGAGTTCACAAACATCAAGACCGTGTGGATTGAGTAGGCCGCTGGGAAGGACGTTGCGTACCCGACTCATTTTGGTATGGTGGTATGATAGCTATACCCTTAATGTGGCAGGCGCACAAGACACGAAATGCAGGCTGGGCGGACCCGCTCCTTATGTATGTCTTTCGGCGACCTAGAAAGGGCGCCTCTGTCTTAACCGGGCTATGAACAAGGAACTGTTCGCTCCCCTTGGGGACAAACCCGTGTACAAGGCCGTGCGGACGTCGCGTCTGTACGAGCAAATTGTGCAACAGATCGAGGAGTCGATCCTGAAGGGCGCACTGAAGCCGGGCGATCAGCTGCCGGCGGAACGCGAGCTGGCGCAGAATTTCGGCGTGAGCCGGACGGCGGTTCGGGAAGCAGTAAAGGCGCTTCGCGAAAAGGGACTGGTCGAAGCGTACTCGGGCCGAGGCACCTTTATCACCGATGGAACTTCGCAGGCGATTCGGCAGTCGCTTGATTTGATGGTGCGCATCGGACAGCAGGAAGGCTCGGAGGCATCGGTCCACCTGGCGGAACTGCGCCAGATCCTGGAACCGGAGATCGCGGCCCTCGGCGCCGCGCGCATCGAGGAGCAGTTGCTTGCGACCATGCGGGAAGCGGTTGCCACCATGGATCGGAGTCTGCAGGATCCGGACGCCTACATCGAGGCGGACCTCGATTTCCATCTCGCGCTGGCCGAGGCGGCGGGGAATCCATTGGTGCTTTCCCTGCTCGACTCGATCGTGGCCTTGCTGCGGCAGCAACGGCTACGCATTTTCAGCGTCGACGGCGGTCCCGAACGCGGGCAGTTCCATCACAAGCGCATCCTTGCGGCGACCGAGGCGCGCGACCCGGAGAAGGCTCGGGCCACGATGCGCGATCATCTGGGGCAAGTCCGGGAAGACTCGAGCAGTTCCGCCGCGGCGGAGACACCTGTTACGAAGTCGGGCTCTTAGCCTGGAGGTTGCGGCGGATGGCGAATCTTGGATTTGTGGGTCTTGGCGTGATGGGCAGCCAGATGGTGAACCGGTTGCTCGACAGGGGCCACACGGTTACAGGCTACAACCGCACACGCACTAAAGCGCAGTGGCTGATCGATAAAGGCATGCGCTGGGCGGACTCCCCACGCGCCGTAGCCGCCGCTGCGGATGTCATCTTCGCCATGGTGACAAACGCCGTTGCAATTGCGGCCGTTACCGATGGCCCGGACGGAGTGGTCGCAGGCCTCAGCGTGGGCAAGCTCTTCATCGACATGAGCACCGTGAGTCCGACCGTGAGCCGCGCAACCGCAGCGAAAGTTCGCGCCCAGGGTGCGGACATGCTCGACGCACCGGTTTCGGGCAGCGTCATTACTCTGCAAGAAGGCAAGCTGTCCGTCATGGTGGGCGGGAGTAAAGAAGCATTCGAACGCGTCAAATTTCTGTTGCTCGACATCGGCCCGAAAGTCACGCACGTCGGCGACAACGGTTTGGCGCTCGCCATGAAGATTGCCGTGAACCTGAGCCTCGCCGTCCAGATGATGGCCTTCTCGGAGGGTGTTCTCCTGGCGGAAAAAAGCGGCATCCGTCGGGATGTTGCGGTTGACGTGCTCACTCACAGCGCGGTCGCTTCCCCGATGATTCAGTATCGTGGGCCGTTCATCCTGCAGCAACCGGAAGAGGCCTGGTTCGACTGCAACATGATGCAGAAAGACATGCTGCTGGCGATGGAGTTAGGACGACAACTCAACGTGCCTGTCCCAACGACAGCAGTGAGCAACGAGTTTCTGACTGCCGCGCGAGGGATGGGCTGGGAGAAAAAGGACTTCGCGGTGGTGTTCGACGTTTTGGCGCGTATGTCGGGAGTCGAGAAATGACCACTGCCACCGAGCGCTCGAACGCGACGGCAACGAACACCGAACAGAACCTGCGTTTCTATCGCCAGATGCTGGCCATCCGGCTGTTTGAGGAACGTGTGAACGATCTCTACACCCGGGCGCTGATGCCCGGCCTCGCTCATCTCTACATTGGCGAAGAAGCGGTGGCGGTGGGAGTCTGCGAGGCCCTGCGTGCAGACGACTACATCACCAGCACGCACCGCGGGCACGGCCATTGCCTGGCCAAGGGGGCGTCTCCGGACCGGATGTTTGCCGAGCTTCTGGGCAAGGCAGCGGGCTACTGCCGGGGCAAGGGTGGATCGATGCATATCGCCGATCCCGCGACTGGTAACATGGGCGCGAACGCCATCGTTGCGGGAAGCGTCGGAATCGCCACGGGCGCAGCCTTCGCGTCCAAGCGCCTCGGGAACGGGCGAGTGGCGGTCTGTTTCTTCGGCGAGGGAGCGTTAGGGCAGGGCAGCCTCTACGAAGTCATGAACCTGGCGCAACTCTTCAAACTGCCGGTTCTCTACGTCTGCGAAAACAATCTCTATACCGAGTACACACACTTCTCCGAGACCACGGCAGGCGACATTCTGACCCGCGCCACAGCCTTCGGACTGCTGGCCGCCGAGGTGGATGGGCAAGACGTACACGGCGTGCATGAGACAGCCACTCATCTGGTGGAACGGGCGCGCGTCGGAGGCGGCCCCGCGTTCCTGCTGGCCAATACTTACCGCTACACGGGCCATCATGTGGGAGATATCAGTCGCGAGTACTACCGCTCCAAGCAAGAAGAACAGGCCTGGAAGACGGAGCGCGATCCTATCCGCAATCTTGCCAAGTGGATGATCGAACAGAAAATTACTGACCCGGCACAAACCGCCCTGATCGAGTCCGAACTCGCCACGGAGATGGATAAGGCGGTAGAGTTTGCCGTGGCCGCTCCCTATCCCAAACCGGAAGAAGCGGAACAGGACGTATATGCCTGATGCAGCGGCACGCGAACTGACGTTCGCGCAGGCAATCCGGGAAGCCCTGGCGGAAGAGATGCGACGCGACGCTACCGTCTGCATCATGGGCGAGGACGTAGCGGAAGCGGGCACGCCCTTCAAGGTGCTCTCGGGCCTGGTGGAAGAGTTCGGCAAGGATCGGGTTCTGGATACGCCAATTTCGGAAGCTGGATTTACCGGACTCGCAGTGGGCGCGGCCATGACAGGGCTGCGTCCGATCGTCGACATCATGTTCGGCGACTTCATCACCCTGACCATGGACCAGATGGTCAATCAGGCGGCCAAGGTTCACTACATGTCGGGGGGGGCGTGGAAGGTTCCGATGGTGATGCGCACCACGCTGGGTGCGACGCGGCGGTCGGCGGCGCAACACTCGCAGTCGCTGCACGCGTGGTTCAGCCACGTCCCAGGCCTGAAAGTTGTTCTGCCTTCCACTCCGTATGACGCAAAGGGTCTGCTGAAGACGGCGATCCGCGACGAGAATCCCGTGGTCTTTTTCGAAGACAAGATGATGTACAAGCTCAAGGGCCAGGTGCCGAGCGAGGAGTACACCATTCCGCTGGGCGTGGCGGACATTAAGCGCGAGGGCGACGACATTACACTGGTTGCGACCAGCAGCATGGTGCAGGTGGCACTGGGAGCGGCAATTCTGTTGCAAGAGGCGGACATCAGCGCGGAAGTGGTCGACCCACGGACAACCTGGCCACTCGACGAAAAGACCCTGATCGAATCGGCCAAGAAGACATCCCGCGTGATCGTGCTGGATGAAGGCTACGAACGCTACGGCGTAACCGCGGAAATTGCGTCAGTCATTGCCGAAGGCGCATTCTACGACCTGGATGCGCCGGTGAAACGGATGGGAGCGATGCACGTGCCCATCCCGTTTTCTCCGCCGCTGGAAGATGTCACGGTCGCTACGGATCGCAGCGTTTTCGAAGCCGCCCGCGCTCTTTGTAACCGATCCTAAAGGCCCGCACAGGAGATTGATCATGGCACTGCCAACTTACGGAACAATGGCCGTCGATTGGGAAAAGCGAGTCGATTTCGATCGCCTGCGCCGCGAGCGCCTGCAGCGCGTTAAAGATCTGCTGGCCAAGTCGGAAATGGGATCCCTCCTTTGTTTCGACATGAACAATGTGCGCTACCTGACTGCGACGCACATCGGCACGTGGGCGCAGGACAAGGCCAACCGCTTTACTCTGCTTCCACAGAACGACGAACCGATCCTGTGGGACTTTGGTTCCGCCGCACGGCATCATCAGTTGCATTGTCCGTGGCTCGGCGAACGCTCGCGTGCCGGCATCTCAATGCTGCGCGGTGCAATGACGCCGGAGATGGGCCGAGCCGAGGATGTTGCGAAGAAGGTCCGCCTGGAACTTGAGATGCGCGGACTTGGTAAGGAACCGGTGGGCATCGACATCATCGAACCGCCGGTGTTGTTCGCGCTGCAGAAAGAAGGCCTGGAAGTGGTGGACGGCCAGGCGCTGATGTCGGAAGCCCGCGTCATCAAGACCCAGGACGAGATTACCCTGCTCAACACGTCAGCCATGATGGTGGATGCGGCCTACGACGAGTTGTATCGCGCTATGAAGCCGGGCATGAGCGAGAACCAGGCAGTGGGGCTGGTGAGCAAAGTCCTGTATGACCTGGGATCTGAGTATGTCGAAGCGGTGAACGCGATTTCCGGCGAGCGTTGCAACCCCCATCCCCATGTGTTCTCGGACCGGGTGTTGCGCCCGGGGGACCCCGTGTATTACGACATCCTGCATTCCTACATGGGATATCGCACGTGCTATTACCGCTGCTTCACCATCGGATACGCTTCCCACGCGATGGTGGACGCGTATAAGCGGTGCCGCGACTACCTCGACGCGGCGATTGAACTGGTACGCCCGGGTCGCACCACCGCAGAAATCGCAGCGGTTTGGCCGAAAGCCACCGACTTTGGCTTCCCCAACGAGGAAGCGGCTTTTGCGCTGCAGTATGGCCACGGCATCGGGCTTGCGATCTGGGAGAAACCTGTCATCAGTCGTCTGGTGTCGTTCGATCATCCCTCGGAGATCACGCCGGGCATGGTGTTTGCCCTGGAAACGTTCTGGCCCTCGAAGGATGGCTGGAGTGCGGCTCGGATCGAAGAAGAAATTGTGGTAACACCCACCGGCCACGAAGTAATTACACGCTTCCCGGCGGAAGAACTGCTGGTAGCGGGTGCACACTATTACACCGTGAATGGCCCTTTGCCCACCACGCGCGAGAGCGAGGCGGAGCCGAGTCAGCAGGTAAAGGAAATGATCGAAGCGAGCGCCCGTACTGAGAGAGTTGGAGTCGGAGACTGAGATCCGGGCCCGAGCCCTCCCCCCCCATGCCCATCAGCGTCGTCATGCCCGCCCTTGAAATGGCCCAAGAGACCGGGAAGCTCATTTCCTGGCTCAAGAAGGAAGGAGAGATTGTCGCCAAGGGCGAGCCGCTCCTGGAGATTGAGACCGACAAGGCGGTCATGGAAATCGAGAGTCCCGGTGACGGAGTCCTGGGCGGAGTGAAGGCGCACGCCGGCGCGGACATTCCGGTAGGACAAACCATCGCGTGGATTCTGCGTCCCGGCGAAGTCGCTCCTACGGAAGAAGTCCGCGCGGAGTCGGGCAGAAGGCATGAAGCGGCGAGTGTCGTACCGAGTGTCCGCGCCAGCGAAGTTGCAGCAGCATCGTCGGCCTCCGCGGCGAGAATATCCCCGAAAGCTCGACGGCTCGCAAAGGAACAAGGTGTCGACCTTGCGAAGGTTAAAGGTTCGGGTGCCGGTGGCGAGATTCTCGCCTCCGACATCCTGGCAGTGGCGCAATCGCGAGAAGCACCCTCGGCGTCGGGAGTGGCCGAGCCTTCCGAGACGCTAAGTCCAATCAGGCGGCTGATGGCCGAGCGCACCACGCAAAGCTGGACGAGTGTGCCCCACTTCTTCGTGACCCGCGACGTCGACGCAACCGCCCTGAACGAAGTCAAAGAGCGGCTGGCGGCAGTCGCCGAAACGACCGGCGGAGTTCGCGCCACGCACACCGATCTGCTGGTCGCGCTCGTGGCACGGGTCCTTGCGAAGCATTCTCCCCTCAATGCGAGCTGGACCGGGAAGGACATTCGCGAAAACCGGGAAATCAATATCGGGTTGGCGATGGCGGTTGACGAGGGCGTTGTCGCGCCAGTTATTCCGGGCGCTGATCGAGCACCACTCGCTCAGATTGCGGCGCAGCGGAAGGATCTGAGCGATCGCGCACGGGTCGGCAAACTGCGCCCGCAAGACCTGGCGGGGGGAACCTTCACGATCAGCAATCTTGGGATGTTCAATGTCGACTCATTTACGGCGATCATCATCGCTCCGCAAGCCGCGATTCTCGCGGTGGGCTGCATCGCGGATCGAGTTGTCGCAAAGGATGGCAAGCCTGTTGTCCGTCCCTTGATCTCGCTTACGCTCTCCGTGGATCATAGAGTTGCCGATGGCGCGCGGGCGGCGCGGTTTTTGGACGATCTTGCGCAAGCCATGCAGCATCCGGGCGAGTGGCTGGAATTGCCGTGATCTCCTAAAACCACCGCCTCTGGTTTCGTGAAGGTCGGCCGAGACCACCCGCTACGGGCAAGTTAGCAGTGCAGCTGTGGTCATCGATGCCATGACAATTTCCTCCGACCAGGCATCCACTCCATCTTGGGAGTCGGGCATCGTGCTTTCGAAACGGAGTCACTGATGAAGGATAAGGTTGTTGTGGTTACCGGAGCCGACGGCGGCCTGGGAAGCAACGTTACCCAGGCGTTCCTCGACGCAGGGGCGACCGTCGTGGGCACGTCGCGAAAGATACAGCAGTCGGCCTTCAGCAGTCCGCGTTTCACCGCGCTGCCCGCCGAGCTTTCAACCTTCGAGGGTGCCAGGAAACTGGTGGACGAGACGGTCGCCCGGTTCGGAAAGATCGACGTGCTGGCGCACACAGTGGGCGGCTTCGCGGGTGGGCAGTCCGTCGCGGAGACCGACGACGCCACCTTCCACCGCATGTTCGACGTCAATCTGAATTCTTTGTTTCACACGTTGCGGGCCGCAGTACCGGTTCTGCGGCAGACAGGCAAAGGCCGAATCATTGCGATCGGGAGCCGCGCCGCGCTGGAACCGGGGCCGGGCGTGGGTGCCTACAGTGCCTCGAAGGCCGCCATGGTTTCGCTGATCCGGACGGTCGCACTCGAGAACGAAGATGCGGGAATGACGGCCAACGTCATCTTGCCGGGCACCATCGATACGCCCGCTAACCGGGCAGTGATGGCCAATGCAGATTTTTCCAAGTGGGTTCAGCCATCGACGATCGCCAGCTTGATTACCTGGCTCGCAGGAGACGCCGGGAAGGACGTCAATGGAGCGGTGATTCCGGTCTACGGCAGAGAGGGTTGAGTCTCCTCCCAGTCGCGCCTTGGCGCGAGGGCAGGGTCGCGTCCGGTGCGTTCGGAAGGCTTGCTGCTCTGCTGATCCAACTTGATCAGCGCGCCGGTCCATCCCTGCGATGGCCGGTACCGACAACAAGAAACAGAAAAACCCCTTGTCCGGATGATGTAACCTGCCCTCAGTTTTCGCATTTCTTATTGGGGGGTGCCCTCCACCGTCAGAGTGTCCCTTGTTTCAACCGACCCGAAAATTCCGGATTGCGCCGTCCGCTCTGCTGGACACCCGGGTTGAGCCAATGCTACCGTCTCCGATTATCAAGTGGACGTGCACCATGCCGAGTCGTCGCTCGCGCAAAACTACCTTCCGAGCCCTGTTTCTGACGCTGGCTCTGCTATGCCTCGTTGCTTCTGCTCAGCAAACGCCACAGAAGCTCACGAATGACGACATCATCAAGATGACGCGCGATGGCTTTACCGAAGGCGTGATCGTGGCTCTGATCGACGGCAGTTATACCGCCTTTGATGTCTCTCTCAGCGGGCTTACCGCACTGAAGGAAGCTGGCGTCAGCAGTAAGGTCATGGAAGCCATGCTCAAGGCCGAAACCAAGAAGCGGCAGCCGGCGGAAGCGTCTGCGCCCGACGGGCGGCCCACCTGGCCTCAGCCCACGACTCCTCCCGCGACGCAGCCAACACCCACTGCAGCGTCCTCCTTGGTTCCCAATCCGTCCGCGGCTCGCCTGCCGGCGGGCGGAAGCGCCATGGTCCAGCAGATCATGGCCTCGATGATGGGCGGCCGCATGCCCGGCGCGATGGGCGCCACGCCCGGCATGCTCGACCTGAGCCAGTTGCCTCCCTTAACGCTGGAAAATGGCGACTTGCGTCAGCTCATGAGACCCTCGATCGCGCAGGTTGCCAGCACACAGACCAAAGGCGATGGCATGCCGGGTGCAGGTTCTGCGGCCAGGGGAATGATGACCGGCCTGGGCCGGCAAGCTCTGAGCTTCGGCGCCATCGGCGGAGGTATGTTTGCCGGGCCCGGCGCGGGGATGGCTATGAGCGCGATGAGCGGCTTGGGCGCGATGGGACACCATCACGGTCCCCCGAAAGTTACCTACGTTTGGGCACTGCCCGGGCCCCAGTCCGCGCTCGTAGTTCCCACCCACCAACCACGCTTCCAAATGGAGTATGGAAATCTTCTGGGGATCGACCCTGATGCCTACGAGCCGTTCCTCGTCAAGATCGTTCCCAGCAAAGACAACTGGCGGCTGGTCGGTGCAACCAAAACCACCATGGGACAAATGGGCACGGAGGCGTACGAGAAAGTGACCGAGGTTCGGGTGAAGTCCAAATACGAACGGCTCGGTCGCGGCCAGGTGCGTATCCAGCCGGCCGAAGCGCTCGAGCCCGGTGAGTATGGTCTTGTTCTGCGCGCCATTCATCCCGGCAAGCGTGCCCAAGGCAGCCTCGGCGGCCCCGCCGAACAAACCGTTTTCTTTTCCGTATGGGATTTCGCAATCCGTTGAGCTCACAGGGACCAAAGCTCGCCAGAGAACCGGAGGTACCTGCCCATCTTCAGTCGCATGCGACATAGCATCTCTTTGTTCGCCCTGATGCTTGCCCCGATGGCGTCAGCACAAACCACAGTCAAAGCCTCAATGGTTGCCCCCACTCCGGGAACAACCTTGCGCGGCCCCACAGCGATGTTCGTCTGGTCGGCGGGATCAGGGGCCCAGGCCTACGAACTTGATCTGGGTAATTCAGTGGGCGCTTCCGACATTCTCCGTCAAAATGCGGGTCTCGATACAAGCCTCACGGTCAAATCTCTCCCCACCGACTGCCGCACCGTCTACCTGCGCCTTTCGACCTTGCTGAACAACGCCTGGGAGTTCAACGACTACACATACAACGCTTGCGCACAACAAGCCGCGGTCCCGGTTGCCGGCGCATCGAACTCGACTTCCTCCGCGTGCGGCTGCGAAGACGTCGGTTCGCTCCGGCACCGGTTGGAAGAGGTGTCCGCCCTGAAAGCAGGCTTGGAGGAAAGCCTCAAGGCCGCCTCCGCCAGCGAGCCCGCTACGCCCGAAGCGTGGGCATCTCTGCAAAACGGATTGCGTGCGGCGTTGCCGCAATTGTCCTATACCAGCCCGCCCACCCCCGCCACCATCGCGATGTTTAACAACTATGTCGATCCGCTCTGCGGGGGGCAGAACGTTTCGGCAGGCGCGTGTCTTGATCAGATAAATGCCGCGCATCAGGCCGTTCACGACCCGTCATGCCGAGCCGGCCGGTGGAGCGGTCAGCAGTCATGGACCATGCGGGCCATGATCGAAGAGGAACTCCAGGCCAATCAAATCGAGTTGACTTATCTCCAATCGGAAGCCCGCCGGCCTTCCTGTGCCTGCGCTTCACCGTTCGCCCTTGTCGTCCAGGTCGTGACCGCTTCGGCGATATCGATGCCTGGCATAAACGAATCCTCCTCCCGCTCGCTGAACGGACAGCAGGGCATCGTCGTTCCGGTCAACTTGCATCCTGACGGCACGTTTGAGGGCCAGGGCTCGGGCACCGATTCCGGAAACGCTGCCGCCTATGCCGCCGGGGGCTACGCGAAAAGCCAGTACGGTCACGCCCAGACCATTCAAGCTTCCGGTGTCATCACGCCCGGGAACTGCAGCCCGCAGCCCTGTGGGCCAGACATGATGCATCTCGCGCTTTCCGGCGTAGGCGGACCCCAAACCGCTGACATGCAAGCGAGGTTCCCCGGACATTCGGCGAACATGAATCAGGTCACCTCCGGTGGCGCTGGCGTCTTGCAGTTCGATCTTCCCGCCTATGTCGGTCAGCAAGCCCAAAGGGTGCTCCTCGACATGGGAATGTTGAAATCGAACATGAGCGTCACCATCGTGTCGGGTGACGCTACCGGCGCTCAGCAGGGTACTTCCTTACTCTATTCAGCGCAGCAGTGCGGGCAACCAAAGGCTGGCCCTTCCGGAGTCGGAGCGCCTGCGCCGGTTGCAGTAGTCGGAGTCAGCGAAGGCGGCGGTCTCGGCGGCCCTGCCCCCGGCGGTAACTCGAACCCCACACAGAACGCGCCTCAAAGTCCGCCCCCAACTCCCGATTGGGTCACCGTCACCATGACGCCTTCCGCGACCACCGCAGGCAACGTCCAAGTGAACTGGTCTCCGGTAGACAGGGCGCAAAGTTACAACGTATACCGGACCCTGTCCTACGTCGATGCCGCGTCCAACGAAAAAGTCGTAGGTACGGTTCCCGCAGGCACCACCACCTTCACCGACTCCTCCGTGCCTCTTTTCATCGCCGCCTACTATTCGGTCGCTGCGCTCAACGTGCTCGGGGAAAGCCCCCGGCGCGCCGCGCCCGTTACCCGCGCCGTGGGCACACCCGACGCTCCCGTGTGGGGTTTCGCCGATACCCACACCCACCCCTTCGTCGATCGCGCGTTCGGGGGCAATCTGTTCTGGGGCCGCGCATTCGGCCCGATGACTTCTGCGCTTGCCGACTGCAGCAGCGCACACCCGACGCAGCAAGTCAGCGAAGGTGCCTTGGTGGCCGGGATCCTGCTCGGCGGTCTCCTCGGACCGGCGGCTGCGGCCATCCCGGTTGCCGGCCCGGTGGTCTCCCTTGGCCTCGGTCCCTTGCTCGGCCCCATGCTCGGAACCGCCGCCACCGACGCCATGCAGATCGTTCATCCTGGCTCGAAGGGCGCGCCCACCTTCGACAGCTGGCCGCGTTTCGACACCAAGATTCATCAGATGATGTTCGAATCCTGGCTCTACCGCGCCCACGTGGGAGGTCTCCGTCTAATCGTGGCCCACGCCGTGAACAACGAGACCATTTGTGACGCCCTGAAGGCCCTGGGCCACGTCGCCTCGGGCCGCACGTGCGACGATATGGAAGCCGTCGCCCTGCAGCTTCAGGACGCCCGCGACATGGAGGCCTACATCAACAGCGAGTGCACCAGCGGAGATTCGGTGCTGGGCTGCGTGTCACCGGGCGTCGGCTGGTTTCACGTCGTCACTTCTTCCGCGGAAGCCCGCCAGACCATCAACCGCGGGCAGCTTGCCGTCGTCCTCGGCATCGAAGTCGATCATCCCTTCGGCTGCGGCCCCAACCGCAACTGCTCGAAGACGTTCGTCGACAACTCAGTGCAAGCCGCTTACTCTTCCGGCGTGCGCTACATGTTCCCCATCCATCTTTCCGATAATCCCTTTGGCGGCATGGCCCTCTACGGCGACATGTTCGCCGCCAGCAGTCAGCACCTCAACGGCGAGCCGGTGCAAGCGATGGAATGCCCCGTTGACGCTGACGACGGTGCGTACACCTTCCGACTCAGCAACTACCCGCAGACGGCAACCTGCAACGCGCAGGGCCTGACCGATCTCGGCAAATTCCTGGTGCAAGATCTCGCCGTCCACCACATGATCGTGGATATCGATCACATGTCGCGAAGGGCCGTGGAAGACAGTTTCGCCGTGCTGACACCCTTCGGCTATCCCCTCGTCTCCGGACACAACACGCTGGTCGCCCTGCACCAGGGCGCGGGGCGAACCGAGGCGGCGCGCACCACCAGCCAGGTCACGACGATCAAGGCCCTCGGCGGAATCGTCTCCATCGGCATCGGAGACGTGGGAACCTCCGCTGACGTCGCGCACGCCGCCGAGAGCCGGCTGTCCAACAACTGCAGCAACTCTTCGAACATCTGGTTTCAGAGTTACGCCCGTGCCGTCGGCCTCAACGGTGGATGGGATAACGCCGCCGTCGCGCTCGCCACCGATCAGGGACTCACCGACATGCTCGGCCCGCGCTACAAAGGGAGCCTCGGCGTAGCCTGCGCTGGCGGCAACGCATCCGAGACAGCCGCTCAGAGTAACGCGACCCGGGTCCTCTACCCTTTCTCAACCCTCACCCCGGGCACACCCTTGCCACTGAAGAAGAGCAGCCTGCCCGGCCGCACTTTTGACTTCAACACCGAAGGCATGGCGCACTTTGGTCTTTTCCCTGATTTCGTCCAGGATCTCCGCAGTCAGGGAGTCACCGACGGCGAACTCGGGCCACTGTTCCGTTCCGCCGAAGGCTTTCTTCAGACATGGGCCCGTGCCGAGCAGGCAGCGGTCCCCATGCCGGTTATCCTGGGGTCCATCGTGCTCCAGTTGCAGTCCGGTTCGGGTGCGACCAATTCCTGGGTCATCGTAAACGCCACCGATTCGTTATCCCGGGCAGCCATCGCGGGAACGGTCATGATCACCGGACCCAACGGCCCGGTCACGGGAACCACTGGAACCAAGATCATTTTCCCGAACTGCTACGAGGTTACCGGCACCGGCGGCAACAAGCAGAAGAGCGTCGCGTCGTGTTCGGGTAAGGTCAACGCGCCCGGATATTCTCAAGTGACGTTCACCGCACCCTAGTTTTGCCGGACGCGCTCCGAGATTCCAAATGGAACGGCTTCTGCGCTTTCAGCCTCGGTCGGCGTTCTTCGGCGACATCCCGGAGACCGGTGTCTGACGTCTTCCTTGGCGTCAAATCGAGCCTGACTTCCGCGACCACTCGCCAACGAGCGCGGGCGAGACGACGATCCCTGTTCGTTCCGCAACCGGAAGGATGCTTTGAATTGCTCCTGCCATTAGGTCGTGCGCGGGGAAATCCGGTCCCCCGCCAATGAGGGCGTCGATGCAAGTTCCTGCTCGGAATGACCTAAAGCGTAGCTCGGCAGGCCGGTTGCGTTCGTGTTCATGTTTGTCTCAGACAACGCCAGTCAGACTGCTTGTTGCACCTTCAAAAAGAGAAGCGCACTCCGAGTTGGATCTCACGTTTCGGCAGTGCCGCAGTGAAGCCCAGGGGCTGACTGGGCGAAAGGCCAGCCATTCCGTACACGTTGAATGGTGGAGCAAAGGCAGCGCCAACGATGTTGTTGACTCTGGCGAAGTTTGTCCGGTTCGTGACGTTGAATCCTTCTGCCGTAAAATGCAAGCTGCCATGTCCACCAAGTTTGAACGTCCGGCCCAGGCGAATTTTGAATGCGAAGTAGTTGGAACCGAGACCGCTGTTCCGCGGAGCACCCGGGGGACGATCATTGATGAAGTAAGGGAGACTGGGATTTTGGGGTCTCGTCACGCCCGAAGAAGGGTGTGGCGGAGCGAAAGCCGCTGCGTTAAGAGCTGTCGCGCTGGATGACACGCTCGCTGAAGCACACGCTGCCCTCGCTTTTTCGCTGCTCCACCATGATTTCTCGTTCCTGCACGCAGACGAAGAAGGAGAGCGTGCAGCAATACTCGATCCCCACAGCCCAGGCGCGGCCCTGGTGCGAGCCTGTTGTCTTATCGCGAGGGGGCGATTGGAGGAGGGGGTGGCGGAGGTGCTGCGGGCGGTGCAGCTTGATCCACTCTCCCTAGTGCATCGCTGGACGGCGGGATTCTGATTCTGCATGCGCGACGATATGACGAGGCCATTGTGCAGTGTCGCAAAGCGTTTGAGTTGGATCCAACGTTTCCGCCTGTCCACTGGACGATGTCATTTGCGCTACTCGAAAAAGATGATTACGCGAGTGCCGTTGGAGAGGGAAGAGGCGGTACGACTCGCGAGGCGGTTTCCCTTCTACCTTGGCTCGCTCGGATATGTTTACGGCAGAGCTGGGAGAGAGAAACAGGCACTCGCTTTACTCCATGAGTTGGAAGAGATCTTGAGGCAACAACACGTCTCTCCCTACTGGGTGGGCCTGATTCACGCCTCACTCCACAACACAGATGCGGCCTTCCGGTGCCTCAAACGCGCTAATCCACAATCAGGCGGCTACCAGACGCGCTGAACGACTCGGCGGAGAAGCCGCGCTTCATCGAGACGGGTTACCGCTTCATCGGAACGATCGAAACACCCGTACGGACAAGTCCAGTCCTGGCAATGGCTTAAGAGATGGATTGGCCCTGTCGCAGTCTTCGGTTAGAGTGCTCCCTAGTTCGTTGTAGTCCGCTGAATTTCGGTGTGATACCTACCGCTGAGCAAACCCGATCCGGCTCGTCAATATAGAATGATGGGCGTATTACTTGCGGAGCCTAACGTGATGAAACGCGGCGTCCAGCGGCTGCGATTGTCGATGTTGTTCTTCCAGCTGACGATTGTTGTCTTCACGTCCGGATGCGGAAACAAGGAACAATTTCAGGGGGCGGGCGGTTCAGGGACGCGTGCACCTGCACCGGTGGTTGTCACCCGCGTGGAGCAGCGGGACATTCCGGTTCAGATCCGGGCCATCGGCAACGTTGAAGCTTACCAGACGGTGCAGATCAGGTCCCAGGTCAGCGGTCAAATCCAAAAGATCTTCTTCAAGGAAGGAGAGGATGTACGCGAAGGCCAACAGCTGTTTCAACTGGACAAGCGGCCTTTCCAGGCGGACCTGGCAAAAGCCACTGCTCAGATGAAGCACGATCAAGCGCAGGCCGAGAACTCACGGATTCAGGCAGAGCGCTACTCCCGCCTGGAAAAAGAAGGTATTTGCTCCCATGAACAGGCCGAGCAGTTGCGTGCGCAGGCACAAGCCGATGCATCCGCGGTGGAAGCAGACAAGGCCTCAGTCGAGGCAGCCCGTGTGCAACTGCAGTACACAGACATCGTGGCCCCCATCAACGCACGTGCTGGGGCATTGATGATCAATCTGGGCAATCTGGTAAAGGCGAACGACACGCCATATCTGGTGCAATTGAACCAGGTCACTCCGATCTATGTCACTTTTTCTGTGCCGGAAGCGAGTCTTGATCGGGTGCGGCAGCGCTTTTCTTCTGGACGGCTTAAGGTTCTGTCATATCCCAAAGGGCAGTCAGGCGGCCCCGCAGCGGGCCGGTTGACGTTCATGGACAACGGAGTAGACACGACGACCGGTATGGTCAAGCTGAAAGCCACGTATCAGAACAAGGATCGACGGCTCTGGCCAGGGCAGTTCGTGGATGTTGCGTTGGAACTTTCGACGCAGAAGAATGCCATCGTGGTTCCGACAAAGGCGATTCAAAGCGGACAACAAGGCGAATACGTCTATGTCGTCAGAACGGACAGCACGGCTGAATCGCGCCCCGTGAAGACGGCGGGGGTATATCAGAATCTGACACTGATTTCTGACGGATTGAAGGCGGGTGAGCATGTCGTTGTGAATGGCCAGATGCGCGTGGCCCCGAACGCAAAAGTGGTTATACAAGAGACCTTGCCCGGAACTCCGACGGACACGGCTGCTGCCAGTGGTCCTCCCGGAGGCGGACTGTGAGTCTCTCCGAACTCTTCATCAAGCGGCCCATCATGACCACATTGGTTATGGCCGCCATTTTGATCTTCGGCGCCTTCGCGTATCAATTGCTGCCCGTCAGCGACTTGCCGAATGTGGACTTCCCCACGATTTTGGTGAGTGCCTCCCTGCCAGGGGCGAGTCCGGACACCATGGCTTCTTCCGTTGCCACCCCGCTGGAAAAGCAATTTTCCACGATCGCCGGCATCGATTCGATGACGTCCACCAATTCCCTGGGGCTGACCAACATCACCATCCAGTTCAACCTCAGCCGGAGCCTCGATGGCGCTGCGTTAGACGTTCAGGCAGCCATCACGGCGGCTGGGGGCCAACTGCCTCCCCAGATGCCCACGCCACCGACTTTCCAGAAGGTGAATCCGGCCGATTCACCCATCCTTTATTTGGCGTTGAGTTCGCCAACGATGAGGTTGTCCGACGTCGATGAGGCCGCGGAGACCACCATTGCCCAGAACGTCTCCATGGTGAACGGCGTAGCGCAGGTGCAGGTCTACGGGGCCCAGAAATACGCAATGCGGGCACAGCTCGATCCGAGTGCTCTGGCTTCACGCCAGATTGGGATCGACGAAGTCACCGCGGCGCTACAGTCTGGAAACACCAACCTCCCTACCGGCACGCTTTATGGAGAGAACCACACCTTCACGATTCTGGCTAACGGGCAGCGGATGAATGCGCTGCAGTTCGAGCCCATGGCGGTCGCCTATCGAAACGGCTCCCCGGTGCGCCTGAACGAGCTGGGACGCGTGTTGGATAGTGTGCAGAATGACAAGACCGCGAGTTGGTTCAACGGAGTTCGCGCCATCGTGCTGGCGATTCAAAAGCAGCCGGGCACCAATACGGTTGCGGTCGTCGACAGCATCAAGAGACTTCTTCCCAGGCTGGAAGACCACATTCCTGCGGCTGTGCGAATTGACACGCTCTACGACCGTTCGGTCTCCATACGCGCCTCGGTGAACGACGTGAAGTTCACCTTGTTACTGACCATTGCTCTGGTCATCATGGTGATCTTCGTCTTCCTGCGAAACGTCTCGGCCACCATCATCCCGTCCCTCGCCTTGCCCATGTCAATTATCGGGACCTTCTCGGTGATGTACCTGCTGGGCTATAGCCTCGACAATCTTTCCTTGATGGCGCTGACACTGTCGGTAGGCTTCGTGGTAGACGATGCCATCGTTATGTTGGAGAACATCGTTCGTCACATGGAGATGGGCAAAGAACCGATGCGAGCCGCCATGGACGGCGCGAGTGAGATCGGCTTCACCATTCTTTCGATGACGCTGTCACTGGCCGCCGTCTTCATACCCCTGTTGTTCATGGGCGGAATCATCGGACGCTTGCTGCATGAATTCGCGGTGACGATCGGCGCGGCGATTCTGGTTTCAGGGTTCGTATCACTCACTCTGACTCCGATGCTTTGTAGCCGGTTCCTGCGTCACCAGGAACGGTCGGGCCACGGACGGCTCTTCAATTTCAGCGAGCGCGTATTCGTTGCCTGGCTGCGTGGTTATGACCGCAGCCTGAAGGCGGTGCTGCGGCACAAGTTCGCAACCTTGATGGTGTCTTTCGTCGTGATCGGGCTAACGTTTTATCTGTACACGCTGGCGAAGACGGGATTCATCCCGGACGAGGATCAAGGCCTGGTCTTTGCGTTCACCGAAGCGCAACAGGGAATCGCTTTTGACGACATGATGCAGTTGCAGCAGAAAGTGGCCGATGTTGTGCGATCCGATCCCAACGTCATGAATCTCATGTCCTCGATCGGTAGTCCCATCAACCAGGGGCGCATGTTCTTTCGTCTGCAGGACAAGAAAGACCGAGTCAACCACATGAGCGCGATGGAGGTTATTCAGGAACTTCGACCAAAGGTATCGCCAATTCCGGGCTTGAACGTGTTCATGCAAATCCCGCCCACCATCCGCATCGGCGGTTCTCTCACCAAGTCACAATATCAATACAGTTTGCAATCCCCCGACACAGCGCAACTTTACCAGGATGCACCCAAGCTGGAAGCCGCTCTCCGCACCCTTCCGCAATTGCAGGATGTGACCAGCGACCTGCAAGTGCGGAACCCGCAACTCACCGTGGAAGTCGACCACGATAAGGCCTACGCACTTGGATTGACACCAGCGCAGGTTTCCGATGCTCTCTATTCTGCGTACGGCACCCGCCAAATTAGCACGATCTACGCGCCCAACAACGAGTATTACGTCATCGTAGAGTTGTTGCCGGAATTCCAGAACAATCCTGACAAGCTTTCGCTCTTATACGTCCGCTCCAGCGCTGGTAAGTTGGTTCCGCTCGACACGGTCGCGAAGCTGGTGCCTTCGATCGGCCCGCTGATGGTGAATCACCTGGGGCAGTTGCCGGCGGTCACGATCAGCTTCAACCTTAAACCCGGCACTGCCCTGGGCGACGCGACAAAACTGGTTGAGCGCGAGGCGAATCGAGCGCTCCCCGGGGACATCCAAGGTACGTTCCAGGGCACCGCGCAAGCTTTCCAAAACTCATTCACCGGCATGGGCCTGTTGCTGCTGGCTGCGATTCTGGTGATTTACATCATTCTGGGGATTCTGTACGAGAGCTTCATTCATCCGCTGACCATTCTCTCGGGTTTACCTTCCGCCGGCGTGGGGGCGCTCCTGACTCTCACCCTCTTCCATCAGGAACTGAATCTCTACTCGTTCGTGGGAATCATCATGCTGATCGGCATCGTCAAGAAGAATGCAATCATGATGATTGACTTCGCCCTGGAAGCAGAGCGATCGGGAGGCAAAACCCCGGAAGAATCCATTTATGAGGGCGCGTTGGTCCGGTTCCGACCGATCATGATGACAACCATGGCCGCCCTGATGGGAACACTCCCCATCGCAATCGGCTTTGGCGCGGGTGCGGACTCGCGGCGGGGTCTGGGCCTGGCGGTAGTGGGCGGTCTGCTTTTTTCGCAGGTGGTAACGCTTTACATCACGCCCGTCTATTACGTATACCTCGACCAGCTACAAGCGAAATTTCGCGGGCGTTCTGGTAGACCAAAGCCTGAAGCCCGCCCAGAGGATAGACTTAACGAGGTTGTTTTGGTGGCACAACCCCAGTGAGGTCTCTCACCTTGGCAACTTGATGGCCGGCAATACTCAACTCGCGTAGCGCGGGGTTTCTCCCTGCTGACAGCGCTTCGTCGGGGGCTCTTCCTTCCGCCTCAAACGACAGTCGACTTGAAACCGTGACTATGCTCGAGGAAACGATCCACTTCTGAAGGGGTTGGCATCGAGGGCTGAGCGCCATGTCGAGTGACCGAGATTGCGGCGACAGCAGACGCCCAGGAAGCGCTGCTGACTGGATCTTTCGCGTTCAGCATTGCAACGGCAAACGCGCCGTTGAAGGCATCACCCGCCGCTGTGGTGTCGAGCGCTTGTACGGTGTAAGCCGGCAGCAACTCTCGGGTTCCGTCTAGCAGCGCGACGTAGCAGCCACGTTGCCCGAGCTTGAGGATGACATTTCGGCATCCCAGCGCGACCACAGCGTTTGCTCGGTCCTCGAGCATTCCTTCAGAAAGCTCGTCCGGTGCGCAGCCCAGCAGGAAACAGGTCTCGCTCTCGTTCGGCGTCAGCCAGTCGATGCACCGCAGCAGGGATCGAGGAAGCGGACGCGCAGGGGCGGGATCGAGCACAAGAGATATGCGCTCGCGCACGGAAATGGCTGCCAGATACTCCACCGTCTCAAGAGGAATCTCTAGTTGGGTAAGTACAATGCCCGCACTCCGAATTACACCAATATGGGTATCGAGATCTGCCGGAGAAAGTTGGGCATTCGCACCGGCAACGACCGTGATTGCGTTCTCTCCCTGGGCATCCGTGGTGATGAGCGCAACGCCCGATGGTCCCGGAACCACTTCGACTGCCCCTGTGTTCACGTTTGCTTCTTCAAGACTGTCCCGCAGTTGGACGCCGAAGGCATCCGTTCCGACTTTGCCGACCATGCTCACTGAACCACCCAGGCGCCCAGCCGCCACCGCCTGGTTCGCACCCTTACCGCCAGGAAACGTCTGAAAGCTCAGTCCTGCAATCGTTTCGCCCGCTATCGGAATTCGTGGTGTGGCAGCGACCAGGTCCAGATTGATGCTTCCCACAACCACAATCCGCTTAGCCATATAGATTCCTGGTTCAGTTCTTGCTTTTTCACTGCAGTCGGTTGCGTGTGCCGCCCCGGTCGCGGCGCCTTCACCTTGGAAATACTGGAGCGATCGCGACCGCGCCCAACCCGACGAGGAAAAACGTGAACATCAATGGTATTAGCTTTCGTGCACTCGGAGGTGCGCCGGCAAATTCTTTCCAAATAAAAACCCCCCAGATTGCGGAAACCATCGTCGCCCCTTGTCCGATCGCGTAGGAAATCGCCGGGCCGATGACGTGCGCATGCGAAGCCACGAAATTCAGGACCGCGCCCGTGCACCAGATCATTCCGCCGAGGACTCCCCACCAATGCCATGCAGCAGGGCCTTTGAAGTAGTCGGCCATGCTCACGGGCTGGCCTCCCGTCAGCGGCCTCCGCATCAGGAAGTAGTTCACCGGTACCGCGCACAAGGCGGTACCGAGGGCGAACAAGAACGCCACCGAATAGGGGCCGAGCGAGTGGTCTCCCGTGATCGCTTTGGCAACCAGGGGATAGAAGACGCCCATGAGCACGCCGCACGCAAGGCTGATCTGAATGCCACGCGCGCTCAGAGTCTTGCGTGTGGTCTCGCGTCTGCGATAAGCGAGGGCATCCACGACAATGGCAAGGACCACCAAAAGCACACCGCCAAAGAGCAACAGCGGACTGCCCTGCGGCGAAATGAAGTAGTTCAGCAGCACTCCCACCACCAAGGCTAATCCAATTCCGATGGGGAACGCGACGGCAAGGCCGGCAATGTCAATCGCCGCCACCAGCAGGAGGTTTGCTATGTTGAAGACAACTCCGCCGAGCAGAGCGAAGATGATGTGAGTTCCGTCCGCGCTGCCGATATTTTTGAGGAAGGAGCGTTCTCCTCCACCCGCGCTGCCGAGGGTCAGTCCCCACAGGAGGCTCGCAGCAATGATCCCGATTACGTAGTCCCAGTAGAACAGCTGAAAGGCCCAGCCAGGAGTGAGCTTCAAGGTGTTAGCCCACGATCCCCAGCACAGCATGCTTCCGATCATGAACAACAGCGCGATCCCGTATGCCTCTGGTTGATACATGTCCCTCCGGCTTGCAGCATCCCGGCGCGAAATGTGACGGCGCGACGCGACGGGGGAGACGCTCGCGCCGACCCCCTCAAACTCTAGAACACGAACTTCATTGCGATCTGCATGTGACGGCCAGGACGGGCACCCGTAAGGTAACCAAACTGGCTAGAGGAATTCACTTGCCGATCATCGTACGCATCGATGCTCGACCACTGCGCGTGATTGAAAGTATTGAACGACTCCGCCCGGAACTGGAGTTCACGTCCCTCGCCGAACAACGGGAAGGCTTTCCCCAGGGAGACATCCCAGTTGTTGATGCCGGGATTGCGGAGGTTGTTCCGACGCTCGTTCCCCCGGCTCACAGCGACTCCAGTAACCGGGTCGGGAAGCGGCTCTACGTAGCAGTCGGTGTTGAAATAGTGGGTGAAGCTGCGACTTCCCCGCGAAAGGTCTCCGTTGCAGACCTGATTGGGAACATCACCCATATAATCGAAGGAACTGGTGTAACCGTTGAACACCGTCGTCGGGCTTCCCGATTCGAAGGTCGTGATGCTACTGATCTGCCAACCGCCGACCGCTTCGCGCAGGAAACGATTCGCCAAGGTTCTTCCGGGCAGCTCGTATATCAACGCAGCCACAAAGCGATTGGTGTGGTTCGCATCCGAGGGGCCGTAGGACCACCCAGGATGCCACTGGCCTCCGATGGATTGAACGCCACTCTCCCCATTCTCGCCGAAGAAAGTGTCCATCTGCTTCGACCAAGTGTAGTTGACTACGCTCGTCAGACCGTGCCAGGCCTGGGTCTTTAACTGCGTGTTTAGCGCGTGGTAGTTGTTGCTGCGATTGTGATGCACCGAGTTGATGGCTTCCCAACGGCCAGGCGCCACCGCCGTGAGGGGGCGAGCGTTATAAAACGCATCGCTGTTGAGGTACACACCCTGGGGAGGGAGGTTCAGGTCGTACTGCGTGGTGAGTTTCGTGCCCGCGGAGCCAACGTAGCCGATGCTCGCTACGGCGGCTTTTCCCAGTTCGCGCTGGACGTCCAAGCTCCAGCGCTGGATGTAAGGCGTGACTGCGCTGTTGCCATCGATGGTCTGCGGAGACTGCCGCCCGAAAAGTTCGCCGCCCATGTTGCCCAGCGGAACGGGCCAAGTACCTTTCGGGATGGAAACAGCAGCGGGGAAGGCGTCGTTCAGCGTGAAGTGGGTTTGGCCCGGGTCGGCCGCGTAGGTTGCCGAGTCGTATGTGACGCCGCCGTACCCGGGAGAACTCCAGAACATCTGGTCGAGGAACTTAAAACGGCCTGTCTCATAAAACATCCCATAGCCGCCGCGAACCACCATCTTGTCCGTAGCCCGGAAGGCAAACCCAATTCGCGGTGCGAAGTTGTTCTTGTCCGCTGGATACGGAGGGTTGTGTGTGCCCGGGGTCAGCCCAGGCATCACCATCCGGTAGCCCGGATAGCTCATATCGAGAACTCCCCAGTAGTTGTCGACGCTGAAAGCGGGAACCCCTACGTCGTAGCGGATACCTAGATTGAGGGTGAGACGTGGATTGAAGTTCCACGAATCGTTGAAGTATCCGGAGTACTCCGGCATGCGGAACCAGAGGCTACCATCCCCTCCGGTCAGCGGGGTGCGCTGGTTCATGCTGGCCACCGCGCCGGTTTCGAATTCGGCCAGGGTGTTCCAGCCGGAACCGTCGTTGCTCTGTGGCCCCCGTCCCGTGTAGTTGTACCCGCCGATGTGGAGAGACCGGATCACGTCGTTGTCACGTTCATCCCGCCGTTGCCAGTAAAAGCCGGCCTTCAGAGTGTGGCGCCGGATCGTCTTGGCAACATTGTCCGATATCTGGTAAATAGGCACCGCCTGATACCAGTATTCGGTTGTGCCCAGGCTCAGCGGCGCGAACAGCGAGTTGCCATTGCTGAAGTCCACTCGAAACGTGGCATCGTTCTTGATGCCAAGCTGGCTCAGGTCGTACGAGGTGAACCCGGCTCCTCCGGTCGACGTATTTTGAAACAAAGCTGGCAGCCATGTGGTCTGCATGAATTTGTTGATTTGTGCCGCCTGATTGCTGGCGTTTTTGGCGCTGGTGATGCTGAAGTTCAGTTCGTTGTTAAGCGTGACGCCGAAAGTGTGCACCCAATGGACTTGGTAGGTATTGGTAGTGTGGACCGGGCCGTTGCCGAGCGCAAGTTCGGGAACCAGGCCACCTTCGCTGAGCTTGGTGCCATAATCGTGCGAGTAGCGGAAGTACAGGTTATCGCGGCTCGTCAGGTTGTAATCAACGCGAGCAGAGTAATTGTTGTTGTCGATGCCAGCGGTGGTGCTGCCGGCCCAGTTGTTGAAATCTCCCGCAATGTGTGACGTGAAGTTAGGGTTCGGGAAGTGTGAGAGGTACGCCAACGCCTTGGGGTCAGGGATGGTGATGATATTGTTCGCGAAAGGCTGGCGAGTCTGAGTGGTGGTGTTAAATGTGCTCGGATCGTAGATCACGTAACGGCAATCGGCTGGGGCATTCGTAGTTCCATCGCATTGCGCCGGATTGAAGTTCTGCGGCAGCCACGCGCTGAAATTCCCGTTGCGCTCATCCGCGGTGGGAACGTAAGCATGGAATTGACTCTGGCCCCGATTGCGAAGTTTCTCCAGAGAAGCAAAGAAGAACATCTTGTTCTTGCCGTCGAAGACCTTCGGAATATAGACGGGTCCGCCCACGGTAAAACCGTACTGGTTCTGGTGGAACGCCGATCGCGGTGTACCGGTAGCAACCGAGTAGGCATCGTTGGCGTTCAAACCGGAGTTCTGAAAGAAGTCGTACACCGTGCCATGGAGGGTGTTGGTGCCGGACTTCGTGGTCAAGCTGATCTGGCCCACGTCGCGGCCGTATTCCGCCGAATAGTTGATAACCTCGGCCTTGACCTCTTGAACCGCATCCATGTTGACGTTGGTCACGGGTCCTTCGACCCAGTTGTCGTTGTTGTTCAGGCCGTCGATGTAATAGCCGACACCATATTCGGTGCCGCCGACGTTCAGTTGCTTGGCTCCGGTGCTGGTGGCAGATGCCAGTCCCCAGGCAATTCGTCCGTTGTCCCCCGTTCCGCTGTTGAATCCCGGGACGATCTGCGCATAGTTGAGGAAGTTCCGACCCTCGATGGGCAAATCCCGCACCAACTTGTTCTGTATCACTTCGGAAACGTTTGCGTCATCGGTCTTAACGATGGCGGCGGCGCTGCTGACGTCCACCGTCTCTGCCACCTTGCCCATGCTGAGCCCGACGTTGACCCGGCGTGTCGTTCCGTTCTCCAGCGCGATGGACGTGGTGAGTGCGTCTGCGAACCCCTGTCTTCTGACCTGAACCTGATAGCTGCCGGCAAGCAGGTTGGCAAACTGATAGGTGCCGGAATCATCAGTGGTCGCTTTCCAGGTCACCCCGGTGTCCCGATTGGTTAGAGTCACCCCGGCCCCAGAGACCACGGCCTTCTGAGGATCTGTGACGGTCCCGACAATGGTGCTCGTGATCACGACCTGGGCCAGCAACCCGGTGGCCACGAGAACGATCAACCCAAACAGCAACCCCCTGCAGATTCGCTGCATACATTCCTCCTGGCACAAACGAGGTGCCCGGGCTTGCCTGAAAGTCGGTCAATCAACTTCAGCGACCCCTGGGCGGGCGCCAATTTGAAACGATTCAAACTGGCCGGTCGCGAAAATCTAGTCCGATTCCGGCAACGTTGTCAAGCGCAATCATTGGGGGGTGACGTCAAGCTGCTTGTGTAAATAGTTTGAGGGTGCGGGTTTTCCATTCCAGGTTGAATCTCTGGAAGATGGAATAGATGATGCGATCCACGCTCTCGACATTCACGAAGCACACCATAGGGCGGGTTCTGCGCCGC
>DATMPS010000058.1:0-2113 GCA_035567435.1 Terriglobales bacterium | reverse complement strand
AAAGTCCAAAAGAGAAGGGGAACGACAGCACGTCCCAAGACACGCAAACTATCCAAGGCTGCGCGAGGAAAAGTGACGAAGCGAACGGTTGCCAGGGCTAAGCCCAAACGCGCGCAGGTGAAGAAAGCCGCGGGGCCTGTCCCACTGCCGCAGTCGAAACCGTTGCGGTTGAGGGATTGAGCATCCCGCTCACGGAGGTCGAGGAAGAGGCACGTCAAGCGAGCTGAACCGGGGCATGTTGAAGCCTGGCAGAGCTAGGTGGCTGGAGAAGAGGGGAGTACGGCCATGAACAAGGCTCTGGTCCTTACTGCCCTTGGTCTGTTCCTGGCAGCCCACGTCGTTGTGGCCGTGTTGATCGTCTTCTGACCAGGCTATGATCGAGCACCATTGCGATCTCGGCGAGCTTGTGCGGGCTCATCGACACCTTGCGCCGCAAGGTGCGCGCCGAAGGGTTGACGCGCATCACGTTCGGCTTAAGGGTCGCCGTACTTTCTGGGCGCCATCCAGGCCAAGATTCTTTTGCGGGCCGCAATGCTGAGGCGGTAGCGGGCGATGTGCGCCCCGCGCCGATTTCCGCAACGCGTGCCGCGATTCAGATATAGCGGCCAGCAGCCTATCTGGGATTGCGGGAGGCACGATGGCGAACCCAGCGGGTGAAGCGCAATCGGGTGCACTTCGGCTCGATTTCGACCGCCGCCTGACCCTGCAGTTTCGCGGCTCTGTCGTCACCTCCGATGCTGGGAACTTGACGACGCGCTTGGATTGACTGCCCTGGCGGTGCCCGCACCAGGATGAGGCTGCCGATAGTCATGCGTTCAACAGCATCTGACGGGAGAACTACGCTCAGATGCCGAGGAAAAACAGACAGGTCGGACCCAATACCTCCACTCGGGACCGAATGGCTTGCGACCCGCCACCGACCTGGCCGGGCCTTATGGAAAGCCTAGAAAATCGCTACGAGTGATCGTCCGGTCCTGGCGGCGCTTGTCGCGCCATACCTGGCTCGTGCGGATGGTATCAGTCATAGGCGTCGTCCGTATTCGGGTTAGCTGTGGACTCGCACTTTTCCTGCGTTATCCAATGGCGTTTGACAAAGCCAGGGAAATAGCTGGGCAGAACGAAGCGTTATACGTCGATGGTGCAGCAGACAACATTCGTCGAACCGGCTGACAGGCGTTCCGCCAAGGGCAGAGAACATTCGAGGCGATAAGCTGCGGGCCAAGGAAGAAGTTGGTGAGCAGCAGCCCTCATCCCGCAACCGGCGTCCGGTTCAGAAGCCAAAGTTGAGCAATCCATGCTTAAGCTACACGGCATTGACGGTTCGCCGTCGTCCTGATGCGGAGCGGGACAAGGCGCACCCGCCCTCGTCAGTCCGCCTCGCGTTCGACGCTGCCACGCTCGCTCGATGGCGAGCTGCACCCCGCGTACGGATGCCGCCTCTTGCTGCGGAGCCGATGCATCAGCCTTTCTAGGGGCGGGAGGTGACGGGGCCGCCGTTCTCGATGCGCTCACCGGCCTTGAGCCCGATCGCAAATTGGGCGAGGTACTCGTTGGGTCGGTGGCCGTCGAACACGGTGCCGTCGAAAAACTCCACCTGCGCGTGGTAACCGTCGCTGTCCCAGGGGAAATCCGCGGCCTCGGCTTTCCTTTCGTTCACCAGCAGCCGTGCTGCCCGAAGATAAAGATCGGGACGGTAAACCTTGGCCGCTGTTTCCACGTACCAGGCGTCGGGCTTGTCCTCGGAGATCTGCCCCCAGCGCCGCATCTGCGTGAGATACCAGACCGCGTCCGAGTAATACGGGTAGGTCGCGAAGTAGCGGAAGAAGACGTTGAAGTCGGGAATCGCGCGCGTGTCACCCTGCTCGTACTCGAAGGTCCCGGTCATCGTCTTGGCGATGACCTGGCCCTCGGCACCGATATATTCCGGCCGGGACAGGATCTGCACCGCCTCTAATCGATTGGCGTTGCCGTCGGCGTCAAGCCACATCCCCGCCCGGATTAGCGCCTTGATGAGCGCGAGGGTGGTATTCGGGTTCTCCTCGACGAACCGGGCGGTGAGGCCGAACACCTTCTCGGGGTTGTTCCGCCACATCTCGTAGTCGGTGATGACCGG
>DATMPS010000057.1:0-5133 GCA_035567435.1 Terriglobales bacterium | reverse complement strand
ACATTCGGAGGATGGTTTCCACGAGGGGCCCGATCCCGGCTTCGGCGGCTTCTCCATGGTCTCTACTTCCTCGTATGTAGAGCAGGGTGGCAAGCAGAAAGGAACGATTCACGTGGTGCGCGACACCACCGACCGACGCATCGCCGAAGAGAAATACCACCTTCTGTTCGAGCAGATGCAGGAAGGCGTTTTCGTGGCCACTCCCGAGGGCAAACTGCTCGATTGCAACGACGCCTTCATCCGCATGTTGGGTCACACTAGTCGTGAAGAGCTAATGGCCCTCAACGTGGATGCGGAACTTTATGCCTCCCACGAACAGCGTGACGTGTTCCGTCGCGAAGTGGAACTGCACAACTACGTCCGCAACTTTGAAGTCATCTTGCGCCGCAAGGACGGTACGCTGCTCACCGCCATGGAGAGCAGTTTCGCCACCCGCAATGCGGCAGGAAAAATCGAGCGCTACCAGGGCTTCCTGCTCGATATGACCGAGAAGAAGCGTGCCGAGGACGAAATCCGCCGCCGCAACCGGGAACTCAACGCCCTGAATGCCATGGCGGTCATCGCCACCCAGTCGTTCGATCTGGACGAAATTCTTAACCTTACTCTCCGCCAGGTCATCTCACTGCTCGGCGCTGAGACTGGTTCCATTTATCTTTGCGATCTGGATGAAACCACCTTCCGCCGCCGGGCCGGCTGGGGCCAGCGCAGCGCGGAACGCGCCCGCCTTTCTGAAATCAAGTTCACCGAAGGCTTCGGCGAGTTGGTGACCCGTTCCCGCACCGAAGTGATCACGGCGGACTACTTGCCGCACCTGCCATCCCAGGTTGCGGAATTCATTCGCGCCGATGGTCTGGCGTCATGGATATGGGTGTTGTTGTGGGGGAAAGACAAGCCCATCGGCATCATGGGCATCAGCAGCCGGGAGAGTCGCGAATACACCAGCAATGACGAGAGTCTGCTGGTCGCCATCGGCCGACAATTGTCCACCACTATTGAGAAAGTCCGGCTCTACGAAGAAACCTGCCGCGCTTACGAAGACTTACGCCATACCCAGGAACAACTGCTGCAGAGTGAAAAAATGTCGGCGGTGGGACAGCTGATCGCCGGAGTCGCCCATGAACTGAACAACCCTCTGACCGCGATCCTCGGCTATGCCCAGTTGCTCGAAAGCGAAGGGCTGGGGGAACGCGCGGCCGATTTCGTCAGCAAGCTTTTCAAGCAAGCCCAGCGCACTCATCGCGTGGTGCAAAATTTGCTATCTTTTGCTCGGCAGCGCAAGCCCCAGAAAGAGCAGGTCGATATCTGTAAGGTGCTGGACGAAACCATGGCCCTGCGAGACTACGACTTGAAGGTGAACGACATCAAGGTGGAGCGCGACATCGAGTCCACAATTCCGGCAGTAACCGCCGACCCGCACCAGCTCGAACAAGTCTTTCTTAATATCATCAACAACGGCGTGGACGCGATGCTGGAATCAGGCGGGGTCGGTATCTTGAAGGTTCGGGTATACGTCCACGAGGGAACCGTCGTCACTGAATTTCAGGATTCCGGACCTGGCATCAAGGAGCCGAACCGCATCTTCGATCCTTTCTACACCACCAAAAGTGTAGGCAAGGGCACAGGCCTCGGGCTCAGCATCTGCTACGGCATTGTCAAGGAACACGGAGGAGATATTTCGGCGCGCAATCTCGAAGGTGGCGGAGCCATCATCGAAGTCCGTCTCCCCGCGAACGGCAACGTCAGCGCTCCGGAACCCGGCATACCCGCATCTTCGAGAGCCTCGGTCATCGAGGGCAGCGTCCTTCTGGTTGAAGACGAAGAGGCCGTCCTCGAATTCGAGCGCGACGTCCTGGCCGGCGCCGGTGCCAAGGTCGTAACCCTGATGAGCGGCGACGAAGTCAAGGCCAGGCTGCTGAAAGAATCGTTCGACGCCATGATCATCGATGGCAAGATGGCGAACGGATGGAACGCTCCCGACGTCTACAAATGGATCGCGGATAACCGTCCGGGCCTCGAACGACATCTGATGTTTACGTTTTCCAGTGCAGTCGAACCCGAGATTCGCGCCTTCCTGCACGACAACAACGTACCCTACCTGGTGAAACCTTTCGAAGTCGGCGACTTGATTTCCCAGGCCCGTCGCCTCCTGCAAAAGACCCAAGCGGCCGTCGCTAGCTAGAGCAAAGTGGAACCTCGCAAGAATGTAGACGCGAGCGCCCGCGCTCGTGTCACCACCGACCCAGATTTTCGTGGCGCCGACATCCTGCCGCTCCCGGGGGCAAGATGCCCCGAGTAGCCGGCGAGACGGCGGCGCTACGAACGTCAGAGGCCTTTCCTCAGCGAACGTCCAAATTCCCGCAGCGCTGTCTCATTCCGCCGATACCACACCCAAAGCCCGAGCTTCTTCGCTTCCACCACTCCGGCCTTGGTCAGAATCGCCATATGGTGCGAAATGGTAGGCTGGGACAGGTGAATGCGCTGCTCAATGTCGGATGCGCACAACCCCACGTCCTTGCCGATCGAACATCCGCCCTGTTCCTTGAGAGCGTGCAATATCCGCCGCCGGGTGGGGTCAGCGACGGCGTGGAAGATACGATCCAGTTCGTGCTCGGTCATGGCAGCAAGCAATAAACCATGAATCGACAGATGTCAATATACGGACCTCGGGCGTCGGGCGTCGGACTAAAACGAAGTGTGTGAAACTTTCCTGAACGAACGATAGTCCAATGGCACACGGGCTACCTCGATCCGTAAGCCCGAGGTCCGAAGTCGGAGGTCCGATTTGCTATTCGAAGGCAGTGATCGTAGAGAACTCGAGAAGTTGAAGAAGAGCGAGGGCCTGTTGCCTCCCGGTCAGTCGCTCACGCTCAAGTGGCCTGTGCTGCACTACGGTTCCGTGCCGAGATTTGACTCTGAGACCTGGGACCTCCGCATCACTGGATTGGTTGATTCTCCGCTCAGGCTGAGTTGGAAAGAGTTCAACGCCCTGCCCAAAATCCAGCGAACCAGCGATTTCCATTGCGTGACCCGCTGGAGCCGTTTCGACAACCACTGGGACGGCGTGGCCTTCCAGGAACTGCTGTCTCGCGTTCATCCGAAGCCGGAAGCGGCATACGTCCTGGTGCACGCTGAACAGGGATTCACCGCCAATGTGCCGCTGGCCGATCTTGACCGCGCCGAAGTATTGCTCGCCACTCACCACGATGGCGAAGCTCTGACCGCAGAGCACGGCTACCCGCTGCGGCTCATCATTCCTCATCTTTACGCCTGGAAATCGGTGAAGTGGTTGCGCGGCCTGGAATTCCTCGACCACGACGCCCCTGGATTCTGGGAACAAAACGGCTACCACATGTACGGAGATCCGTGGAAGGAGCAGAGATTCAGCAGGTAAGGCGGGCGTCCGACGCCCGCTTCATCACTTTTTCAGAATCGGATTGTACCCATCCTTCACCAGCTGGCCGCGGGCGCTCTCTGCGTCCTTGATGTCTGAGAAAGGCCCGACCTGCACATGAAACAGCTTGTCTCCCGCCGTGTTGGCGGCGAAGGCGGCATATTGCTTTTTCTTCAGCGCGTCGACCAAGGCCTCGGCGTCTTCCTGTTTGCTCACCGCCGCTACCTGTACGAAGTAGTTGCTCTGGCCTGAGACGACCGCGGTAGGGTCCGGAGGCGCATCGTTGTCGGCTGGAGCCGATTTGGCAGCAGCGTTCGCGGGCGCGTCGACAGGCTTTGAAGCAAGCTCGCCATTCGGGTCTTTCTGTCCGACTGCCTTGTAGAACGTGAGATCAGAGGGTGCGCGTGGTTCAGAGGCCTTCACAGCCGTCGGGCGTACGCCACTGGACGCGCCTGTTGCCGCCAGAGAATCGCCAGCGGGACCGGCCGAATTCCTACCCAGCGAATACCCCATTCCGAAGAACACTGCGCACAGCGCCACCAGCCCGAAAAAAAGGACCAGCATCTTGCCCGTGCCCAGCGTAATCTCTGTGTCTTCAGAAGCCGCCATGTCTCATTCCACCTCGCCGGTTGGCCGAAGCCTACCTCAGCTCTTAGGGCCGTCGGAGTTGCCCAGGAGTTTCTGCATGCCGGCGAAGAAGTCCACCGGAACCGGGAAGATCACGGTTGTGTTTTTTTCCACTCCAATTTCAGTCAAAGTCTGCAGGTAGCGCAACTGCACGCTGACCGGTTCCTTGGCCAGCAGGGCAGCGGCGTCCACCAGGCGTTGGGCAGCGGAGAATTCGCCTTCGGCGTGAATAATCTTCGAGCGCTTTTCACGTTCCGCTTCAGCCTGTTTGGCCATGGCGCGCAACATCGACTCGGGCATGTCCACCTGCTTGACTTCCACATTCGTGACCTTCACGCCCCAGGGCGCGGTGTGTGTGTCCAGAATGCTTTGCAGACGAAGATTGATTTTTTCGCGATGAGAAAGAAGCTCGTCCAGTTCCTGCTCGCCCAGCACGGAGCGCAGCGTGGTCTGCGCGAACTGCGAAGTCTGGTAAACGTAATTGGAAACTTCAACCACCGCCTTGCGCGGCTCGATCACCCTGAGAAAGATGACCGCATTCACTTTAAGCGTCACGTTGTCGCGTGTGATGATGTCCTGCGGGGGAACTTCCAGGGCTTCCTGTCGCAACGAAACCCGCACCATGCGATCCAGCGGCGCGAAGACAAAGATGAGCCCAGGCCCTTTGGCATCTGACAACAGGCGCCCCAGGCGGAAGATTACGCCGCGCTCGTATTCGGCCAGGATCTTGATCGAACTGAGGAAATAGAGGACAACAACGACAATAGCGATGCCCGTGAACGACAGACCCATCCGAAGCCTCCGCGCCTGAATCTCAGGAACGCTTCTGTGGCGGATTGTACCGCAACCTGGCCAAGGATACGGCATCTCCCTGAAGATAGGGGTGCCTCGCAAGATGCCAACGCAACACTCAGACCGTGTTCGCGGCGGGAGCGCGCTGCGCCGCCGCGGAGGGCTCTACGCGCAACTGCAATCCGTCTACCGCGAGAACCACTACGCTCTGCCCGGCGGACACGCCGCTCGCGGACATTGCATCCCAGAGTTCGCCATGAACAAAGATTTTTCCTCGCGGTGAGAGAGCGGTCTGTGCAATGCCAATTTCTCCCACCAGTCCC
>DATMPS010000056.1:0-7486 GCA_035567435.1 Terriglobales bacterium | reverse complement strand
GTCTTCGTGTGCTCCTGGGCAAGGGCCTGCGAGGGCCAAAGCAGCGCCGCTCCCGCCGTCACCAGCCAAAATGCCAGGACCACGCCGACCACCCACCACCGCATCGTCGCCAAACGCACCGGTTCCTCCTAGGGCAAAGGGGAGATTCCCCATGCGCTCAAGTGCAAGGCCGATGCCAGCTCGCTCGAGCTGCCAGCGGGGCCAGTATTATCTTCGTAAGCTATTTTATTTCATACATTTAACGACCATTTACCCCTCCTGCGGGTTGGGGGGATCGAGGCTAAGAATCGTCTCATCACCCGGTTGCCCTCTCAGTTTGAGACGCTTCGATCCAGAGCGAGTGCCGCTTGTCACCATCTCGACACCCCAACCCGCTTATTCGCTTGACTCAAATTGAGAATGCAGGCTAATTTGCTGTATATCAACTACTTGTGGATTGACGGTGGGTGGGCGGTGACCTTTTGACCATCTCTGCCGAAGACGCGTCGGCTCGGCGCAACAATCCGCGCTCGGACGACGCTTTTCAGCGTCTCCTGCTCAAATTCTCGGACGCCGCCGCTCAAGGCACCCCGGCCCAGGCGTTGATCCGTCTGTTTTGTCAGGCGACTCGCGAATTCTTTCAGGTGGATGGCGTCTATTTCTGGCAACGGGTTTCCGCCGACGAATTGCTGGGGGCAGAGGCCGATGGTGTGATGGCGGATCGCTTCCCGGGAACGAGGGTCAAGGCCACTCAAGGTTCGGTGGCAATCGCGACCGAAGCCATCCGACAGCAGAGAACCGTCTACGAAAATCAGCTGGATTCCACCCGCTATCTCATGGCCGCCGAGTATCGTGCTCGATCGATCATGGCCGCTCCCCTAGTCGTGAGCCATGAATCGATCGGAGCCGCGGTGTTTCTGCATTGTTCGGATCCCGACTTTTTCAATCCCGACCTCGCGGCCAAGGCCACCATCCTGGCGGGACAGCTAGGCAGTCTGCTCGAGGCGAGTCGCCTTACCCAGATTTCGCGCGAAGAACACCGGCGAACCAAGATTCTGGCTGAGGTCGCGCAAGCGCTCCATTCCGCACCCCAATCTGCCGCAGTGGTAGAAGCCGTCGCTGATCGGCTTCGGGTCCTGTTGCGCACCCGCCTGGTCTGCATGATGCTGCGGGAAGGCGGGGGGTTCACCTTAGGTGCAGTCGCTGCCGAGTCTTCACAGCTGGCGGCCTCGGTTCGGGCCCGGCATGATCGCAGGGGATTGCAATTTGCCGCCGACCTGGCCAGTCGGGCGGTAGCGGCGGGCGAGCCCATCAGCGTGGCGATTGATCCCGCTACCCACGCTTTGGGTGAACTGGTTCCACCCGGGATGTTGATTGCCGCGCCCTTTCGCACTTCCCTCACCCAGGGCGCAGCTCTGATCTATCCGCGCCAGGAGGGCGTTTTCAGCGCGGAGGAAAAATCTTTGATTTCCGTGGTCACCGGTTTTGCGGCGGTGGCCATCTCTAATGCGGAACTCTACAACACGGCCCGGGCCCGGGCTTACGAACTCCACCAGCTCCTGGACATCTCGGCCGAGCTGGGCTCTATCGGCCAGTTGGACGAGTTCCTGCAACAGTTTGCGCTGCGGGCGGCGGATTTCCTCGGGTTCGGGCGCGGCTTCATCGGGCTGCTCGAAAACGGCTCCTTCCACGTGCGCTGGGCGGCCGAAAACGGTCAAAAGAGGCCAGTGGATTTCCAGCTTCCCGCCGGACCTGCCAGCCGGGCTCTCCTCAACAAGGAGGTTTTCTGGTCGGACGATCCCGGAAAAGTCCCCGGCGCAAACCTGGAAATCCTGACTCAGTTCGAAGTGCGACAGTTGTTGACGGTCCCTCTTCTCGACACTGAGGGCGAAGTCCTGGGAATGTTCGGCGTGCTCGACCGGGCCGATCAGGCCGGCATCTCGCCGGAGGAGATTCGTCGGGCCCGGGCCCTGGCAGCGCAAGTTGCAGTGGCGCTCGAGGTAACTCGCAATCTTCATCAGTCCGAACAGCATCGCCGCCGCGCCGAGTCGCTGATGGAACTGGCCCTCGAACTCAACAGCCACCTAAGGCTTCCCGACTTTGCCCGCAACTTCGTTGGCCGTGCCGCCAATATCATGGGCGTACATCAGGCAGCGCTTGTGGTCAAACAAGCGACCGGCATGGAAACCCTGGTCATCCGGGGTACTGACGATCGCGAGATTCAGGAACGTTCATTACTGCGACGATTCAGCCACGCCGTCGAAGAAGCGTTGGTACGCCACGAAGGCACAATCGTCTCTTCCAGCGCGACGGAGTTATTCGGTGCCGCGCTGGCCTCCGAATTAGGTGAAGGCCACGGCACCCTGGTACGACTGCTGGGCGCGTCGGGAGAATTGGTTGGCGTATTGTTCCTGGGGGACCGCGAGCAGCGCTTCGCTGACGAAGACAACCAGATTCTGCGAGCCATCGCGGGGCACGCCGCGGTAGCGCTGGAGAATGCCCGCCTGTTTACTCGCATGGACCAGGCCAACCGGCACTGGGTCGAGATTTTCGATGCCATCAGCGATTTCATCGTCGCCCATGACGAAGCCGGCAACGTCTTGCGCGTGAACCGCTCGCTGGCCGAGTTCATCGGAGTACAGCCGCAGGCGCTCATCGGCGTCAACATGTCGGCCCTGCTGGTTATGGGCGATGCTCCGCCGCCGCGCTCCTGCCCTTTCTGCCGCAGCACTATTGAAGGAGATGACGAATACGTCCATCCCGTGCTGGAACGCACCTATCTGGTTTCCACGTCTCGTGTGCACGGCGCCAGCAGCGAAGGCATGCAGACCATCCATGTGCTAAAGGACATCAGCGACCGCCTGGAAGTGGAACAGCGATACCGGGAACTGTTCGACAATATTCAGGAAGGACTGTTCTTCTCGACGCCCGACGGCCGCTTCGTCGAGGTCAACGACGCACTGGTCCGCATGCTCGGCTACAGCAGTCGGGAAGATTTGCTGCAGGTGGATGTTCGCACCCAGGTTTATTTCTCGGCCGAGGGCCATCAGGAACTGGCCCGAGAGATGGAGGAGCACGGCGTAGTGCGGAACCACGAAGAGACGCTCCGCCGTCGCGACGGCTCGGTGGTCTATGTGCTGATCAATGCCTTCGCCGTACGCGACGCCCAGGAGCGGGTGACGCAATTCCGCGGTCTGATGCTTGATATCAGCGGGCTAAAAAACTTCCAGGCGGAGCTGCAGCGCGAGCGCGACTTCTCCGGCAAGATTCTGAACAACACTCAAAGCCTGATCCTGGTAGCGGATACCGCGGGGCTGATCAGTTACGCCAACCGGCGCTGGCATGACATGGGCTACGAACAGAAGCAGTTGCTCGGACGGCCTCTCGAAGACCTGGTGGCGCCGGCGCGGCGCACCATTCTCACCGAAGCCCTGAGCGCAACGCTGGCCGGACGCCAGGTGGATAACCTTGAGCTGCAAATTCTGCGCGGCGATGGCAGAATCGGACACTTTTCTGTCAATCTGAGTCCCATGCGCGACGAACAGTCGCACGTGATCAGCCTGGTCGTGGTCATGACCGACGTCACCGACGCCGCCAGCCTGCAATCGAAACTAATGCACGCCGAAAAGATGGCCGCGGTGGGCCAGTTAGTCTCCGGTGTGGCCCACGAAGTGAACAATCCGCTGACCGCGATCCTCGGATTTGCCGACCTGCTAATGGAGAATCCTGAACTGCCGGAGAGCGCCCGCAAAGACATGCGGGTGATTCTGCAGGAGGCGCAACGCACCAAGCAGATCGTCCAGAACTTGCTCAGCTTTGCCCGCCAGATGCCACCCCAGAGAAAGGCGCTGCAGCTGAACCCGATTCTACGGCGGACCGTACAACTGCGCTCTTACGATTTCCAAAGCCATGGCGTGGAAGTGATCGAGCACCTCGACCAGGGACTGCCCAACGTGATCGGGGACTCGCACCAGTTGCAGCAGGTGTTCCTGAATATCCTGAACAACGCCTACGACGCTGTGGGCGAGACCGGCCGCCCGGCGCGGATTGAGATTACGACGGCACAAAAAGGCAACTCGGTTGAGATCTTGTTTTGCGACAACGGGCCTGGAATCTCGCATCCGGATCGCATTTTCGATCCGTTCTTTACCACCAAGGAGGTGGGCAAAGGGACCGGCCTGGGCTTGAGCATCTGCTACGGCATTGTGCACGAGCACGGCGGCGAGATTCTTTGCCAAAACAACACGGGTGGGCCAGGCGCGACATTTGTCGTACGCCTGCCCGCAACCCCAGAAACGGCCTCAGTCGGGGCCGCTGCCGGAGTCATACAACGATGACGACACAGCCTGTAACGAAGCCCGCAACTCTGCCGGTGCTGCTCATCGAGGATGAGCCCGCCGTCATGGCATATGTCCGAGCCGCGCTGGAGCGCAGTGGCTACTCCGTGGTGTGCAGCGAGTCGGGCGCCGACGGCTTGCGGCTGCTCAAGTCAGGACAATTTCTGGGCGTTGTCTCCGACATGCGAACGCCCGGGGGCGTGAACGGAGCTGATGTCCACGCCTGGGTTGCGCAACACCGCCCCGAACTTGCGGCCAGGATCGTCTTCATCACCGGCGATATTGCCAACGAAGAAACCGTGGCCACACTACGCGAGACTGGCGCTCCCTGCGTCGAGAAACCATTCCGAGTGCAGCAGTTCATTTCAGTAGTCGAAAAAACCATGGGGAGGGCAGTGTGAACGAAGACTTACGAATCCGCCTCCTTATCGTTGACGACGAGCAGAGTATCCGCCAGCTATGCATGACCGTGGGCGAAGCCCTGGGCTTCATCTGCATGGAGGCCGACGGCGGAGAGTCGGCTCTGGCCCTGCTCGAAGAACAACCCGCGCACATTATCCTTACCGACATGGTGATGCCCAATATGTCCGGCCTCACGTTCCTCGAAAGAGTGAAGAAGATGCTGCCCCGCACCGAGGTCGCGGTCATGACCGGTCACGGATCGGTCGAAACCGCGGTTCAGGCTATGAAACTGGGGGCCTACGACTACATCAGCAAGCCCTTTTCCCCGCTGGAAGAACTGCGGCTGTTCCTCCGTCGTATGGCGGAAAAAGTCCGTCTGGTGGAAGAGAACGAGTTCCTGCGCGAGCGCGTGGACAGCGAGACGGAGCTGCATGGCATTGTGGGCGCGTCGGCCAAGATCCAGGATGTCTTGCGCATGATCTCGCGCTTGAAAGACACACACACACCGGTCCTGATCACCGGAGAAAGCGGCACGGGCAAGGAACTGGTGGCGCGTGCCATCCATTTCCGGGGTTCCTTCGCCAAGCGTCCATTCGTCGCGGTGGATTGCGGGTCCCTGGTCCCAACATTGATTGAGAGCGAACTGTTCGGATACGAGAGAGGTGCATTCACGGGTGCAATCAAAGCGCGGACGGGGCTGTTTCAATCGGCCAACGGTGGAACCATTTTCCTGGATGAGATCGGCGAACTGCCGCAGGAAATGCAGGCCAAGCTGCTGCGCGTTCTGCAGGAAAAAGAAGTCCGTCCGGTGGGCAGCAATCAGAAGATCAAGGTGGACGTGCGAGTGATCGCAGCCACCAATCGTGATCTGGAGACGGAGTATCGCAACGGCACCTTCCGCAAGGACCTTTATTTCCGCCTCAACGTGGTGACCGTGCACCTGCCTTCGCTGCGCGAGCGCCGCTCCGATATCCCGATGCTCGCGCACTGGTTCCTGGAGCGGTACGCTCGCGGCGGATCGATTCAGATCACCACCGCAGCCATGAAATCATTGCTGCAGTACGACTGGCCGGGTAACGTTCGCGAACTGGAAAATTGCATCGAGCGCGCCGTGGCGCTGGGTGACCGGCGGACCATCGACTTCAACGATCTGCCACCGTCCATCACCTCCGGCGTTCCTGGCGATATGAGTTCTGACTCTCCATCGTCCGGGCTGACGACGACCGACCTGGAGGACATTGAACGCGCCACCATCGAGCGGGTCTTCGAACAGGTAAAAGGTGATAAGGCGCTCGCTGGCAAGATGCTAGGCATCAGCCGGGCCACGCTCTATCGCAAGCTGAAGCGCTACAACATCGGGGGCCGGGAGGTGGGGGCGTCCGTGCAAGCGCTGCAGTAAGGTAGCGCCGTCCGCCAGACAGCCGCCGGGACCTTACCTACATCGTCATCCCGAGCAAAGTCGAGGGACCTCCTTTCTCCCGAAACTCGATCTGCCGCCGCCGCGGGTCGCTGAACCGGCTGCCTTGCCGCCGCAAACAAACAGCAGGTCTTTCGACTTCGAGGAGGGACTCGCGATCGAGTCCCTTCCGTCCGTTCAAGATGACAATGTTGAAAAGGTCCGGAGGTGTTGAAGGAGTGACAAGGAACAGGCGATCTCGAGTTGCTCCACTCGTCGCCGATGAGACGGTGTTTCATTCTGAGACAAACGCATGACGCCACCCCGCTTTTGCTGGATCCAGACCGAACATAGCTTCCTGCTAATCAGCAACTTACGGAAAATGCTTCGCGCCGACGACTTTGGTTGCGAGAGTGCATTCTTAAGTGCCGATGCGGTCCGGGTGCCCTTGCCATGCTAACCGGCAGGCCTGGGGACCCAGGCCGCGTCGACCCTGGAAACCCGAGGTATTCGCAGTGTCCACACAGGCCACGGGCCGAGCGCGTGTCCGGCAGGAAAGCTGCACTGCCAAGCTGGCAAAGTTCTTTCCGGAGGCTAGTCCGGTACGCATTCCTGTGCGCTTGACGCGAGTGATGGGGGAAGGAAATGTCTGTACTGAAAGCACGGTAATTGAGTTCGGTACACCCCGTGAAGTGCTGTTCTCTTCCACCCTGCCGCTGGAGTTTGCAGACCGGCTGCACCTGGAGAATTCGGACGGCACGCTGAACGCAGAAGCCTCCGTCGTGGCGCTGCAATATACCAGCGGACGCACCGCAGTCGCTGCCCGCTTTAGTCAAGAAGTTTCCAACTGGATCGTGAAACCATGACTTTGAAACCGAAAACGCAGGACCTGGCTGCGGAGTGGCGCGAAGCGCGCCTCCTCTATCCTCTGTACAGTGCCTTGGGGCGTGAGTTTGTGATCGAGCTGTCCTCTTGCCCCGACCTGGAATCCGGCCTGGAAGATCCGCCGCAGGAATCCGTGGAGCAAGCGCGCCAGTGGCTGCTCGAGATGGACCAGAAGATACAGGTCCATCAACTGCGCCAGTTCCTTCAGACCACAAGTCTGACCAGCGAGGAAGCTCTTCAAACCCTGCTGCAGCACCATCTCAATCGGACACCCCGGGTTGATTCAGACCGCGACAAGATCGATTTCCTGCTGGTCCAGTTCTTTTCCCATTGCGCTCCGTCGCGCCTGGAAGACGCGGACGTCGACTTGGGCTACGTTGCCCAGACACTGGAGCCGGTCTTGGGAAACATTGACCTGCACGTTCCATCGTGGCTCGAATCCATCGATGATTTCATCCAGTCAGCCAACGCATGTCACAGCTTGAAC
>DATMPS010000055.1:0-3091 GCA_035567435.1 Terriglobales bacterium | reverse complement strand
GGGTGGGGCGCCTGCTCGAACAGCGGTGTCGCCAGTCCAACGTCGTGGCCCGCTACGGCGGCGACGAGTTCATCATCCTGATGCCGGAAACCGGAGTGGAACAAGCGCAGGCCCTGGCCGAACGCTTGCGGCTCTGGCTGTCGCAGGACGCCATGCTCGCCGAACACCACATCACTGGCAGCTTCGGGGTGGCCAGCTTCCCCGGTCACGGTTTCTCGGCCGAAGACATCATTCGTGTCGCCGATGCTGGCATGTACGCCGCCAAGCACGACGGCGGCAATCGCGTATCCATCGTCGAAGAATTTGCCGAGGGTGAACGCTTCGCCTCCCAACGACAACAAATCTCGGCCTACATCGAGGGCTTTCTCCAGCGCGATCAGACCGGTCCGGAGGATCTGGAAGAACTCGTCTCCACCCTGCGCAAGTTGTGCGGCGGCGAGGAAGACTGCAACGTCCAGGTGCTCAAGGAATCGATTGAAGCTCTTACCCGCGCTGCCGAATCGCGCGAGTTCCACGCTTCCGGCCATGGAGACATGGTGAGCCGCTATGCTGAGACCATCGGACGTGCGCTCGCTCTTCCCCCGGACGAGATGGTCGAATTAGCTTACGTTGCGCGCGTGCACGACGTCGGCAAGATCTTCGTGCCCGAACGCATCGTTACCAAGCCCGGCCCCCTGACGGAAGACGAATTCCGCCAGATGAAGGAACATGCCCGGGTGGGTTCGGAGATCGTGGCCACGATTCCCGGCAGCCTCATGCTGCAGAAGGCAGTGGAGCATCATCACGAAGCCTTCGATGGCAGCGGCTATCCCAGTGGCCTGCGCGGCGAGCAGATCCCGTTATGGGCCCGGATCCTCGGCCTTGCCGACGCCTACGTGAACATGACCACCGAACGCTCATTTGCTTCCGCCAAATCCACCGAACAGGCCCTCGCCGAGATCGAAAAAATGAGCGGCACGCGCTACGACGGCATGCTGGTGCGCGTCCTGATCCGTCAACTGAAAACCGGCAAAGCCCCCAGCCTGGGAGATTGAGAAACACTGTCGGGTGTCAGTTCTCGGGTCTTAGGTCTTGGGGTTGGTTTTCTTAGCCACCTTTGCGCCGTCTTCGCGCCTTTGTGGTTCAAGGTTTTTTCTCTGTACCCTCGGCGAAACTCTGCGTCCTGTGCTCGCGGCCGTGACTCCACTTGCCAACTCTCGCCCTAAACCCTGAAACTACAATCATGCCCGTTACCCTCTCCCTGGAAGACAAAGTGGCCCTGATCACGGGCGGATCCCGCGGCATCGGCGCCGCGACCGTTCGTACCTTCGTCTCCGCGGGCGCGCGCGTCATGTTCAACTATCGGACCGCGAAAGCCCCCGCCGAGAAACTGGTGCAAGAGTGCGGAGCCGAGCGCTGCGCCGCCGTGAGCTGCGATCTGAACGGATTCGACGTCGCCCGGGACCTGGTGGATGCCACCGTGAAGCGTTTCGGCCGGCTCGATATCCTGGTGGCCAACCACGGCATCTGGCCGCCCGTCGACGCTCCCGTTGACCAGATGACCGATGCGCAGTGGCGCACCACCGCCGCGGTCAACCTCGACAGCGTGTTTTCCCTGGTGAAGCATGCCGTCGCACAAATGAAGCGGCAAAACAAATCAGGGACCGGCCAGACCGGCCACCTCGTGCTCATCAGTTCCACCGCCGCGCAGCGCGGCGAGGCCTATCACGCGGACTACGCCGCCACCAAGGGTGCCCTGATCAGTATGGTGAAGGGACTCTCGACGGAGCTGGCCAGGGACAGAATCTACGTGAACTGCGTGGCCCCGGGCTGGGTCGCCACCGACATGTCGGAACCTGCCCTCAACGATCCCACGACTCGGGACAGGATATTCTCGACCATACCTCTCGGCAGAGTTGGCACGCCGGAGGAGATCGCGGCGCCAATCTTGTTCTTGTGTACGGAACACGCTGGTTTTGTCACCGGCGAAATCTTTAACGTCAATGGAGGAGCGGTGCTCGCGGGATAGCCGAGCTGGATTTGTCGAGCGTTTCATTCCCGGCTCATACAGTAAAAACTCCGTCTTTTAGCGTCTAATTCCTTGAGATCATGCGGCGACTTCTTTTTCTTCTCTTCTTCAGTTCGTGGGCACTCGGCCAGTCAGCGGCCCAGGCGGCCGCTCCAGCCACCCCCATTTCTCCTGAAGCCCAGGCAAACGCCACCAAGGCGAAGAGCTTGCTCGATCAGGCGATCCAGGCGCTGGGCGGCCAGGCCTATCTTGATATTCAGGATCTGACCCAGCAGGGGCGTACCTACAGCTTTCACCACGGAGAAACGACCAGCACCGGCATTCTGTTCTGGCGCTTTGTCAGGTTTCCCGACAAGGAGCGCATCGAGGTCACAAAGCAGCGCGACGTCGCCTACGTCTATAGCGGCGACAACGCGTACGAGGTTACCTACAAAGGAACCGCGGCCCAGGACGTGAAAGTCGTTGCCGACTACTTGCGGCGGCGTTCGCATTCGCTGGAATGGGTGCTGCGCCGCTGGCTGAAGGAACCGGGCGTGGCTCTGTTCTACGACGGTGCCGCTGTGGCCGCCGACAAGCCCGCCGACCAGATCAGCATCATGAACGCCCACGACGACAGCGTGACACTCTATCTCGACACTACGACCCATCTTCCCATCAAGAAGAGCTTCACCTGGCGCGATCCCGCCGACAATCTCCGCAACACCGAGGAAGAGGTCTACGACGCCTACCGCTCGACGCAAGGGATCATGACCCCCTACAGCATCACGCGCTACTACAACGGAGACATGTCCAACCAGCGCTTCTTAAACACCGTCACCTACAACAACAACCTGGGCGATTCCATGTTCGCCGCAAAAACAACCTACGACCCCAGCGATCTGCTCAAGAAGAAGTGAGTCTGCATTTTCGGGTGTTGGGTCTGGGGGAGTGGCCCAGAGGCCCTGCCGTTTACGGTGTAGAAATCTCACCTGGCCAGGAGGGGCGTGAACGGTCGCGGCAAACGCCAACCCTTGAGTCCGGACGCCTGACCCCAAGACCGACCCCCAAGACCGAGTACCCAAGACCTGATCAAGAAATCCAAGG
>DATMPS010000054.1:0-5108 GCA_035567435.1 Terriglobales bacterium | reverse complement strand
AGCGATCAACATTGTTCTGGGCGGAAAGTTCGTAGTGCGAGGCCGACGGCTTCTCAGAAGCAGGTAGCGGCCCGCTATAATCGAAGCGCATGTCCACCTTCGCTCCCGTCGACGAACAGATCACCTATCTGAAGAAAGGCGCCGCGGAAATCATCCGCGAGCCCGAACTCCGCGCCAAGCTGGAGAAGTCGCGCGCCACCGGCAAGCCGTTGCGCATCAAGCTCGGCATGGACCCGACCGCTCCTGACCTGCATCTCGGCCACACCGTCGTGCTGCGCAAGCTCAAACACTTTCAGGATCTCGGGCACACCGCCATCTTCATGATCGGCGACTTCACCGGTATGATCGGTGATCCCACAGGGCGCTCCGCCACGCGCCCGCCGCTCTCGGTCGAGCAGATCGCACAGAACGCAGAGACTTACCGGGTGCAAGTCTTCAAGATTCTTGATCCGAAGAAAACCGTCATCGACTTCAATCGCCGCTGGATGGGCAAGTTCACCGCCGACGACTTCGTCCGCCTGACCGCGAAGTACACCGTCTCGCAACTGCTCGAACGTGAGGACTTCCACAAGCGCTTCCGAGAGGAGAAGCCAATCTCAGTGCACGAACTGCTCTACCCGCTGGTCCAGGGATACGACTCGGTTGCGCTTGAAGCCGACGTCGAACTGGGCGGCACCGACCAGAAATTCAATCTCCTCGTCGGCCGCGAAATGCAGCGCGCCTACGGACAGGAGTCGCAAGTGGTGCTGACCACGCCGATTCTTGAGGGCCTCGACGGTGTGCAGAAAATGTCGAAGTCACTGGGCAATGCGATCGGCATCCACGAGCCTCCGCTGGAAATGTATGGCAAGCTGATGAGCATCTCCGACGAAATGATGTGGCGTTACTACGAGCTGCTGACGGACGTGCAGGTCGCGGAGATCGAAAAGATAAAGCGGGAAGCGCATCCCATGCAGGCAAAGAAAGATCTGGCGGAGCGAATCGTGGCGGATTTTCACTCGGCGGAAGCGGCGACGAAAGCTGGGGAGGACTGGACGAAACAGTTTCAGAAGCACGAAGTGCCGGAACAGTTGGAGCTTGTCGAAATCCGCCTGTCAGACGTCGTTCTCGAGGGAAGAGGAGGTGGCCCGCTCAGGGATACGTATCCGGTTCGCATTGACAAGCTGATCCGCCAAGCAGGCTTGGCCACCTCCAACACGGAGGCTGCCGCAAGGATAAAGGGCGGGGCAGTCAGCATGGCGGGGGAAAAGATAGTCCCGCAGCAGGTGCTTGCGAATATGCCGCTCTACCATGATGTCGTACTGGGCGTTGGCCGCAAGATGAAGAGAGTCAGAGTAGTACCCGACGCTGGTGCCTAGGTATGCCCATGTGGGGACAGCCGCCCTCGGCTGTCCGGGCGAGCAAAGCTGCTAACTCGCTCCTCACTACCTGTCATCCTGAGCGCAGCAGAGCGATTCGCTTCGCGAATCGCTCTGCGCAGTCGAAGGACCCCTGCAATCGCGCGTGCCATTCCCGACGTATCGGGGGAGTTCTCTGCACGGCCCTAGCTTCTTTGCCTACCCCAGAAATTACTGAGGTCCTTCGTCGGGAGTCCTGCGCCTTGCATAGGACTCCACTTCCTCAGGATGACACAGGGAGGATCGGCACTACGGCAGCAGGCCAAACACCGCCACGCCATTCGGCGTCCCCACGAACACCCGGCCATTCACGATCATCGGGGTGATGAACTTATTACCGGCGCCGAAATGATCGCGGCTGGCGCTAGCCTGGTTGCTGTTGTAGAGCTCGTTTAGCGTGCTCGCATCGTAGGCATGCAGCACGGCGGGGTTACTGTTCTCGACCGCCCACACGATCCCGTTGCTCGATCCGTTCGCGGAGATGCTCGGCGTCGCACCGGGATACGGAAAGCTGTTAGCAGTGTGCGCAGTGGCGCTGGTTGCCAACTTCGCGTTGGTAATCGCAAACGCCTGAATCGGACTGCCCACCGATCCGTAGTAGACCGTATGGTTGAAGTAGGCAGGCATGGCCCAGACGCCTCCCGGTAGCTTTCCCGAGAGCTGCTGGTAGATTTTGTTGCTGCCTGAAGTGAACTTGCCCATCGAATCACGGTTCACCACATAGAGATTCGAATCCTTGCCCGCTCCAACTGCGAGATGCATGGTGTGGCCCGTTCCGTCGTTCAAATCAGGCAGCACCATCGCTCCGCCGGAGCCCAAGTCTGCATCGCTCGCGTTTTCCGATGCCTCATTGGCCATCTCGAAGTAGTCCGCGACGGCCAGCTGGTTCCCGGTGGTCGAAAGCTTCATGAAGGCATTGCCGTAGTCACCATTCGCGGGGAAGCCATTGGAGTTCATGGTGGTGTCGAAATCGCCGTTGGCGTCGAGGAAATAGATATTCCCGGAGGTGTCCGCAGCCAGGCCCGCTCCGGACATCCAAATCGCGCCTTCGTTGCCGTTCGGAGTTACATTGAGCACGGTGGTTTGCGCCAAAGTGGACGCGCTGTAGCCCATGATCCATCCCGTGTAGGGTTGAATATCGCAATGCGAAGCCCAGCCGGTGTAAACCACGCCGTTCATCAACAGCAGGCCGACCCGCTCTTTGTACTGCTTAGGGTCGAAGACCACGTTCCCGCCGTTGCTGGGATAAGTTGCAGAAATGTCCACCGGACCGGCGAGCAACTCCGTCCCAAGCGCGAGATCGAGAGCATGTAGCCGTTGGTGGTAAGTCGTACCGTTCTTCGACATCGCGACTACGTAGACCACGCCATTCGCTCCGCGTGTGCGATCAATGACCGGTGTTGCAGTCACGCCAATCTCGGGCGAAACCTGGCCACAGCTGCGGTTATCAGAGGTGGTCTCGCCCGACTTCAGCATCGACGTTTGCCAGAGGATGGTTCCGGAATCCGCGTCGAAGGCATCCACCGTGTCGTGCTCGGAGGCAACGATCAGCACGTTGTGCGTGCCATTGCCGGGAATCGACTGATTCGCAACATAGAGAGGCTCCGCGTCAACCAAGCCATCCGTCTGGTAGAAGGCTAGCTTGGCGAACTTCGCCGAGTTGACGTTGCTGGTCGTCAGGGTGGTTTCCGTCAGATTCTGCCCTGTGCGCCCGTTGTCGTTGTGGTAGGTGAGAACGTCCGTGGTCCCGGGCGGAGGAGGCGGTGGCGGTGGATTCGGTGTGCCAGGCTTGGAGTAACTCGACCCGCACCCGGACAGATTCAGGCAGAGCCCAACAAACAACAACACGGCCGCGGACGCTCGCAATTGCATGGCAGAACCCCCAGTGGCTGGATGCTTCCATAATGCCAGCCCGACGCGGCCTTGGGGAGAGCACCGAAGATTACCATCGGGAAATCATTCCAGTCATGCCTCGGGGTGTTTTATTTAGGATTCAGGACACGACCGCGAGTCCCCGCTGGCTGGACTCTGGTAACCTCGCCGCATGCGCGCCTCTGCCGTGCTCGGGCTGGGATGCTCCGCCCAAGACCTCAAGCCCTTTCAGTCCGAAAGGAGTCAGCACGAGCCAGACTTGCCGGTCGAATGGCGGATTGGAATGCCGGCATCGCCCGATCAAGCCGACGTGATCCTGCTTTTTGGCGGAGATGGCACGCTTCACCGGCATTTGGAGCAGTTGGTAAAGCTCGGCTCGCCGGTGCTGGTCGTCCCCGTGGGCAGCGGCAATGATTTTGCTCGTGCCCTTGGCCTGCGTAGTGTGCGCGTTTCCCTGAAAGCCTGGCATGAGTTCCGCAGCACCCAAGCGAACGTGCGTTCGATCGACTTGGGAGTCATCACGCCGTGGGCCGCACATGGAACACCCGCGCCTCACGAACCGTTCACGCGCTATTTTGGTTGTGTGGCTGGCGTGGGCCTCGATGCCGAGGTTGCACGCTGCGCGAATTTCCTGCCGCGCTGGCTCCGCGGGCACGGCGGCTATGTTCTCGCTCTTCTTCCCACAATCTTTCGCTTCGCGCCCCGGCCCATGAAGATCCTAGCGGCGGGAAACGTGGCCGAGAACGTTGTGCTGGACAAACAAGCTCGTGGCGAAACGGGCTGGACCCTCCGCAGCGACCAGCCCACCATCCTTGCCGCCTTCGCCAACACCCCCGTCTACGGCGGGGGAATGAAGATCGCACCCAACGCCAAAATGGACGACGGCCAGCTCGATGTCTGCGTGATCGGAGGAGTCGATCCCTTCAAGCTCGCTTGCATGTTCCCCACGGTGTATTTCGGACGCCACTTGCGCATCCGCGAAGTCTCGTACTTCTCTGCCTCGCGCCTTCGAGTCGAAACCGAGACGCCGCTTGACCTCTACGCCGACGGCGAACATGTCTGCAAGACCCCGGTCGAGATCTTCGTGCAACGCGCTGCGCTGAAAGTGGTCGTGCCGGGCTGCTAGACTCTGTCCGTACCGGTTTTCACCAAGCCGAAGGAAGTCCTCGCATGCGCAAACTCGCACCCGCCCACGCCGGATTATTGCTGATTCTCCTGATCTCCCTCGCCTCTCCGCTCTCCGCCCAAACCCGTTGGAAGCTCTTCTGGAGCGATGAGTTCAAGGGCCGCGCAGGATCGGCCCCCGACCCTGCCAAATGGGTCTATGACATGGGTGCAAGCGGCTGGGGCAACCACGAACTCGAAAACTACACCGACAGCCGGGACAATTCTTACCTGGATGGCAAAGGCCATCTGGTGATTCGCGCCCTGCGCTCGCCTTCCGGGGTGTTCACGTCAGCCCGGCTCAAGACGCTGGGCAAGTTTTCCACCCAGTACGGAAAGATCGAGGCCCGCATCAAACTTCCTTACGGGCAAGGTATCTGGCCGGCTTTCTGGATGATGGGCGACGACATCGAGACGGTGCACTGGCCCGCCTGCGGCGAAGTGGACATCATGGAAAATGTCGGCAACAAGCCTCTGGTGCAGGAAGGCTCGGCGCACGGGCCCGGTTTCCCCGAGGCTGGAATGACCGCTCAGTATGAATTGCCGAATCATCACCCCTACTACAAGGCGTTTCACAAGTTCACGCTCATCTGGTCGCCGGAGCGGCTTGAGTTCTTGGTTGACGGAGTCTCCTATGAAACAGTCACTCCCGCCAACCTTCCACCCGGCGCGAAG
>DATMPS010000053.1:0-2590 GCA_035567435.1 Terriglobales bacterium | reverse complement strand
TGAATCTGGCTGCGGCTCTTGCAGGAAACGAGGACCAGAATCTGTCGCTCCATGATGGCGATGTGTTGACTGTGCCGCAGCAGGCCGGTTGGAACGACAGAAGCGCAGTAGTCACCTTGCGTGGAGAAGTACGCCAACCTGGTACGTACGGCATCCGTCCCGGGGAGCGGCTAAGTTCGTTACTGGAGCGTGCTGGAGGATTGCTGCCGACGGCGTATCCGCGCGCCACCGTCTTCGAGCGTGACGAAGTGCGCGAACTTCAGCAGAAGAGTCGCCAGGAGCTGATCCAGCGCCTCGAGCAGGAGTCCACCGTCGTCAGGACCTCGGCATCCACGACTGGATCGGAAGAAGCTGTACTGCAACAGGCAGCCATCCAACAGCGCCAACGTGCGCTGGATGCACTGCGGAGAAATCCCGTATCGGGTCGACTTGTGATTCATCTTCGTGCTGACCGCAAAGGTTTTGCAGGTTCTCCCGACGACATCGAGCTTCGTGCAGGCGACTCACTAACGATCCCCAAGCAGCCTGGAGCTGTACTGGTCATTGGACAGGTGTACAACGCCAACGCCCTCACCTATACGCCGGGGATGAATGCTGGTTGGTATCTCTCCCGCGCGGGAGGCGCAACGCAGCTTGCAGACAAGGGCGCAACCTTCATAGTTCGCGCGGACGGTTCGGTCACGAGCGGCAAGGGCGGCCTGTGGTCCGAAGGCGTGCTCTCCGCGACGATGGGTCCGGGCGACACGATTGTCGTACCGGAGAAGCCCGTTATTGGCGGCAGTCGATTGAAAAACGTTCTGTCGGTCGCGCAAATCGCATCGTCCGCGGCGTTGGTTGCGGCTGTCGCCATTCCCTGAGCGCCCATGATGATGCGACGCCACATCGCGATTCTCGGAGCGGCCCTGCTGCTTGGCGTAGGCGCCGCTCGCGTGTGCTTCGCACAGGGGGAAGGGACGGGATCCTTTGCGGAAACCGCTCCGCCGGACCACAACCCTTCTTCAAGTGCTGATAGCGCGCCGGAAGGGAACGCAGTGTCGAAAACGTCTCGGGGAACGCGGATGGGATTGGTGGGAAGGTTCATCGGCGATCAGCGAGAAATCTCGACCAGTCCTGCACGACTCCGGTTGTCTGATACCGATTGGCTTGTTCCGCTCAGTGGAATCACCGCGGGATTGTTCGTGACCGACCGCGATTTCAGCAAGCACCTATCACACAGTCCCGCAACAATCAGCCGCTACAAAACGCTGTCGAACGCAGGTGTGGGAGCACTTCTCGGCGGTGCGGGCGGAATGTGGCTCTTGGGCCATGTCTCGCACAAGAAGCATTGGAGTGAGACAGGATTCCTTGCTGGGGAAGCCGCGCTGAACAGCCTGGTCGCAGTTGAGGGATTGAAGTACTCGCTGCGTCGCGAACGGCCCTTTCAGGGGGATGGAAGCGGTTCCTTTTTCCAGAGCGGTGGTACTTCGTTTCCTTCGGAACACTCCGCCGCGGCGTGGTCCGTGGCCAGCGTGATCGCTCACGAGTATCCCGGTCCCCTCACCAAGATCGCCGCGTACGGCTTGGCATCTTTGGTCAGCTTCTCCCGCGTGAAAGCGCATCAGCATTTTCCGTCGGACGTGCTCGTTGGCACCGTAATTGGAAATCTTGTCGCCCAGGACATCTACACCCGTCATCACGATCCTGATTTCGGCGGCGCGGCCTGGCACTCAATAAGCTCGATCTTTCGAAATAGAAGGGACGGCTCCTCGGCCGCTAATCTCGGCTCGCCCTACGTCCCCCTGGATAGCTGGGTCTATCCCGCGTTCGACCGTTTAATGGGATTGGGGCTGGTCGACAGTGGATTTGCCGGCCAGCGCCCGTGGACACGCAGCGAGTGCGCCCGTCTGCTGGGCGAAGCGGAAAGTAAATTGCAATCCGGCGGCGATGAGCGATCTGAAGCCGGCCTGACCGTTGCTGCTTTGCAGAAAGAATTTCGAACGGAGCTCGAAGGCTCTCCGGGTGCGAATGTTTCGACGTTCCGCCTCGAATCGATCTATTCCCGGGTTGAGAACATTTCTGGCATGCCCCTTCAAGACGGGTATCACTTTGGCCAGACTCAGATCAATGACTTCGGCCGGCCCTACGGCGAAGGCTGGAATTCGGTTACGGGGTTTTCGAGCTACGCCACCAGTGGGCCTTGGGTCGTTTACGTACGCGGAGAACTGCAAACTGCTCCGGGCACACCGGCGTTGCCGCTTTCCGCGCGGCAAGTGATTGCGTCAGCCGACAATCTCCCGCTTCCCCCTGGCACGCCCATAGCCCCCGTAAACCAGTTTAGCTTGTTGGACTCCTACGTCGGTCTCAACCTCCGGAATTGGCAGGTTTCTTTTGGCAAGCAGAGCCTTTGGTGGGGCCCCGGGGACGGCGGGCCAATGATGTTCAGCGACAACGCTGCTCCAATCACTATGTTCCGGATCAACCGCGTCACCCCACTTAAACTGCCCAGCATTTTCGGTTTTTTGGGACCCATGCGAGCTGAGTTTTTCCTGGGCCAGCTTTCGGGATATGAATTTATTTTCAGTCCGAATGGTCTAGTCGGGCAGTACGGCCA